>NZ_JBFALK010000012.1:0-276168 GCF_040656155.1 Microtetraspora glauca
AGATCACCGTTGGTTCGCCCGGGTCGGGGACGACCTCGCCGTCGGCGATGGCATACAGGTGCTCAACGCGGGCCTTCTTGGTCGCATAGTCCGGGAGGCTCAGTGGACTGACATGCGGGAACGGCAAAAATCGCTCCTGACAATAGGAGCCCAAAAAAAGAGCATTTCGCCGTCGCATGAAATGTCCTCGCAGCCCAAGAAGGGGTAACCGCGCGGAGGAATCACGGTAATGCGCCGCGATGACGAAATCCAGTAGCCGAATGTAATCGACACAGGTAAACAGGCAGCCTATCGCCCATATTCGCTCATTTATGTCATGACATATGCGAGTAATCGGCCAGATAAAAATTGCGCGGCAGGAGTTTCCCCCTCCTGCCGCGCGGTCCGGCGAACTCCGTCCCGCCTGCGCGCGGGACTTACGGATCGGCCAGAGAACGACCGCCGGGCTCGCCGGAGTCTTCGGGCATACGGCACCGCGAGTCAGAAGCACCGCCGCGTCGCCGATGTCCAATTCATCGAAAGAAATTAAGAGGGGCCAGGCGTGCATCTCCTTGTCGAAGTCCCGCATGCGTTCCCGGTACAGCAGAGCGATCAAGCGGGCGGCACCGACGGGATCGTTCGGCGGATGAAGGTGCCAGCGCTGCTCCTGCCCGGCCCAGCGATACACATGCAAGAGCCCCGTCCAGACGACGAGCCCGGGAGCGAGGCTGAGCATCGGGTTACCGGAGTTCAACCGGAAGGCACCCCTGTCCTCCGTGGGGATCTCGACGGGTTTCAGCTCCCGCCGGAGGTCCTCGATCACTTCGTCTCTCATCGGGACGCCTCCGTCGTACGAACGCTCCCCGAGCGCGAGGCCGGCCTGTCACGACGGATCCGTACCGGCCTGGCCCTGAAATGACGCTCGATTTCCCACGCCTGGCGCTCAAGCTGATCGGGTGTGCGCGACTCGATGTGCGGCGCGGCGGCGAAATCCCGCGTCCTGGGCAAGGCCCAGAAGTGGCCGGTGTGCCGGCCGTAACAGACGGTCCAGGAGGTCAGGCGAGCCGCGAGAAGCCGGACGGCTTCTCTTGCATTCGTCTCGTCCATGTCGGTGCCCTCGCATTGCCGGAAATCGGGTCAGTCCCAGTAGAGGGCCTGCGTACCGGCCCAGGGAGGGTGACAATGAGGAGCACCAGCGGACACGCACCGTGTTCGAGCGAGTGCGGAGGCCGATATGACCGATTCACCCCAGTGGGCGAAGCGAATTCGTGCCGAGCGCAAGGCCCGATTGTGGGACGTCCACACAACAGCGCGCCGCCTGCGCGCCGCCGCAGGCGACAGCGGGCGCGATCTCCCCGACCACGAGGCGCTCGTACGGTCCATCCGCCGCTGGGAGTCGGGACAGATCAGCACGCTGAGCGAGCGGTACCGGCTGCTGTTCTGCCGAGCATTCGGGCTGGGAGAGGAGACCCTCTTCGCTCGCTCGACAGCAGAGACGCCCTCCAGCCCAGCGAATCCATCTACCGTGAACGGCGGAGTTCCGGCGCCCGCCGACCCTCGCGATTTGAGCGCGATGACCGCCTTCAGAGGAGCCGACCGGCAGGTCGGAGGCGGTCACCTCTACGCCACAGTGGTCGGCTATCTGGAACGAGACGTCGCGCCGCGCCTGTTCGGAGGCTCCGACGGACCGTCGGTGTTCGTCCCCGCCGCCGCGCTCACCGAGATGGCCGGATGGATGGCGCACGACGCCGGCCAGGACACCACCGCGGACCGGCACTTCTGCCGAGCGCTCGACCTTGCGAGCATCGGAGGTGACCGGCAGCTCGAAGCACACATCCTCGGCAGCATGAGCCACCTCTCGCAGCACCGCGGACGCGCGGCCGATGCCGTACGGCTGGCGCGCCGTGGCACGGAGATGCTGACCGCCACGCGCATCTCGGCTCCCGCCATGGAAGCGCGCCTGCTGACCATGGCCGCACGAAGCTTCGCCTCTTTGGGCGACTCGGCGGAATCCGCGAGCCTCCTGCTGCAGGCGGAACGCGTTCTGGATGACGAGCCGACGAGTACGCCGTCGCCCTGGGTCGGCCCTTTCGATGAAGGCTCGCTGGCACTCGATGCGGCGCGCTCCATGCTCGCGCTTGGGCAGATGCACGAGGCTCGCCGACAGGCCGACCGCGCCGTGGCCCTGAGGCCGGGAAAACGGACGCGCAGCAGAGCGCTGGGGCAATTGCTCCTCGCGAAGGTGCTGCTGGCCGAAAGCCATGTCGGGGAAGCGTGCCACCTGGCGCGGGGCGTACTCGAGGACACTCGGTCCCTGAGCTCGCTGGTCGTTACTCGCCAATTGGCCGATCTCCGTGGACTGCTTGAGGCGTACCGTGAAGAGGAGATCGTCGCCGAGTCCCTCACGGCATTGAGCACGGCCTTGGAGGAGCGGCGCTGGCTGTACCAATGGAGAGGTTCTGAACGTGGACCCCGAAGCCCCGCTCTATGAGCGCGATCCGGTCGCCTGGAACGCCTACTTGGCTGAAGGCAACGCCAAGCAAGCCCGCAAGCGCGTCGGTGCCGACGTCCTGATCCGGGACGAGCAGGGGCGGATTCTCCTCGTCGATCCGAAGTACAAGCCGGACTGGGACCTGCCCGGAGGCATGGCCGAGGCAAACGAATCCCCTGCAGCTGCTGCCCGACGCGAGATCAAGGAAGAACTCGGGCTCGACCTGGAGATCGGCCGCCTACTCGTCGTCGACTGGGTCTCCCCCCACGGCCCCTGGGACGACTCCCTGATGTTCATCTTCGACGGCGGAATCCTCTCCGGCGAGGAGAGCGCGAAGGTCTCCCTCGCAGAGGATGAGCTGGCCGGGTTCGGATTCCACAACGGGCACCGGGCGCCTCATCTGCTACGCCCCTACGTCTGGCGACGTACCCGAGCTGCTGTGAAAGCGCTGCGTGCGAATGGCCCCATCTACCTTGAAGACGCTACGTGACGAAGCCTCTGGCCTCGTATGCCGCTTGCTTCAGCGCAAGGTACAGCTATTTGTGACGAAAGTAAGCTAAATTCACCGCGTGATCAGCGACCCATTACCCGGCATGACTGCGCCTGATTCGAAGCTGGAGGCGGTCTTTGCTCATCTGCTAGGCATGAACCCCGACGGCGCAAGGATGGCCGCAGCCATACGGCGTACCTTCGACATGCTCCTTGATGGGCAGCACACCGGCCGCTTCCGCTGGGAGCAGCTGCACAAGACAGAGAAGACCCACTGCGGCACGCTGATCGAGATCAACCTGCAGCGCGAGTTCGGCTTCGCCGACGGCGAGGTGCTCGACTACTCAATCGCCGGTAGCGAAGTCGACTGCAAGTACTCCCAAGACCTAGCTGACTGGATGATCCCACCGGAGGCCGCGGGCGAGATTCTCCTCGGCCTGTGGGCAAACGACCATGCCGGTCGTTGGAGCGCGGGACTGGTGCGGGCAGATCAGGAAAACCTGAACCCCGGCCGAAATCGGGACGCTAAACGAACCTTGAGCAAGCACGGCCGTACAGCGATCCGCTGGCTGTTCAAGGACGCCCCACTCCAGGAGAACGTCCTTTTGCGCCTCGCGGACAAGGACATCGACGCGATCTTCCGTCCCACGAGCGGTCAGAAGCGGATCAACGAGCTGTTCCGGCGAGCCCAGGGACGCCCAATCAGCAGGAACGTGGTGGCCACCGTAGCTATGCAGGAGGACTACATGAAGCGCGTCCGTGGCAACGGCGGCGCGCGTAGCGCTCTCCGCTCTGAGGGGATCGTCATTTTTGGCCAGTACAGGAATCACGCCCAAGCCGCCGCAGCTCTCGGCCTCCCATCACCTGGTCCTGGCGAGTTCGTGAGTGCACACCTTGCCCGCCGACGTGCACACCATGCGGAGGCTCCTTACCTGGAACTCGATGGTGAGCAATGGGTTGTGGCAACCGCTGGAGATCCGATCGAGCAGGTGCCGCTTCTTCCTGACATCGGCGGACTCTAACTCTCGAGGTTGGGTTTCCGCTGGTAGACGACGAACTCACCGACGAGGTATCGATGCCAACACGATTGGACCGGCGAGTTCCTGCCTGACAACGTCCAGATGTGAACAAGGGCCCCCGGACCATTTTCGCAAATTTGGACATATTAGGTAACCTCCCATCGTGGAGGCAAAAGATCAGGCCGTGCCGTTTGCCGATCTAGCGACAGCCGACCTCGTGCTGGACGCCGTCTATGCAGGCGGCACTGCAGGAACCATGGCCGACGATCCCCTCACCCGCCTCCTTCCTGGAGTAGGCAACCAAGGCGGCTTCCGCTTCCACGGCTCCCCCGCGAAGAGGGACGTACGCTTCGCTGTGCTCTTCACCACAGGGGTAGAGCCGGACTGGCCGGACGAGCTGGATCCTCAGAACGGCTTGTTCACCTACTACGGCGACAATCGTCGACCAGGCAGAGAACTGCACGAGACCCCACGCCGCGGGAACGTGCTGCTCCGCGACGCCTTCGAGTGGAGCCACGGTTCTACGCGGGCCAAGGTGCCACCGTTTCTCCTGTTTGAAAGATCTGCACCGACCGGCCGCAATGTCCGGTTCCGCGGCCTGTTGGCTCCTGGCGGTGCAGCTCTAACCCCCGACGATGAACTCCAGGCCATCTGGCGCTCCACTCGAGGTGTGCGGTTCCAGAACTATCGTTCCCGCTTTACCGTCCTGGATGTCCCCAAGATCACCCGTGCTTGGATCCAAGACTTGATCGCAGGCGACCCTCTGGGAGCGAACTGCCCACTTGCATGGCGAGAGTGGGTTGAAGCACGTACCTACCTCCCACTGCTTGCTCCCGCCACGACGACCATCCGCAGCACTGCCGAGCAGCGGCCGGACGCGGCCGGCAAGAGCATTGTCGCGGCAATCCACCAGCACTTCTCGAGCCGACCCCACGACTTTGAGGCATGCGCAGTGGAGATCTGGCGGATGATCGCCCCTGCCACAGGCAAATGCGATGTTACGCCGCGTAGCCGCGACGGCGGCCGTGATGCCATCGGAGAGTACATGCTCGGGCCGGATGGCGACCGAGTCGCAGTGGAGTTCGCGCTTGAGGCCAAGTGCTATGCGGCCGACAACTCTGTAGGCGTCAAAGATGTTGCACGCCTGATCTCACGGATCCGGCACCGGCAGTTCGGGGTGTTCGTCACGACGTCGTTCTTCAATAAGCAGGTGTATGAGGAGGTGCGCACCGACGCACACCCGATCATCATGATCTGCGGGCGCGACATCGCCGACGTCCTCCGGCGCCACGGATACGGGGACATCGAAGCCTTACAGGCTTGGCTCGACCGGCACTTCCCTGCGACGTGAGATTTACGTCAGCCGGGTTCGCTAGTATCGCGCGCATGTTCGGAACGGGAGACCAGCGCAGCCACAACTGCCTCCACGGCCGCTGGCAGCAACTCATGCTCCCAGAGCCGGACGACCCGCCAGCCCGCGCCTTCCAGAGCGGCGTTGACAGCCTGGTCACGTTCCATGTTCCGGCGCAGCTTCGGCGTCCAGTACCACTCGTTTATGGTTGGCTGGCGCCCATGTTCAGGGCAGACGTGCCAGAAGCAGCCATCGACGAAGACCGCAACCTTGCGGGCGTTGAAGACGATATCCGGGCGAACCCTCACGCCTTCAAGATCGAGTCGCAGATCCTTGCGGTAGCGGTAGCCCAACCGGTGCAGCGCACTACGCAACGCCACCTCAGGCTTGGTGTCCGCTCGCCGGTTCGCCTGCATGTTCCGCGAACGGCCTTCGTTGAGCGGGGCTGGATAAAGCCCTCGCGCATGGGCCTGCTTGCGAGCTTGATCTCTAGGCATGGCCCTCCGAATTCTCCCGTATCCCCCGCTCCTCAAGAGGAGGATACGACCGGCAGCGCATCCCATTTGAACGCGGATCCCACGAGGAGTGCACCCCATGGCTCTTGAAGTCGTCGAGATCTGCGCCGGCGCAGGGGGGCAGGCCCTCGGGCTGCACCGAGCCGGCTTCGTCCACCGTCTAGCATTCGAACTAGACCCCAACGCCTGCGAAACCCTGCGCATGAACGCCAGGGCGGGACGGGTCACGGTCTCTGACCCCGATCTAGCCGCTAACGGCAACTGGGTGGTTCCCGGAGACGTTGCTGATCCGCAGAATTGGCATCCGGAAGACTTCAGAGGAATCGATCTCCTGGCCGGCGGCGTACCCTGCCCGCCCTTCACTGTTGCAGGCAAGCAGCTGGGCGCGACCGACGAGCGAGACCTGTTCGCATGGGCGGTTACCCAGGTGAAGACAGTTCGGCCGCGAGCGCTCCTCCTGGAAAATGTGCGTGGGCTGAGCATGCCAAGGTTCGCTGGCTACCGCCAGCACGTGCTAGACCAACTCCGCTCGTTCGGCTACGCAGCCGAATGGCGGCTCCTTCACGCCTCCGACTACGGCGTCCCCCAACTCCGCCCCCGATTCGTCCTTATCGCAATGGCGCCCGAGGATTTCGCATACTTCCACTGGCCTGAGCCAACCGGACCTGCCCCCACTGTTGGCGACACGCTCAAGGATTTGCTTGGCAAGCGCGGATGGAAGGACGTGGGCGCCTGGACTGAGAAGGCGGACAAGATCGCTCCTACCATCGTCGGTGGTTCCAAGAAGCACGGCGGTGCCGACCTCGGCCCTTCCCGCGCCAAGCGTGCTTGGAAGGAAATGGGGGTCGACGCCCTTGGGCTTGCTAACGACGACGACATTCCCGATCAGGATGCCAAGTATGAAATAGGGCCAAAACTCACCTGCGAAATGGTCGCCCGTCTACAGGGTTGGGACGACAAGGAGTTCTCCTGGGAGTTCTTCGGGCGGAAGACCACGAAGTACCGGCAGATCGGTAACGCGTTCCCTCCGCCGGTTGCCAAGGCTCTAGGAAAGGCTATCGCGGCTGCCCTAAGCCACGAGGGAGAGCCACGCGAACAGGACCTTGACACAGAGCACGACCCCATCTATCGCGCACTCCAGACCAACGGTGGCTTCATGACAGCTGCCCAGATTGCGCGGACCACCAAACTGGCCCTGGAGCCACACGAGCTAGAACGCCGAATCAGCCTTCTCGGGCGCGACTTCCACATTGAGATCCGCAACGGGAAAGCTCCTGCAGCATACAAGCTTGGTGAATTTAAGGCGTTCCTCGGCCAGGAAAGCCATGCGCGCCACGAGCAGTTCCAACAGCTTAAAAGCAAGATCAGCTAGAGCGCTTCGCGCACATATCACAGTCACTCTGAAAACGGCACCCTTATCGGATGCAAAAGCAGCAGCTTTCGGAGCCCTCACGCTGAGCTCCCCGGGAGCTACGCTTCGCGTACGGCAACCCTAAACAGGCACCCCCTCTCCCGTTCTCCGAGAACGCACAGCTGCCCAAGACGCCGCCAGTTACTGTTTGGTTACTATGCTGCTTTTCTTCAGGGCTCACCATACGCTGTTCCTATTGCGACCCAGTTATTGGTCAAGGAGCAGCTGTGAGCTCGCACAAGCTCGTGGATATCCAGCCCACGCCCAACGTCCTGCTGGCACTGACACGCACCCCGATCACGCCGCTCGATGCCCTATGCGAGCTGATCGACAACGCCATCGACTCGTTCCGCGCTGCTGAGATCCAGGGCAAGCCGTCCTCTTTCCGGCACGTCTTTCTCGAGGTGCCCGGGGCATCCGAGGTAAACCGAGGCGACGGCTACGTCCGGGTACGGGACTCTGGGCCTGGCCTCACCGAGGAGCAGATCGCGAACGCGCTGCGCGCTGGGTATTCGTCCAAGAACGCGTTCGACACCCTGGGCCTGTTCGGCATGGGATTCAACATCGCCACTGGCAAGCTCGGGAGGGTCACAAAGCTTATCTCGGCCCGGGCCGAGGATTCCCATGCCCTCCAAGTCACGCTTGACCTGCCCAAATTGATCGATCAAGGTACCTTCGAGGTGCCGGCTGAGGTCATCGACAAGCCACACGGGCTCGAGCACGGGACGATCGTCGAGATCCGCGGATGGTGGCCGGAGGGCGATCCGAACAACGCCTTCATTCGCAAGCTTGCCTCTATGGGGAAGAACGTCATCCGTGAGCAACTTGCCCGCCGATACGCAACCATCCTTCGAGGCGAAGGCGGGCACCGTACGAAAATTACGGTGAATGGGGAGTCCTACCCGGCATTCGAGCACTGCGTCTGGGACGCAAGTCGCTTCGTCGAGCGGCCTGAGCATGGTCGAATCTTCGCGCGCATCGCATTCGATCAGGAGCTAGCCAAGTCGGTCCGTTGTCCGCGGGACGGCACACTGATGAATGGTCAGCCCTGCGGCCGATGCGGCGGCATGGAGGCCCGAGAGATCAAGGAAAGGGTCTGGGGCTGGGTGGGAATCCAGCGGTATGACGACCCGAACGAGTACGGAATCGACTTGATCCGAAACGGCCGGGCGATCCGCATCGGGGAAAAGTATGCCTTCTTCGAGTACATCGACGAGAATACCAAGAAGGCCGAGAAAGAATACCCTATCGACCAGCAGTACGGCCGGATCGTCGGGGAGGTCCATCTCGACCACATTCCGGTTGACTTCTCGAAGCAGGACTTCCAGCGGACCAGTGACGAATGGCACACCGCGATGGAGTTTCTGCGGGGGGCGTCTCTGCTGCCGAGCAAGTGGGCCGCAGGCGAATCGAACTCCTCCCCGGTGTCAATGCTCTTCCAGGGGTACCGAAAGGTCCGCAACTTTGGCCGGGCCCACATGTATATGGGCCAATACAATCCCGTGAAGGGAAAGGCCGAACGAATCTCACGCGAGATCGAGCGCGACTACCTCACCCGATTCCGTGGCAAGGAGCCCGGCTACTACGACGATGCCAAGTGGTGGGAACTCGTCGAGAGCGCGAATGACAAGCCGATTGAAGAGCTTCCTGAATGCCCCGAATGCGGCTTCCAGAACGCTCCGCGTACGGAGATCTGTGAGGGCTGTAACTACGTCCTGCTAAGCAAGAACTGCCTGAAATCCGACTGCGGGGAGCAACTTGCCAAGTCCGCCATCAGCTGCGGAGTGTGTGGCAGCTCGCAGATCCCCGAGGTGGTCACGCCGTGGACATGCGAGTTCTGTACGAAGGTGAACGCGGCCAGGGATGAGGCGTGCCTGAATTGCGGATTGGTGCGCGGATCAGTTCACCCAGCGAGTGAGGGGGAACTCCTTGCCTCCTCGACCGAGTGGAGCGATCTCTCAGTAACCGGGCTAACGATCAGCCTGGCGGACGGCGCGACCAGTTCACCGGTGGACGTCGTCTCCCGGATGATGCAGCGGCCGATCATCCCTGCGTACGGCCGTGAGCCGATCCCGGTAATCAGCCATAAGAAGATCGGCAAGATCTCGGTGTTCATTGACCATGCGCACTCGGCCTTCACTGAACTGAGCATGCGCCCTGAGGACCTGGTCGCCGCCGAGACCGCCCAGTATTTCTACGACCAATACGCGTCGCTAACTGGGCAGAAAGGACACTCCCCAGGAGTACTCATGGCCGAAGTGCTCCGCCGCGCCTGGGGCGATCTGGTCGCCGAGACCCCCGAAGGTGTACGTGAGGAGATTAAGCAGCTCTTCCGGCTGATTGCTGACCGGCTCGCTGGGGCCCCCGAAGCCGAAGACTTCTACTCAGACCTTGACGAGAAGCAGCAGCGTTCCCTCGCTGAGGGCATGATCTCCTCTGGGGTCGACCTTAGCGAGCTCAGCCGAATGAAGCAGTCTGGGGAGTACCTTCGTTACTGCGACGCGACTGCGTTGGTGGCGTTCTTCCGAAAGTTCCCGCAGTCCTGGTTCAGTGGGCAGGTCTGGCGAGACCCATGGCCCAATGATGATCTCGGCATCATGGTGGCCGCCGGGCTCCAGGAGGAGCTTGCCACTAAGTACCTGCGTTGCTTGGAGGACTGCGCCTCCTACCTTCGTTACCAGCGGCCCGAACCGCTTCTGGTTATCCGGGCGCGCGCTGCCGCCGACTTCCTGGACAGCAAGCTCTGATGTCTCAGCGGATCGTAAGCGACCTGCTGCTCAGCGGGACCGGCTGGCAGGCATTCGAACGGATGGTGATGCGGTTGGTCCTGGCACGGGATTTCGAGCACGTACGCCTTGCCGGCACCTCCGGAGACGGCGGAGCGGACGTCATTGCTACGAGGGCCGGGAAACGGTGGCTCTTCCAGGTCAAGCGATGGCGCCGTGCCGTGGGCCCAGAGGTCGTTGCAGAGACCCTCGCCGCGTGCCAGCGCTACGAGGCCGACATACCAGTGATCGTGAGCCGGAACGGATTCGAACACGCGGTGCTGCAGCAGCAGCGCCAGCTCATCGCCCAGGGCATCAAGCTGCAACTATGGGATAGCCGGAAGCTATTCAAACAGGCAGAACTCGCTGAGGACGAATCCCTCGCCCAGCGCATGTCCGCGAAGTACGATCTGCGCAGCTATCAGGCCGAGGCCGTTGACCGGATCATGGGCGAGTTCGTCCGCGGATCGCGCAGCGCCCTGGTAGTGCTCGCGACGGGCCTGGGCAAAACGTTCGTGGCGGCGGAGTTCTACCGCCGATTCACGCTCACCCGTCCCGAGGCCAAGGCACTCGTGCTCGCGCATCGCAACGAGCTCGTCTACCAGCTGGAACGCTCCTTCTGGCCGATGCTGCGTGCTTCCCAATCCACCGGAATCTGGAATGGCCATGAGCGGCCTGACCTTGACGCGCTCAAAGACCTGGACGTCGTCTTTGCCTGTGTGGACAGCGTCGCCTCTGGCTTGGACTCGGGCCGGGAGCTTCAGCACTTCGACCTCGTAGTCGTCGACGAGTGCCATCACCTGGGCACTCTGGCGTATAACACCGTGCTGGCCGAGCTGTCCGCCGGAGACGGGGGCGCGTTCCTCGTCGGGATGACCGCGACACCCTGGCGCCCCGACGGCAGTGCACTGGGTCAGTGGTTCGACCACCCGGTGGTGAACATCGACCTGGTCCGAGGCCTGCGCGAGGGTTACCTGGCTAACGTCGACTATCGGATGTACACCGACAACATCAACTGGGACGCGCTTCAAGACCTCCAAGGCAAGCGGTTCAGCCCCAAGGGCATCAACCGGAAGCTATTCATCGAGGAGTGGGACGACGCCGTCGTGGAGCGCCTCGCCGAGGTATGGCAGGAGCAGCGAAACCCGCGAGGCATCGTTTTCTGCGGCACGATCGACCACGCAGAGAAGATGGCGTCCAGGATCAATGCCCTGGCGTTCACCCGCGCCCAGGCCATCTACTCGCGATCGGTCAGCGGCCGGGCTATGAACCCGGTCGCCCGCAACAAGGCCCTCTGGGACTTCGCGGAGGGCCAAACCGGGGTCCTGTGTGCGGTCGATATGCTCAACGAAGGAGTCGACGTACCTGACGTCAACATCGTCGTGTTCCAGAGAGTCACCCACAGCCGCCGGATTTTCGTTCAGCAACTGGGCCGCGGCCTCCGACTCGCCCCCGGCAAGGACCGCGTCATCGTTCTGGACTTCGTATCTGACATCCGGCGCTTCGCCGCCGGCCTTGACCTGCAGAACTCCCTGGATGGCCCGCGGGACCAAACCGCGGCACGCATCCGCCTCGGTAACAAGGTCACCTTCCTGCACGCCAATGAGGAGGACAAGGTCGGCGCGCAGTTCCTCCGCGAGTGGCTCGGAGATCTCAAAGCAGTAGAGGAAGCGGGAGAAGATGTGCATATCCTTCGCTATCCACCGGAATACGTTCCAGGCGCGCCCAAGCGGAGGTAGAAGTCTTCATGTCCAGCGGCGACTCGATCTTAGAAGCGCAATGGTCCCGCCTGCGGCCAGAGCTCCTTGATGCTTACTCGACCCTGATCGACCAGCTCAGGGAGTCCGCATCCCACCAAGACTTGCTCGACGCCTATCTCGCAGCGAAAAGAGTATCCGCAATCGCCTATCAGGCGCTGCTTCGGGCGAACATCCCTAAGCAGGACACGGCCTGGCAAACAGTCCGCCAGACGCTGGACTACGAGATGGATCGGGAGTACGCCCATGTGCTCCCGGACTGGGCGCGGAAGATCCCCTACAACTCCCGGACGCACCAGGAGTTGTTCAGCCTGCTAGCCGAACGACTTGGGGAGCCCGTGCCTGCGGACTACCTGCGCGTGATTGCGGCCGACGCAGTCCACGCCGAGCGGCGTGTCCGTGAACTGCGGGAGCTAGGACTGCCGGTCGTCACCGCCAAGGTCGCCGAAGCCGATACCTACACCCTCGGCTCACTTGACCTCGACAAGTCCTACATCCACAGCATCGCCAGGAACACCATCAAATCAAACAAGAACATCCCAGAGGAGGAGAAGAAACACCTACTGAGCCTTCTTCATTGACTCACCACCAGCTTTGCCGTGCGACGGTCAGGCGGCCTCAAGCGTTGTCTCCCGCAGCACACCCTGCGGATCAGGGCCCGTACCGTGTTGCGGCGAGTAGGTGGACGGCACCATCGCTGGTACGGCTTCCGCGCAGGGTCTTGCCGTCCGCGGCTATGCCAGTCAGGTGGCGCCGGGCGCCGGAGGCGGGCGTGGCCGCGCGGTCAGTTGGGTCTTCTACCAGGTGGGACAGGTAGGCGTAGGTTACTCGGTCGAGGGCGTCGCCGTCCAGCCGCGTCAGCAGGCGGCCCAGCGTGCTGACGAGCAATCGTCAAGACCTGTGAATCAAGATCTTTTAGGCGGCTACCAACCGGTCCTCGATTGCTGGTGATTCCTCGGGCCGCTCGACGAGCTTCATCCACAGGTCTTGACGATTGCTCAACAGCACGCCACGATCTCGCCCGATGCCGGGGGCGTGGGACAAATGCGGGATGATCAGCCAGGAGATGAGATCTCTCTGGGGTATCCGCCCTGGTCATAAGGCATAAGCCATCGGCGCAAGTACTGCTCTCCTGATCCGAAAATCAGACATTTGCCAGGCGCGCGGCAGCGAACCTCACGTGGTGATGCGCAGCGGGGTCGTGCAGGCCCCAATGGTCAGGCGGCGGGTTCGAGAATGACGTGGTAGCCGAGGGCTTCGAGCTCGCGGACGTAGTTGCGCTTCTTGCGGTCGGGGTTGGTGCGTCGGGCGTAGAAGTCGGCGCCGAGATCGATGAAGTGCGCGTCGGGATCAGACAGCAGGTGCCAAATGATGACCAGGATGGAGCGGACGACCGCGACGATGGCGCGTTTCTTGCCCTTGCGCCGGACGATCCTGCGGTAACGCTCGCCGAGGAAAGTGTGGTGCGGCCGATCACGACCGCGGCTTCGCCGAGGGTGCGGGCCAGGTAGCGGTTGCCGTGCCCGGTGACCCTGCTGGCTAACTCAGCTCAGGCGGAATCAGTGGCAGCGCGTGCAAGCAGAGCCAAGTGGATCGGTCGCCAATGGGCAAACACAGCACTCCGGGCAGATGTATCGATTGCCAGAAGTACGTGCCCAGCAGGGCGACGCCAGAGCATCCTGTCCGAAGATGCGCTCCACCCACCCTGGCCCGCTGATCTCGGGGTTTAGCAGTTCCTGCTCAGGCTCAATGATGGGAATCCGTGCCTTACAAGTACCACAACGCTCATGTCCCCACCGAGCCCTGCAGGAGTGGCACTCGATCACGAACACATCACCCACTCGCTGAAGTCGGCGTGCCTCCGAAGCCACTGAGCACACGGGGCAGGTCAGGAGAGGTAGAAGCGATGTCGCTGCAAGGTCAAACGACTTGAGGATTTGGGAGATGTGGTCGCCGTAGTCCCTCTGCCACCCGGTTCCACGAGCTGCTACTGCAAAGTCCCTCACGACACCGTCGAGTCGCGTCTGCTCGGAGGTTACAAGTGGACGCCTAAGTCTCAACTCGTTGCCAACTCGATGGAACAGAGGTGAAAGATTCGGCTCGCCGATACCAGAGGATTCGACGTGGTCTACCAGCCGGAGAGGCATCGGCTGCTCGCCCAAGGTGAGCGGTGGAGGGTAGGCCATCAGCGGCGGAATCCGTACGGCGAGGGCGATACCTCTTGCGACACGCTCCAAACTTGTTGTTTCTAGGGGTGAAACCGGCACACCGGTCAGCAGGGTCCCAGGCTCCGGAGAGTCGTCTTTGGCGGAGATCATCGCTCCGGCCACTACCTGGTCGGGGTTGTTGCGAACGTCGCTAGCCGATGCAAGGAATACGACTACCGTCGGGCGGTCAGCGGCATCTTGCAAGTCCCTCCACCTCTGACCGATTGCTGCATGGTCATCTTGAGGGCCAACCGCGTCAAGAAGGGGAACTATCCGGGTCGTCGAGCCTTGGGAGCCGACTGTGAGAACGCCATCGGCTCCTCGGGTCAGCCTCGCATTCCCCCAGGTGCCTTCCAGTTCAACACCCTCGCCCAACCCGGGCAGGGTGCCTGATGGTGGCGCGTAGCCAAGGTCGCTAAGAGCACGAGTTACGAGTCCAAGCACGTAGTGATCGAACGCTTTGTGGCGGTTCGCCAGCCGTTCTTGCCTCGCGGCAGGTGTCTCCGATGCGATCTCGGGCCGCTCGTAGGCGGTCCACACGTCGCCCGCGGCGCGGTAGTGGCGGTCGTTGTTGATGACGTTCGTTCGTCTCAGACTGCGTTGACCAGTCACCTTCCTCCTAAGGAGGAGGGAGAGGGTGCTGCCTCGCAGCGCCTGGACCCAAGCGGCGAGCTTCTCCAGCGCTTCAAGGGTCTTCACTGCGTGGATATGTGACCCGGCTGCCTTCGCTGCGTCGTCCCCCCAGAACGAGTACAGCCGTTCAGTCCGCTGGTAGGTGCCTACGTGCTGGGTGGGGCTCAGATCTGAGAGATCGGATACGAGTCTGCGGAGCTTTCGGATCCTCTCCAACAGCGCGAAAGACAGGATCGGGTGAACCAGCTCTGTGACCATACGATTCTCGTAGAGGTTGGCATCTTCCTCACGAGTAACTGCCAGCGCACGCCTGGGCACCGGACCGGCGAGGGTTCTGCCAGCCCAGTCCTCGGTGTGCGCCGCAAGCCGTTCGAGTGAACGTCGGGCAGGACGCTTGACCCGCGAGACCGGGAGAAGCTCCGAACGTTCCCCGAGCCGAGTCACGAATCGTTCCGTGATGTGTGCGATCGATGGTAGTCGTTCGGCGAGGAGCTTCTCCCGTTGTTCCAGGTCGATGGTGTCCTCGTCATAGCCGGCAAGTAGCGGGGAACCAAGTAGCTCTGCCCAGGAGCCCGAGTTGACTGCCTCAGACAGCATTTGGCTCAGAGAACTGAGGGCATCGAGATCTTCTGATGTCACCGAGTCCCGTGACTGACTGCCGGTTGCTGGATCGAGCAGGTGAACCGACCCTGAAACCCATCGGCCAGACCATTCGATTCGCCGCGGCGACGGCAGCCCCGAGACGCGGTCCTGCTCAGAATTCACGACCCGAATCCACCCCGCAGCTTCTTCGACTCGTTACGTAGAGCTTCCAGTGTCTTGCTTGGGCGTGAGGAAGACTCCAACTGGTCCCAGTGGAGTTCAATTGTTTCGGCGAGGGCATCAAGGTCCTCTGGGCGCACGCCAAATCGGTCTTCCAACTTGCGTACCAGTTTGGTGGCAACCAAGTGGTCGACGGCCTCCGTCAGATCGCCTCCACCATCAAGTACCACAGGCACGAACCGATCGATCTGACGCTCGAGCCTGTTACCCCAGCCGACGCCGAACTTCTCGAACTCCTCACGCATGCTTGACCTGAGGAAGTCCTTCACCTTGGTAACTTCCTTGGCATATTCAAGCTTTGCGGTGGTGAACGCCTGGTCGAGCGCATCGAAGGAAACGGGATCTGTTTGGCCCTGGTGGTGGGCCTGGAACGGAGCGTAGGTAGCTGGCAGTACCTGGACGTGTGCACGGTCGTACGTCTTGTCGGCGAACGCAACGGTTGTCTCGTCGTGGTTGGCGGTCCCCACAAACCAGACGTTTCTCGGCAATGGGAGCCGGGGCCCTTCAAACATCTTGGGTAAGTGGGGAATCTCGCTAGTAAGGAGGTTGAGGTAGCCTTGGCCTGTCGTTGAATTCTCAAGTAGCGAGAGCATCACACTGAAGTACTGCTCAGGATGGGCAAGGTTCATCTCGTCCAACACGATGACCATCGGCCGATCTGCGTTCGCAGGCAACAAAGCTCGGTATAGGGACTTGGTGAACTCGCTCTCTGCGAAGCGTTTCTCGAACGCATTGTAGTAGCCGAATAGGTCGTCCTTGTCGCGCCAACCTGCCTGGACCTCGACGATCTGAACGGCGTCGTCGCCGGCTAGCGCCTTGAAGAACTCGCGAGGCAAACTTGTCTTGCCGGTGCCCGAGATCCCTTGAAGCAGATGAAGCCTGCTGGAAGCGAGGCCTGCAAGGAACAGGCGAACATCCGTCTCGGAGTAATAGAAGCTCGTCGCTGGATTCGTTGCCATCCGGTTGCGAATCTCATCGACCAGATCAGCCAACGTGTCGACGTCGCGACCAACCATCTCGCGCGCAAGCGCACGGTCTTCATCGTAGTCCGAACAGGCAGGGAATACCTTCGTAGAACTCTCCTTGGCTTGAAGCTCCTCCCAGTCGCTCTTCTGTTGGGCTATGGCCTGTCGGAGGGTCTGTCGCTGCGAGGCGAGAGCATCCCGCTCGTCCCGCAGCACCTCCAATTCTCCGACATTGACCAAGTAGCGACGGAGCTGGGAATCGATCTGGTCGTACCGGCTTCGCCAGTGTGCGGCCTCATTCTCGGCGTCTGTCACGCGAAGCGCCTTGCTGCGCAGCTCCGACACTTCATCCTCGGGAGGCCTGCGCGCCAGTTCGTCCTTCTTGATCCGCAACTCTTCGGACAACTCTTCAATCCGCCGCTTCAGCCCATCCGGATCATCGCCAAACCGTGCCAGTTCGTTGCGAAGCTGACGGACCTCGCTGTCCTTCCTTGCAACACGCTCTAGCTTCGCTTGCAGCTGGGCCTTGGTGTCTTCGAGTTCATCGCGAATAGTAGTGATCTCGATTTCGACTCTGCGCTGTACAAGCGAATCGAGCGAGGCTTCCCTCGCCTTCAAGAACTCCATGGTGGAAGACACCTCGGCTTCCAGGACGCGGACATCGGCCTGGCGCTTTCGGAGAGACTCCCACTCCGAATCGAGTTGTGCCCGCTCCGCAGCCAGACGCTCTTGTTCGGCCGCAGTGGCCGCCAACGCTTTCGCCTTGCCTTCGGCGCCCCACATTGCGGCGTCAATGAGCATCGCATCGATCTTGTCTGAGACTTCCTTGGTGGTCGCCCTCAGCTCGTCAACGAACCCCGCCTTGGCAGCCATCCGCTTGGCTTCAAGGTCCTTCTCAGCGGCGGCAAGCTCAGTTTCGCGCTTGTCGAGCGCGGCTTGCTGCTCATTGACCTCCAAGTCCTTGGCGTTGAGATCCGCCGCCTTCTCGGAGAGCTTCTCGCGGGCTCGCTTGTAGATCTCGCCTTGCTGCTTGACTTGGTCGAAGAGGTTCTTCAAGCGGGTTACAGTGACCGTGCCCGTCTCACGTTCGACGGGAGGCACCTCGTCGACGACATCCTCGGTTACCTCTGGGAGAGTAGCAAGGCCCTGCTCGATGTCGTCGACCTTGCGGGCGTCGGCCTCCCCAGAGTTCGCTGCTGGGCGCTGCGGGCTCGCGCTCTGCCTAGCTTTCGACTTGGCCATGCCCGCCCCCTTCTCCAGCCAGCAGGAGTTGCCCCGCGTTCACAAGCTGTTGCGCCAGCTCAACCAACTCCTGGGACGGAGAACCACTGCCGAGAAGGGAATCATATTGGGCAGTGGCGACAGAAATATCATGGATTCGTGAATCTCCTGCGTATAGACGGGTCACCAGAAGTTCCAGAACCTTACGTCGGGAGTCAGACCGAGGTGCCGCGGCCCATCGTTGTGTGATGCTTGGGCTCAGGGCGAAGCGCTCCGCTACTGCCCGGGTCTCCTCCTCGGTCAACCGCTCGACCGCTGCTGCCAGGCCAGAGTGGTAACGGTAGTGGTCAACCCACCGACCTAAACTCAGCTCAATGAGGCCCATGAGGTGCGAGGAGGACACGGCTCGGAATTCGCCGATGCGGAGATGGCCGAGCACGTCAGTTAGTTCGTCCAGTGCGAGCGCAAGTGACGACTTCTGCGCTTCGGTCGCGCCGAGAGGCACTTGCTTGGCCCACTTGGCTACTGACTCGTACCGATCGACTGCGCTATTCAGTAGCCTCCCCAGGCTCAGCTGCGGCGAGTCCTGCGTCGTGAGCACGGCAAGTCCGCTCTTGTCCCTGCTGACGGGGCTGACGACCAAGCAAGGTTCGCCAGAACTGATGACAGCCGTCCGCTTCAACGCCTCATCGGACCGACTGAAGCGGGCCAGTTCCACCACAGTTGGCTGCAAGCCTCCCGTCTCATGTGTGTCGAGAAGGAGCGCATCGATCGACGTTCTGCGGCCAGCGGTTCCGATGTCAAATCGCCCTCTGAAAGACCCCGAATACCGAATCTCAAGTGATTCGACTTGCTCACCGGGCTGGGGCCATAACTCTCCAGTGGCAGCGTCTCGGTAGACCCACCCCACCGTCGACCGCACTGCGACGATGCTCTGACCAGAGTTCGCCGCATCCAACCGCTCCTGGTCGGCGGTGACGAGCAAGTAGCGAATCAAGTCCTCGGGGAGTTGCAGTAGGTCCGCGATTCTGGATGCATCTCCCTCGCCGGCCTGTCGAATGCGCAGGACAGTGTTCAATATGACATCGTGTTCAACCTGCTGCTGGTCCTCAATGAACACGCGCCACCTGGTTGCTGGGGTGACCAGCGCATGACGGAACTTCCTCGGCCAATCTCCCAAGAGATACGCCGGAAGCCTCTTGCTATCGCCGGAAGCCATCGGCGCCTCCGGTCAAGTCATGGAATGCAGCCAGCGAGGGAACCGTCTTGCGACCCTCGTCAGAGGTCATGAGACCGGCATCCCCGACTGCGATGAGGAGCCTCTTCTGTCGGCTCATGGCGACGTTCAAACGGTTGGGCAAGACCAGAAAGCCGAATGGGTTCGACGTGCGCGACCCGGGCCTGCTAGATCTCGTCGTCGAGAGGTAGACGACGTCGAACTCCCTACCTTGGAAAGCATCCACCGTGCCGATGCGCAATCTGGGAAGGCCTCTGGACGTGTAGAGCCAAGGCGAGGCAGGATTGGTCACCCACTGGTTCTGGTTGTTCCTGACTGCTAGGCCGATATCTGACATTCGCTGCCAAATCTGGTCGACTTGCCCGGAGTAGAAGGTAATGACACCGAACGTCAACTCTTCCGACTGCCGCAGCACATTATCGAGCTCTTCCACAATGACTTGCGCCTCAGCGGGTCGACTGATGCTGGTCCCAGTGCGTTGTTCTGGTCCGGCTGCGAACGGCACATCGATCCATCCGCAGGGGGCGCTGCCGTACCTGGCTAGGCCGTGCACGAACGGTGCCGGGTCGTTGATGCCGTTCTCCAGGAGCTCCCCAAATGGCTCATAGAACTGTTCACTGATGAAACGGCCGAGAGTGGGGTGGGTACGGAACTGCCGGTCCAGCGTGATAACTCGCTTGTTGCCGTCCGCCCGCTCTAGTTCTTGCAGAGTCGTGAATAGTCGCTCGAACATGGACTGTCTGAGCGTGTGCTCAACAATGTTGCTGTCATGTCGCTGCGAAAGGAGCGGGACTAGTTCGTCATCCAACAACTGTGGCAACTGCCTGTGGTCGCCGACGAGGATGACGCGATTCATCGCCAGACTCATCGGGATCATCAAGTCGAGCGGATTGGCCCTGGCCGCCTCATCAAGGATGACCGTGTCGAAGAACCCCCTGTGGGCCCCACGCATCGCTCCCGAAGCGGACTGCTGACACGTTGCCGCAAGTGCGCGGGAATGCATCTGTAGGGACTTTCGCACCGCTCCGGGCTGGTGCGCGACAGCGTCCCGATAGTCCTCGACTGCGAGGTCGATCTCGCTCGTGGACTTGCGCACTTCGGCCTCCGTCGAGTCGATGGCGCGTTTCAGGAGCGCCTCGACTTCTGGTCGGGTGGCCACGATGCTGGATGCCGCGCGGGCATTCATCACCCTGTCGAGCAGCACCCTCTTCAGGATTGCCATGTATGCCGAGGCCGTCTGTTCATCTGCGGTGGTGGCAGCCTCGTCGAGCATGGAGCGCTGCCGGTCATCCAAGAGTTCCCTCACCGATGGGTAGAGAGCGGCGTCGCGCGCTCGCGCCCGACCGTCATCCTCGAAGCTCTCAGGAGATGAGCGTAGGCCGCGGGCCAGCACCTCAACCTTCCGGTGACCTGCGGTAGACCCACCGCCACCCAGCTCCTTCTCGATTCGTCGTGCGAGTCTCCTGGCTGTTCCGGATACTGCCCTGTCGGTCAGCTGAGTGCTTGCCGCGAGCCAGTCCAACAGATCTACAGTGCCCGGAACATCGAATGGTTGAGTCTGGTAGGCAGTCAATCTCTCGCGAAGCTGCCTCAACGTTTGCAACAGCTCAGTCGACTTCTCACCCTCGTAGCGATGTTCCAATCGCTGTTGCAGGTCTGCGACCCACGCATGGAGGTAGGCATCGTCTTCGGTGCCTCGGTGTCTTGCGCCGATCTTGACTGGTGGCAGCGTCCCATCGTCTGCAGCCTGGATGAGATTCTCGACGGCATCGTGCTGGTAGCTTGCAAAGAGGACTCGTCGATTGCTCGCTAGGTGGCCCTTGCTGAGCTCTGCCAGCCGGGCCTGAATGGCTGCGATGACCCTGGTCTTGCCTGTGCCGGGTGGCCCCTGGATGAGAACCAGGTCCTGAGAGTTAATCGCGAGATCGATGGCTTCAACTTGCGCTGGGGTGGGTTCGCCGCCAAGCAGGGCTTGCACCCGTGCCGACAACGGTTTGTGACGTTGCGTTCTGCCGACCGGGTCCGGGCGTTTGCCGGCAAGAATCAAAGAAAGCTGCCGTGCAGGAGAAGTTTTTGCCAGCGAGATTTCCTTCTGCGCTGTTTCACGCCGACTAATGCGGATGGAGTCGGTCGTGTAGACACCATAGATCTCACCTTTGGCAGGGATATCACCTTTCCTGACTTCGCGTTCGGGCACGAGAACCAAGGTGCCGCGTCCAGTCGCCCGAGCTTCGCCAATGACGAAGCCGCGGTCGTCCTTGGTTCGGCGGTGCGTGACTCCGTTCGGGTGCTCGCTGCTGACATCAAGGAAACTCCGTGTAAGCGACGCCTCCAGGCCGACGGTGTTGTTGCCTATGCGTTCCAGGAGAGCGCTGGCCCGGCTGTTGTGCACCAGGTCGAACTCGATTGAGCCGTCACCCAAGACTCGGTACCGGTCGTATTCGGCCCATCCGATGTCTTGGGCAGACTCTTTCGCGGCCCTCTGTTCCAGCCTGCTGTACTCGTTCCAGATAGCGAGGAATGCGTTCTCCGCCGAGGACAGGCGTCTGAGTTCCTCTCGGTCCTCCGTACTCACCAGGCCGATGCGCGTGTGATCCTTGATGTCGATTCGTCCCCTCACGAGGACCAGTCTTTGGTTTCGGCTCCTAGGCTTCTTGGTCACTCTTACCACCAAAAGCCGACCCTCTTCGAGGCCAATGTCCGCGACGATGCCAGAGCCAACCACTCGGAATCCGGCCTTGTTGAACTCGCCCGCACCGGTGGCAACCACGGTGATTGGGTCGTTTGAATCAAGGAGTAGCTGGGCCTTCAGCCACGTCATGACCTCCTGCGACGAATCATTCCGTCGACGGTACCTGTTGACGTCGGCGACAGTGCGATCGTCCACGCCTACTTCACGCGGTTCTGCCCAGAGTTCTACGTCGTCATACCGCAGAATCCTCAGTTTCACCTCACCAGGCATCTGTCGCGTGGGACTGTCAATAGACAGAAGCTCAGCGACGTACGCTCCTCTGGAGGTGACGCCAGCGAGCCAATCCGCGTCATGAAGTCTGGGGGGTTCGCAGAGCAGCGCTTCGTTGCTGCGTCGAACAATTACGCCTGTTGGTGTTACATCCAGACTGACAAGAGATCCGGCCGGAAGCGAGCTCTTCCCGACGGGGACGAGACTGATCGCCCTCTCATCCGAGTACACAAGGCTTTCAAGCTTCATATCGCCTCGATTGAGGTGACCCGGAGAGTGCGCGCGGGCCTGCCGCTCGTCTCAACCCTGACGCGGTATTCCTTTCTATTCTCGGGGTAAGGGATCCGCTCGACACGCTTACCAGCTCCATCAGTGACGCGAACACCTTCGCGTGCACCGAGTTCAAAGCCCTTGCCGACAGGCGTGAAGGTGAGCAGTGGATCCTTCGAGGCGTATCCACCCCACAGTTGCCTCTCACCGACTGGCGTCGAGCGGTGGAGGGAGAGTGTCAGCGAGTCTCGCGCCGGAGGGTCGACATTGGCCCACTCGGTCTCGCCCCATTCCGGAAAGACCGTTGCCAAGACAATCGGCGGCGTCTCTCGGCCGCAGGCAGGGCATTGGGGCAGCAGGCGGAAGTAAGTCCAACCACAACCGTCCGCGCACTCGACGACATTGTCGTATGCAAGCCACAGTGCGTCTCGCCACCTGGCGGCTCCCGGACGCGCGAGTGGGTTCAGTTTCCCTACGCCGAAGGTCTCCAGGAAGAGTTGCCGCATTCGTCCGCTGAGAGCGAGGGCGAACAGTTTCGCGGACAGGCTCCTCGGGGGCAGCCGGTTCGAGTCGTCTGTGGGATCTCCGACATAGGCCAACGCGCCGGCGTTGATCGCCGCTGCAGCCGCATCACCGTCAAGACTCTCCCCAGCCTGTCCTTCGAGCGGGTGGCTAAGAACCAACAACCGGAAGGTCAGGATTGCCAAGGTGTACGCATCGGCGAGCGTCGACGGTGGTGCCTTCTTCGTGACTCGCTCCGGGACTGCGTAACCGGGGAAGCCGATGATGTCCCACTTCGGATTTGCTCTGGAAGTCAGGTTGTCAGTGTCGATCAGCCATGTTTCCTCGCGACTGACATCGTCCGAGATCATGACGTTGTTGGGATTGAGGTCCACATAGGCGAGGCCTCGTTCGTGGAGAGCAGCGAGACATTGGGCGACGCTACCCGCCAGTGCCAACCTCCGTCGGATGCCTCCCGTGTTTCTGTACCAGACGATGCTGCCTGTCTCCCGTGGCCCGAACTCTCGGGGGAGATAGGGCTCACGCAGCGGATTCATGTCTGAGGCGAGAGGCATTAAGTACCCAGATCCGCCATCTCGGATGAGCGAAATTGGTGCTGCGAGAGGGAGGCTGTCGAGAGGAAGTCTCCTTACTTCCTCGATTCGCGCAAGATCAGTTTCGCGCTCCAGAAGCTTGATGGCGAAGCCGGGCTGGCCGTCCACGCGATAGACAGTCCCTTGGGCGCCGCGAGCAATCTCTTCTCCAAGCACATACTCAATCCCGGTGTCATCGCGTACGCGGCTCCCGGAGCGACCATCAGAAGGCATCGTCTCGCTGCAATCGCGCGATTGATTCGTCGGACACGGACTGAGACTTCACGTCCGAGTCGAAGATGGACAGGGTCACTTGCGTCACTGTGTTGGTGACCCACTGGAGGAAGTTCCTAACTTCGGCTGCCTCGCTCGCTTCCATCACGCCTCCACCTGACGCGAACTTCGCGAGCAGGTCCCGGTCAGCATCAGCGCCGACCGCCAACGCAAATCTGGACGACTTGGAACCACGGCCGCTGTCGATCAGTGCTTCAAGCTCACCAGCCAGCGCGGGCACGGGTAGACCGTCGGAGACGAGCGCGATCGTGGGCCGGTATGCCTTCGACGAGATCTCGTCCCGGTTTTCGATGAGCTCACGCGCGAGTGTGAAGGAATGCCCCATCGGGGTCTTGCCACCGGCTTTCAACGGGGTGAATGCAACGTTCCCGACCGGGACGTTCTTGTGGATCACCTCGGCGGACTCACCGCCAAATGCGATGAGTGTGAGAGTGATGAATCCGTGGCCGGCATCGACCGAAGCGAGCTCCTTAATCATCTCGGCGACGCTGTCGTTGAGGACGTCGATCTTGTCGTCCTGTCGCATGCTCCCGCTGGTGTCCAGCAGAAGGATGACCGGAAGGGTCCTGGCCTGTACGGGCTCGATGTCATCAAGGAGAGACATGCTCAGTCCCCTTCGATTCGCAGGAATGGTGGGGTGGTCAGGTCAGTTTCGTACGTGCCGCGGGGTCGCTTCTTGCCCGAGAGCCTGATGTTGAGGACCCCGCCGGCAAGCGCCATGCGCTCATTTGGCGCTAGGGCCTGTTGAACACCTTTCTGCAACGGTGCAGCTGCCCCGTCTTCTCTGACGATGTTCGTGCCGTTCTTGGACCCCAGCTCCTCGACAAAGATTCGGCCGCTCTTATTGATCACCTTCAGGTGGTCTCTGCTTACCTTGCTGGCAATCGCGTCCTCCAACACCTCTCGGACGTCGTACCTGTCGGTGTCGCGACCACGACCCACAGTGAGCTCGGAGCATTCGGCAAGCGGAAGCCTGTCGACTTCATCATCACCAAGGAGGAGCACTATCTCTTTGGTGCTCTCTCGGAACCCCAGTCGCCTTGCAAGAGCGGAGCAACTCGGGCACACGACCTGGCCATCACGGAAGGCAGGATCCTCTTCGATGACCGCCTTGCTTCCCCACGGACAAGTGCTGGTGGTGCATCCCCACTCGTACTTGAGCGCGTCCCTGGCTCCGGTAGCCTTGAACCCCTTGGGAATCAGGTTGGCTTCCTCGATTCGCCAGGACACCTCTTCCGCCGGAATTGGGCTGTAGTCGAGCCGGTCGAATCCGACCGCTCCGTCACGTACAACTGGCTTCCAGATGCGGTCCGTACCTTGGAGCCAAGGAAAGTCACGCCGGTGGTCACGGTAGAGGTCCGTGGTCAGTACGGAGGCGGTTTCAAAGTGTGTCGCGAGTTCGAGCACTTCGGGGTCAGCCCAGGACACCGAACGTGCCATGCGCTTGCGCTTCCACTCCGACAGACCACGCTTCCCTGCATCGTCGAGTTTGTAGTAGAGACTGTTGTCGGCAACCCCGTAGAACCGAGCGTTGGGGTCTTTTTGCTCCCGCCAAGCCTTCACGGCCGCCTCCACCCAACCCCAGCTTGGGTCTCCTCGGAGCAGCACGATGGGCGAGAGGTCGATGATGACGCTCGGCGGAGTCGCCTTCCCCCAGGACTGCATGCTCTCCATCCTATTGACGGCATCCGACAATTTGGGCGAGTAAGTACGACTAGGCCCGGCCCGGTCACACCTTGGAGTTGCCCCGGTTCGGTAGACACTTCACGAATTGGGACTATGCGGCATCGTAGTGGACATTTCCTCTTATCAATTCGTGGTAGCGGCGCTCGTACTCTGCGGGGCTGAGCTGGCCGTTGGCCGAATGCCGGCGGCGTGGGTTGTAGAAGCCCTCGATGTAGCCGAAAACGGCCCGCTCTGCCTCTGACCTGGTCCGGAAGGTCCGCTGGTCGATCAGCTCACACTCCAGCGACGCGAAGAAGCTCTCGGTGATCGCATTGTCGAAGCACGTCCCCGTCCTGCCCGTTGACGGGCGGATCCCGGCCTGGTGCCGACTGGGTGAGACTGGGCGGCGGTGGCTCAGCGGCCACGGGACCCGCCGCGAGGACCAGCGTCGTGGCGACCGCTGCCACGAGGCCGAACAGTTTCATGGTTCCCCTTCCCTCCATGGATTGGGCGCCAAGGGCACGGGAGGAACGTCACCGCTTGGATGCGGAGCTTGGGTGACGTGGCTCCTTTGGCTCCTCGAGCAAACTGTTCGGCACCCGGGTTGGTCCAAGACCGTTTCGAGATCACTAAGACAGTTCTCGATATGGCTGCCGCTCTGTTGGCCGCGGCCGCTTCGGGGCTTAGAGCTTCTAACGCGATGAGTTGAGGCGTCGCCAGCAGATCAGTACACAGGCCAGGATGAGGAAGGCTCCGTGCGCTTTGACCATCGCGAAAGCCAGGGTCGGTCCCGGACGAGGTCTACGCGCCGACCGCAGGCGAGTTTCTCCCCGGGTTCGCCGCACTCCCGCCGTCCGTGTTCGGGGATTCGGCCGACGTGGCCCACGGCATCCGGGCCGCGTTCGAATCCCGGCCGGTCGAGCTGAAAAAGGTCAGCCCAGCGTGGCCGCCTTGCGGAGCAGCACTGAGCGTTCGCGCTGGTTGGCGCACAGCCGGGCGGCCAGCTCCAGCTCGGCGCGCGCCTCCGGTCGCCGGCCGAGCCGGGCCAGCAGCTCACCGCGTACGGTCGGAACCAAATGCGAACCGGGGAGCCGGTCCGAGGCGATCAGCTCGTCCACGATGGCCAGGGCCTGCGCCGGCCCCGAGGCCATGGCCACGGCGACGGCCCGGTTGAGCTCGACCACCGGCGAGGGCGCGACCCGGCCGAGCGCCTCGTAGAGCAGCACGATCCGGTCCCAGTCGGTCGCCTCGACCGAGGGCGCCGACGCGTGGGCGGCGGCGATCGCGGCCTGCAGGCCGTAGGGGCCGAGGCCGCGAGTCGATGCCCTGGCCAGCGCGGCCAGCCCCCGGCGGATCGCCGAAAAGTCCCACAGCCCCCGGTCCTGGTCCTCGAGCAGGACCGGCGTGCCGTCCGGGCCGGTCCGGGCCGGGAAGCGCGCGGCCGTCAGCTCGCACAACGCGAGCAGGCCGTGCACCTCCGGCTCGTCGGGCTGCAGCGCGGCCAGCGTGCGGGCCAGCCGGATCGCCTCGTACGCGACGTCGGGGCGCAGCAGCCGGTCGCCCGACGTGGCCGTCGACCCCTCAGTGAAGATCACGTAGATGACGCTGAGTACGCCGTCCAGCCGCTCCCGGCGCTCGCCGGCCGGCGGCAGCTCGAACGGCACCCCGGCCGCCGCGATCGTCTTCTTGCCCCGGGTGATGCGGGCCTGCACGGTCGGCACGGGTACGAGGAACGCGCGGGCGATCTCCTCGCTGGACAGGCCGCCGACCACGCGCAGGGTCAGCGCCACCCGGACCTCGCGGGAGAGCACCGGGTGGCAGCTGACGAACATCAGCGCCAGGACGTCGTCGTCGATCCTGTCGGGGTCGATTTCCTCGTCGACCGCCGAGTCGACCGCCGGGTCGGCCGCCGGGTCGGCCGCCAGCAGGGCATATCGGTCCCGGAGGGCGGTCCGGCGGCGGATCGCGTCGATCGCCCGCCGCCGGGCCGTGGCCATCAGCCAGCCGGCCGGATTCGCCGGAGAGGCGAGCGGCCACGACACCAGCGCCTCGGCCACCGCTTCCTGGGCCGCGTCCTCGGCCAGCCCGAAATCGCCGGTGAACCGGGTCAGCGCGGCGACGATCCGCGCTGACTCGATCCGCCAGACGGCCTCGACATCGGCCGTACTCATCAGGTCTGGCCGTTGGTCTCGGGCCCCGCCCAGTCTTTGACGATCACTCGTCGACCTGCGGGACCTCGTCGCTCCCGGGCACCCGCCGGACCTCGATCTTGGACCCGGGGGCCGCCGGGACCCGCTTGGCCCACTCGACCGCCTCCTGTTTCGAGGCGACATCGAGCAGGAAGAAGCCCCCGAACAGTTCCTTGGTCTCCCCGTACGGCCCGTCCGTGACCACCGGGGCCTCGCCGCTGAAGTCGACCACGACGCCCTGGCCCGGATCGTCCAGCCCTTCGGCCGCGACGTAGACGCCGGCCTTGAACAGGTCCTCGATGAACTGGCGGGTCGTGGCCATCATCTCGTCGATGTTGGCCATCATGGCCGCGTTCGACTCGTCGGTGCCCCGCATGATCAGCATGTACTTAGGCAACACATTCTCCTCGTCCGGCGGGGCCGCCTCTCGGCCCTCGCACCCACACGTCGAACGAGCGGCCCGCAGATCGACACAGCCCCGGAGAAATCTCTCGCCGCGACTCAGCCGATCCCTCCGACGTCTCCGGTAGCGGCAGGGTGTTCGACCTGTGGAAAGCGAACGCCGCGATCGCTGACACCGGGTTCGTCCTGCTCGCCACCATCGGCGCGATCACCGCGATGGGGCACGAGACCGTGCAGACCCGCTACGCGGTCAAGGAAGTCGTGCCCCGCCTGTTCGTCGCGGCTCTGGCGGCGAACACCAGCTTCACGATCTGCGGCAAGGTCATCGAGCTAGTGAAAGAGCTCGACGGCTCGACATCCGATCAGCAGTTCGTGGCCCCAGCCGGCCACAGGCCCGCGCACTGCGTAAGGGCTCGGTGGCCCCGGCATGAGTGGGCGGTGGCTCCTGTGACTGGCTCACGGCACGATCTTGGTGGAACCGGGCCAAGGCGGGTGGTGGTGGGGCGGAGCCGAGCCGCACGGCCTTAGCAGGGGACTCCAGGCCCGGTATCTCCACAGGCTTTCACTCGGCTCCGCCCCACCACCACCCGCCCGATGCCTCACCCTGCTGCGTACGGCCTGCGTTTGGGAGTCAGCGCCCCTGTTCGAATCGAGACATAAGCAGGGTGAGTGGGCCTGCCCTCGGGCGCCTGCTGAGGGGGCTTGGAGAGTCATTAGGTTCGAATCCTGCCGGGGGCACATCTTCGAACAGCCGCTTTGCCTCTGACCTGGGGCTTAGCATGGCTTCTCTCAGCGATCACATGCAGCCGGGTGCCGTCATATGCAGCCGTAGGTCAATGATCGCGGGACATATTGGGGACGATCTTGAGCGCCTTTCCGCAAGTCGTTCGCCGAAATAGCAAAGGCGCTCCGTGCCTCAGGCGTCGAGGGGAGCACTGATCTGCAAGCGTCGGTCCACCGCGAGAACCAGCTGATCGGCCAGGCCGGGAACGATGCCCTGTGCCCACTCCCGCAGTGCGAGCAGGAAGCCGGCGAGGTCCTGCTGAACGCCCTGGAGAAGGTCGGGCAGGGCGTCGCATGGGATATCGATGTGCTGCTCGGATAAGCCGGGGAGTTCTCCTGGACGAAGCTGGTCCTCGTCCTGCCAGAGACGCAGCACCGGCCCACGCTGCTCCAGCAGTACGTCAGGGCTGTGGCCGAGGTAGATCATCTGTCCGCGCTGGACATCCAGCCAGTCGCGCCATTCGTCGAGCCCCACGCAGCATCCGGGGTCGATGACGACATCGCCAGCCGTGACGCGGAGACCGCCCGGCGCAAAGGCCTCATCGTCGGAGGTCAGATACACCTCGATGGCTTCGGCCGCGTCCGCCACGGTGATCGACAAATCGTTATCGGTGACGTTTCTCCCGATCAACGCCCACACGATGGCTCCGACCCTTTCCGGCGTCGGCAGGCGGGGAACCGTGAGGAGGAACCCACCCTGCTCGACAGCCCAGAACGGGCAGTCGCCAGACCACCGCTCAAGGACCGGAGTCATCATGATCACTACTGAAGTGTAACGAGCCCGTCGCTCCCAGAAATAGCGAAGGCCCCGGGACAGCCCGGGGCCTGGTGGAACAGGATCGGCAGCTCACTCCTCCAGTGCTTCAGAGATCTTGCTGTTGGCGCGTCCTCGCTGCCCTTCGAAGCACTTGGCGTAGACCCTCAGGAGCACATCGACGCTGTGCCCGGCTCGCTTGGCAACCTCTGTTGCCGGCACCCCGGCATTCAGCCACAGAGACACGGCGGCGTGGCGCAGGTCGTACGGCCGAGCCGCGAGCGGCGAGGCGACCTGTTCAGCGGTGAAGGCCCGCCGTCGGGCCTCCTGCCAGACCGCCGAGTAGGCCGAGGAGGAGAACGGGCGCCCCTTGGAGGTACGGAACAGGCACCCGTCCCCGGCCACGCCGTACCGGTCGATGTGTGCCCGCAAGATGGCCACCAGGACGCGCGGGACCGGGATCTCCCGGGTGTCGTCCTTGGCCCGGTGCTTCAGCCCCCGGGAGTCGTGGGTCTCCCCCGAATTGGTCCACCACTTGTTCGCCTGGGGACGCGCCTTCTCAACCGTGAGCAGCAGGCGATCCTGACCTTGCCGCCCGATGCGTGGACGCCCGCCTACGACTCAGGCGCCCAGGTGAGGCCCGGCGCGTGGGTCGCCGAACTCACCGGCCTGCTCGACCTCGCCGGCTGGCCGAATGGGATGCGGGTCATCGTGCGCAAGGAACGGCCTCACCCGGGCGCTCAGCTGCGCTTCACCGACATCGACGGGCACCGCTTCACCTGCTTCGTTACCAACACCCGGCGCGGTCAACTCGCCGTCTGGAGTTACGGCACCGCCGCCGCGCACGCGGTGAGGACCGCATCCGAGCCGCCGCGTCTCCCAGGTGACGGCCTCGGAGGAACAATGAGCGCAAAAGCCTGCTGAGCCCTACTGGCCGCGATCTCGCCAGGCGCCGCCGAGACCCGTGACGGCCTGGTCGAGTAGCGGGGGCGGGAGCGCGAAGCTGAGGCGCAGGCGGTCGCGATGGCGGCCGTCGGCGGAGAAGAGCGAGCCGGGGGCGACGGCGACACCGTATCGGCGAGCGAGCGCGGCGAAGCGGTCGGTGTCGACACAGGGCAGGCGGACCCACAGCGACAGCCCTCCGCGCGGCGGTTCCCAGGTCCATTCCGGCAGCGCGGCGGCGAGCGCCGCGGCGAGGTGATCACGGCGGCCGGCCAGCTCGGCTCGCCAGGGGGCGATGGTGTTGCGTTCGAGTAGTTCGGCCGCCAGACGCTGGGAGACGGCGCTCGTGGCCAGATCGGTGTCCTGCTTGGCTTCGGCCAGCCGGGCCAGCAGCGGCTCGGGCGCGCGCAACCAGCCGACCCGCAGCCCACCCCACAACACCTTGGACAGTGAGCCCACGGTGACCGTGCCGTGCGGGTGACCGGCCGCGAGTGGCGCCGGGGATGCGCCCTCGTACACCAACTCGCTGAGCGTCCTGTCCTCGAGGATCACGAGGTCCTCGGCACGTGCGAGGTCGGCGACGTGCCGCAGGTCGGGGACCGCGCCCGTGGGGTTGTTGACGCTGACGACGTAGACGAGTTCGGGCCTGTACAGGTCGATTGCCGCGCGGACCGCCTGCGGGTCTGTCAGGTCGACGGGCACGGCGTGGGCCCCCGCCCGCTTGAAGACCGTGAGCGCACCGCCGTACGTCGGATCCTCGACCAGCACCCTGTCCCCCGGCCGCAAAAGGACCCTGGCGGCCAGATAGATGCCCTGCTGTGCCCCGCCAGTGATCACGACGTCCCCGCCCAGCAGCGCGCGCAGAAAGGGGTCGCCTTTGGCGTCGTACCCGTGACCGCTGGGTGTGCGCAGGAGGTCGGCCACCTCGAGCGGGGGCAGGGTCAGATGCGAGGGGTCGGGTACGACGGAAGTCGACAGGTCGGCGAGGACGGCGCCCGCGCGTAGCAGCCCCGAGAAGGAGTGCGTGCCCGCCGGAGCCGTCTCGCGCAGGTATGTGCCGCTGCCGTGGCGGCGCTCGCAGAGCCCCTCATCGCACAGGGCTTTGAGGGCGGCGGCGACCGTGCCGCGGCTCAGGCCGACGATCCGGGCGAGTTCGCGTTCGGACGGCAGCCTTCCGCCGGGGGCCAGAACACCGAGCTCGACGAGGTCGTTCAGCGCCCCGGCGAGCCTGCGGCTGGGCGACTCGCCGCCCTCGCGCAGCCGTAGCCGGTCACGGATGAGGACGGCGAACCTGTTCAGATCCTCACTTCCCACCGGGCTATTGTGCCCTGTTCACGCGGCCCATTTGACTGCTGATTTGTTTGCCACTTCTTGAAGAAGTGGCTTACTTGTGTGAGGGTAAGCAAGCCACTTCAAAGGAGGATGGGATGAGGCTGCTGGAGTCTGAGTCGATCTGGATGAACGGCGCGCTGGTTCCCTGGGGGGAAGCGCGTGTTCACGTACTGTCACATGCTCTGCACTACGGCACGGCCGTGCTGGAGGGCACCAACGTTCACGACACACCGGACGGACCCGCCGTCTTCCGGCTCGACGCCCATCTGAACAGGCTCTACCGGAGCGCCAAGATCATCGGTCTTGCCGTGCCGTACTCCTATGGCGAGCTGCACGCCGCCACCTTGAAGACGGTCGCGGCCAACGGCCACTCCTCCTCCTACATCCGCCACCTCGTCCATCGCGGCTACGGGGAGATGGGCATCTCGGCCAGGAACTGCCCGGTCACGGTATCGATCGCGACCTGGGAATGGGGCGCCTACCTGAACGAGGGGGTGCGGCTGATGACGAGCTCCTGGCGGCGTAACGACCCCGCCGTCGTCCCCACGCTCGCCAAGGCTACGGGGCCCTACCTGAACTCCGTGCTGGCCAAGGCCGAGGCGCTGGACGCGGGCTTCGACGAGGCCGTACTGCTCAACGCCGCCGGCAACGTGAGCGAGTGCACGGGCGCCAACGTGTTCCTTGTCAGCGACGGCGTGCTTGTGACCCCGCCCGCCGGCGCGGGCGCCCTGGAGGGCATCACCCAGGACACCGTCGAGCGGCTCGCCGCCGACCTCGGCCTGCCCGTACGGCGGCGCGACATCCTGCGCGCCGAGCTCTACACGGCCGACGAGCTGTTCCTGTGCGGGACGGCTGCCGGGATCGTTCCGGTCGCCTCCGTCGACCATCGAGAGATCGGCGCGGAAGGTCCGGTGACCGCCAAGCTCAAGCACGCCTACGACGCGGCTGTACACGGCCGGGACGACCGCCACCGCGACTGGCTCACTCCGGTCAACGTGGATGCCTGACGGCGAGCCTGCCGAACGCCGACCCCGCGGTGGAGGTCGTCCCGGCGAGGGCGACGGTACGGCCTGGGCGTGTTCCGCACTCTCCGGGTGATCTTCCGTTCAGTGAGGAATTTCCGCCCGATCTGGTCAAGCTGCCCCCACTCGAGTGAAGGCGGCCAGGACATGATGCGGCCGTTTCGCGTGGATATCCCGCAATCCTGCCTGGACGACCTGGCCGATCGGCTGGCCAGGACCCGGTTCACCCGCCCGCTGCCCGGCCAGGGTCACAGCGTGCCCACCGACCACCTCAGGAAGCTGGTGGAGTACTGACGTGAGGAGTACGACCGACGGGCATGGGAGGCCTAGATCAACGCCCACCCACAGTTCACCACCGAGATCGATGGGCTGCACGTTCATTTCCTGCACGTCCGCTCAGCCCAGCCGGACGCCTTCCCGCTGACCCTCACACATGCCGGCCGATGTCGGTCGTGGAGTACCTGCCCGTCATAAGGGCCGCTGGAGCAGGCCACGGAGCCGAAACCCACGGCGATGCTCACCGCGGTGACGCGCCACCTGGAGGCGAAGGCGATCGAGGCGGTGTACGGCCAAGACGATCACTTCTAGAGTGGCGTCGTGCGACGTCTTGTGCTTTTCGACCTTGATGGGACGCTCATCGACTTGGATGCCGCGTTCGCGTTGTGGGCCGAGGAGTTCGCCGAGGAACACCGGCTTGGCCACAAAGGCGTTGACCACCTGATCAAGCTGAACCGCGACGGCCTCCCCCACCGTGAGCTGTTCTTCGCCAAAGTGCGCGAGCGGTTCAGGCTGTCCACCCCCGCGGCGAGCCTGTGGGCCGCCTATCGCCGGCGGATGCCGCGTCTCGTCAAGTGTCGCGCCGAGGTGATGACCGGACTGGCTGAGCTACGCGCGGCTGGATGGCGGGTGGGGATCATCACGAACGGCACCCCGGACAACCAAATGGCCAAGCTCCAACGGACCGGGCTCGCGGAAGCGGTCGACGGCTACGCGGTGTCGGGCCTCGAGGGCATCCGCAAGCCCGACGTCGGGCTGTTCGAGATCGCCGCGCAGCGGTGCGGGATGAGGCTGGCCGAAGGAGGATGGATGGTGGGTGACACCCTCGCCGCCGACGTCGAAGGAGGCCGTAGGGCGGGCTTGCGCACTGTGTGGATCGATCACACGGTTCGGCCCGGCGAGGAGCACCCTGCCGACCACGCGGTATCCGACGTCATGCAGGCCATCGCGCTGCTCCACGAATATGGCAGTAGATCGTAGGCGCGGGTGTCGGCCACCTCATCGGTGGCGGTTCACCCGCAGGCGCCGGGAGACCACAGTCAGGGCTACGGCGCCGGCAACGCAAGCGATGGCCGCCAGCAGCGGCGGCATCCCTGAACCGCCCAAGCCCGTACGGAAATCCGGCTGGCTACCCGCGCTGATGTCGGCCGGGGTGAATGGCCGAGGGCGGTACTCCACGAAGAGCATCAGATTGACCACAGACAGGACGCCGAGGAGCGTGGCGCCCGCCATCCCCACCGGCCACCACTGCCAGGAGGCGCCGGCCGCGACCAGGACGAGCAGCGGCAGACCGCCCGCCAGGAAGACATCCAAGGGGAACAGGAATCGCGCGTCGACACCGATGAAGCGCCAGGCGAAGGAAACGATCGGCAGGTAATCGATGCCACCGCTCTCGGTCATGACCATCAACACGAACGGCACCCCCGAGGCGAGCACAGCCAGGACCACCCACGGCCACGCCCGGCGACCGACCCGCTCCCGCCCGACCTTCTCGATCACCAGCGAATCGTACGGGACCCCGGCTTGGTCAAAACGACTTCCGGGGCATCGTGACAAGCGAAAAGCCCCGGCGGTCGGGCCGGGGTGGGAATAAGGCAGGCTATCTCCGGGCGTCATTGATCTTTCCGTTGATGTGGTCCTGCTGCCCGTCGATGCCGGGTCCACATATAGCTGTCCGATCCAGTCGGCTTCCAAGACCATCAGTTCCAGCAAGGGTGCCGTCATAGGCGACGCGAGCCAGGCCTCCTGCTCTTCGCGGGCGCTACCCCAGCTGGTCGCGACGGCGTGCCAAAAAGGCGATCTCGGCGGTGTTGCCGGCCAGCTCGATGGCCTTGTCGTACGCCGCACGCGACTTCTGACTGCGGCCCAGCCGGCGCAGCAGGTCGGCGCGGGTCGCATGGTAGGCGTGATAGCCGGCCAACTTCTCCTCAAGACGGTCGACGGCCGCCAGTGCCACCTCCGGGCCGTCAAGCTCGGCCAACGCGACGGCCCGGTTGAGCGCGATGATCAGCGAGGCGTCGAGGCGGACGACTGGTCGAAGAGGGCGACGACCTGCGACCAGTCGGTGCCGCGTACATCGCGGGCGGAGGTGTGCACGGCATTGAGGCGACCACCAGGGCCCACTCCTCGTGGTGTGCCTGAGTGATCGCCTCCCGTACGTCGACCACGCTCACAGGAACGGCCGCACCTCAACCTTCCGATTGCAGTGCTTCGACCCCTCGGCGGCGAGCTTGAGCGCCGCATCGAGGTCGGCGGCCTGGATGATCCAGAAGCCGGCGAGATACTCCTTCGACTCCAGGAAGGGCCCGTCGGTGAACATCGCCTCCTCGCCTCGGTTGTCGATGACGGTGGCCGAGCTGGGCGCCACGAGGCCACCGGCGAAGACCCAGTGACCCTCCGCCTCGAGCCGGTCGTTGAACGCGTCGATGGCCGCCATCTCGTCCGGCGTGGCGAGGCCGGCGGTGTCGTAGATCACGGAAACCAGGTACTGCATCTCGGAACATCTCCTGTGGTTCGGGGCGCCCCTCGTGGGCGGGCCTCACACCCCTGCTACGAACACCTCTGCCCCGATCCGACATCGCCTCCGGATTTCTTTCGAGGACTTTCTCGGATCTTCGCCAGGTTCCCTTCCACGCGGGTAGGCGGTTCAGGAGGGCCCGGGGCGACTTCAGTTCATCGTTTCGATACGCACTGTCTTCGAGCTTTGACGGCAGGGTGATCTGCTCTTCAGTTCGTTGAGGGCGTGGTCAGCCGACCGGAACGGAACGGACGCGCCGCCCGGTCGATGATCGACGACTTTTGCCGACCGATGAACTACAGTCGTCCGCCGTGGCCGAATCCTCCCCCTATCTGACCGCGACGGCGGACGCCTACGACGCCGTCGCCGACCTCTACGCCGACCTCGCCCGAGACTCGCTCGACCGCCTGCCACTGGATCGCGCGATCCTCGCCGTGTTCGCCGAACTCGTACGGGCCGCCGGACCCCGGCCCGTCGCCGAGGCCGGCTGCGGTCCAGGGCACATGACGGCACACCTGCGTAACCTCGGACTGGACGCCTTCGGCGTCGACCTGTCCCCCGCACTGATCGACATCGCCCGCAAAGACCATCCTGACCTGCGTTTCGAGGTCGGTTCGATGGGCGCCTTCGACGTGGACGACGGCGAGCTGGGCGGTCTGCTCTCCTGGTACTCCGTCATCCACATCCCACCACCGGAGCTGCCGCCGTACTTTGCCGAGTTCCGCCGGGTGCTGGCCCCGGGTGGTTACCTCCTGCTCGGTTTCTTCGAATCCGAGGGCGGTCCGGTGCTGCAGTTCGACCATAAGGTCGCGCCGGCCTACCGGTGGCCGATCGACGACTTGGCCGACCTGGCCCGCAAGGAAGAGTTCGTCGAGGTGGCGCGGATGTTGCGCGAGCCTTTGGAGGGTGAACGATTCCGCCGCGGCCACTTGCTGATGCGCTGCGGCCGTACGACAGCGGCGAACACAAGCAGCACGGAATGAACGTGCACCTGCCGGCCGATCCCATGGACCGGCTGATGTGGGCTTCACCTGCACTGCCGGGCGCCGTACACGATGTGACCGCCGCTCACACGGTCGGCCTGGTCGACGCCTTGACCAGCGCTGACGTGAAGACCTTCGCGGACAAGGGCTACCAAGGAGCTGGCGGCGCGATCCGCACGCCGTTCAAACGGCATCGTTATGTCTCGCGAAAGCCCTCATCCGGCAGATGCACGGTCCGGCGAGGAGCACCAGGCCGACCATGTGGTCTCCGACATCATCGAGGCCATCGCGCTGCTCCACGAACACGGCGGGCGTAGTAGGCGCGGGTGTCGGCCGTAACTCAACGGTGGCGGTTCGCCCGCATGCGCTGGGAGCCCACCGACAGGGCTACGGCGGCGACGGTGCAAGCGATGGCCGCCAGCAGCGGTGGCACACCTGACGCGCCGAAGCCCGTGTGGAACTCCTGCTGGCTTCCCGCGCTGACGTCGGCCGGCGTGTATGGCCTGGCCTGGTACTCCATGAAGAGCACCAGGTTGACCACGGCCAGGATGCCGAGGAGCGCGGCGACGCCCGTCCCCATCGATCGCCACTCCCGGGCGGCGGCAGCAGCGGCCAGGACGAGCAGCGGCAGGCCACCCGCCACGAGGGCATCGACGGGGAACTGGATTCGCCCGTAGAAGCTGCTGAATCGCGCGGCGAAGAACACGATCGGCAGGTAGTCGATGCCGCCGCTCGCGGTCATGCCCATCAGCACGAACGGCACCGCCGAGGCGAGCACCGCCAGGACCACCCACGGCCACGCCCGGCGGCCGACCCGCTCTCGTCCGACCTTCTCGATCACCAGCGAATCGTACGGGACACCGCTTTGGTGGAAGGCGATGCTGAGGGAGCCTGACAAACGAATGGCCCCGGTGGTCCGGCCTCGCGACCGGGTGAACCCTGGCGTGCCCGGAGGATCGCGAGGCAGGACCGATCCGGGGCTCGGTCGATCACAGGGCGTCCTTGGCAGGTTCAGCGCTTGCGCTTCTTGCCGTGGCCGCTGCGGCGGCCTCGTGATCCGGGTGCCGGGCTGGGCACAAGGCGCAACCGGTGGGTTCGGGCACGCATCGGTTCTGCCACCAGGGTGCGCAGCTCCTCCATACCCTCAACGGCGGAATGGCCCGAGTTCAGCACCGCCTCGACCACCCCGAGGGCGTCCTTTCCCGCCATCTCGGTGACCTGATCGAGGACTCCTTCCGGACCGCTCAGCTCCAGGAGCGAGAGCAGTGCTTCGGACATGAGAGCAAGTTGTTCATCAGGAGTGAGGTCTTCTGGCCGCAGGTCTCCCGCGTCGAGGAGGGCGGTCACGGCGATCGGCCCCAATGCCGGGTCACGGCGCAGCCCCGCCAGCATCGAACGGCCGTCGACGCGTGCCTCGACCAGAGTGGCGAGCATGGCCGCCGCTCGGGTACGGAACGGACAGCCGCGTACCGCGTCCAGAAGCGACTCGATGGTCCTCCCGCGCACGGCCAGCCAGCCGTCCAACTCGATGGCGGCGGTCTCCGGGGTGTAGTGCTGGGCGAGCACACCCAGCAGCTCGGCCGGCGGCGCGTCGGCCAACTCTCCGACCAACGGGACGTCCCGACCGTCGGCGAGCATCCGCTCCCGTACGGCTCGCACGCCCAGAGGCGTCAGCCGTACCAGCGGGCCGGGCTCGGCGAGCTGGGAACGCAGCCGCGCGCACACGTCGGGCGGCAGTACGCGTTCCGTCTCGCTGAGATCATCACCGAGGTCGCGGGAGTACATCTCATCGGCCACGCCGTGACTCAGCTCTACCGCGCCGAGATCGGACAACACCTCGAACGCCGCGACCAGATCCCTGTCGATCTGTCGCTGCCAGACCTCCTGGCGGACGCCGTCCTCATGAAGACCGAACATGAAGTATTCCTGGCAGGACAGCCATACGGTCGCCTGGAGCCGCACCACGGGAACCGGGCTGACCATGCTGTACACCGTGTTCAGCGCATCGGGCAAGATCTCGTCGAACGCCTCGACGAGCATCGACGAGTCGGTCCACGTGGAGGCGGGCGCGCCGATCGCGGCGCCCAGCTCGAAGAACACCTCGAACGCGCGCCGCCACAGGGCCTCCGGATCGCGCAGGACCGGCGCGGCCTTGGCCACCCGCAGCAGGCGGCCCTTGCTCACCCGCACCAGACGTGCCTTCTTCGCCCAGGCGAGCAGGAGGTTGGTACGGCGCATCTCGGCCGAGCTGCGGACCTTGAGACCTTCCTCTCCGGTACCGAGCAGTGCGGCCAGCTCGCGGGCGTCAGCCAGACGCGGGTTCCCGGCCGCGGTGAGCGGCCGGCCCTCCGTCCCCGCCCACTCGGCCAGGACGGCGAGTTGCCGCACGATCCCACTCCGGGCTGCCGCCTCGGCCAACTCTGCCGGGGGCAAAAGCGTCACGGGAAGCTGGATGAATGCCCGCTCCTCGTCGAACCCTGGTGCCAGGAACCGGGCTTCGACCAGCTTGTCGAGTACGCCGGTGTCGTAGCGCACCCGCCCTGCGTCGACGTCCCGCTGGAATCTGTCCAAAGCCCTGCGGTCGGTCAGGTCGACACCGTTGTCGAGCGCCGTCTGCGCCCAGAACTTCCCGATGCCCTGCCGGAGCGGGTCGGCCAACGCGGCCGAATACTCCGCCGTAGTCGCGGCGATGGCCGCCTCCAGCTCCACCAAGGTGGCACCACGCGGATCGCGTAGTCCGGACGCGGCAAGATAACGCAGAAGCGTCAGCAGGCTCTCGGGCGCGGTGTCGAGAACGTCCCGGTGGGCCACGACACGCTGGGGAATCCACTCCAGCAGCAGGCGCCGCACCTGTTCGGGCCCCCAGAAGGCCAGCCGTCCGTCGCGGCTGCTGTGGCGCGAGTCCAGCGCCGCCGACAGCACCACCCCGTCGGCGGACATGTCGCGCTCATCCGCCCAGGCGAGGCAGCGGCGGATCAGCAGATCCTTGGCCGCTTCGAACTCCTCGTCGTCTTCCGGGTCGAAAAAGGTCCGCATCATGCACTCCGACGTCGCAGGCTGGTGATCAGATCACGGATGGCTCGGGCCCCCCGTGGCCGCCGGGGGCTCATTCTCCAGCACGCGCGCCCCTTGTGTTCCCGCAACTCCCATAACTCGGCACGCCTCGCGAGGGCTCCATGTGATGGTTCGCAAGGGGCCGGCCCTGGTCGGGTGGGTCGGGGTTCGCCCTCGTCCCGGACTGGTGGGGGGTCAGAGCCAGAAGATCGCGAGAACGGTGAGGCCGAGGCTCAGCGCCACGAAGCGGAGCGTTCTGGGGTGCCGGGCGGCCTCCCTTCGCGAGGAGATCACCAGCAGGGCTCCCGTGGCCAGCGCCGCCAGCAGGTGCAGGCCGTACCACCAGGGAACGGGCAGCTTTCCGAGGACGGTCCCGGACAGCAGGTCGTCGGCGGAACCGTAGCCGGCGAGCGCGCCGAGCACGCCCAGGCCCAGCACCGCGATCGCGTACCGGAACCGGCCGAGCAGCGCCCAGACGACGGTCCCCAGGATGAGCAGGACCGAGAGGCCGTGGTGCAGTCGCCGCATGAGCAGGCCGCTGCCCGCATCAAGGTTGATCTCCAGGATCGACTCGTAGGCGGCGCTCATCGGGACACCGTGCAGTGGTTCGTACCAGCCGTCGTAAGCGACCACCTCGCCGCTCGGCGTGTAGAAGAACGCCAGGAAGCCGCCGGTGAGCAGGACGAGCACGAAACAGTAGAGCAACATCTCGCCCACCAGCTGCCGCACTCGCTCCATTCGGCATATTTCACCACAAGGGCATCGTGTACCCGGGGTGATCCGATCCGAAGCCGGAGCGACTTTTCACAACGACCCCGTCGTTCGTCCTCGCCGTGCTGTTCCGGCGATGTGGGGCGCTGTTCGGGCGATGTGGGGCCGGCTTTTCGAGCCGGCCCCCGCGGCTCAGGCGTCGGCCTTCGACTCCGTGCCGGCCTCAGCTTCTCCGCCGGCCTCAGCTTCTCCGCCGTCGGCGTCTGCCTCTGTGGCGGACTCCGTCGGGGCCGCGTCCGGATGTGCCGCGATGAACTGCTCGATGACCTCGTCGGCGACCTTCCCCCTGAGGGGGACATCCAGCCCTTGCTCTCGCGCCCATTCGCGAACGTCGGTGGCGGTGTAGCCCCGCAACCGGGGGGAGGTGTCGGCGACCTTCTTCGACCGCGACGCCTGCTTCACCTCGCGCGAACTCTCCAGGACCTCTTCGATGAACGCGAGAGCGTCGCTCAGCCGCTTCTGGTTGGCGTCGGACAGGTCGATGGCGAAGGTCCGGTTCAGCAGCGGGAACTCCCGTCTCGCCACGTCATCGCCCTCGGAGTGGTCGAGGTCGTCAACCAGTATTACCTTCTGCGCCACGTGCAGCCCTTTCCCGGGTGGATCTCGTCTGTCTGGAACCGTGGCATCCTACTGGTGGTTGGCCGGACGATCATGTTATTGATCCGCCCTCGCGTCATGGCGCGGTGCCCCCTCCGAGCGCGAATCACCGGCAGGACCTGGCGGCGGAGCGGGCCGCGAGGGGCCGGGGACAGGTCGTTGTGGCTGTCCGGCGGTCAGCCGGGACCGGAATGTGGTCGGCGACTCCGGCTCCGGTGCCGGTGGAGACGCGAACGGGCATGATCATGCGTGCTCACGACGCCGACCATGCCCGCTCTCACGTCGTCGAGGCGACCAGCCTCGATCCGGTGTGAATCAGCTCTCGATCGCCTGCTTGAGGGCCGCCTGCGTCTGCTGGTGGGAGGCGACGCCGTTCGTGGCGACGAAATCGATCAGCGTGGCGTCCGCGTCGAAGGTGAGAAGCTCCGTGACCCGGGTCTTCCCGCCGTTCAGACGGGTGAAGACGATCTTCTGGTGCGTGACGACGTCGGGCAGCGACCAGGTGTCCGTCTCGTAGTAGAGGTCATCCTCGTGAAGGCGCTGCTGCGCGTGCGTCTTGCTGACGACGACCGTGCCCTCGTACGGGATCTCCTCGATCGCGGTGAGGTTGATGTAGCGCGTGTCGCCCCGGCACCAGTCCTTGTGCGTGACGACCCGCTTCAGGAACGGGTTCTTGCCGATGTGGTTGTTGATGTTCGAATACGCGGTGAAGACGCGCTTGGCGGGGGCGTCGATGTCGATGGAGATGCTGCGCGTGGCCCTGCTGCGCCCTGAGCCCGGAGCAGGTGGCGTCGTGTCGTAGAACTTGTGGGTGTCCCACGCGGTCTGCCATTCGAGGGCGATCGCGGCATCGGTGTCGGTCGTCTCGGCACGGGCGGGGCCGGAGACGGCGGTGAGGACGAGGGTGGCGGCGAAGACCTGGACCGCGACCACTCGAAGGAGTTGCTTCACGTATACCTCGCGAAGAGACAGTAGGTGCGAATGATCTTCTATCGCATATGCCGGTGATCCAGAAGAATCTGCGCCGAGGAGGCGAGCGCTGCCCCGCCTTGGGTGACGTCCCGAGGACACGCGTCCAGGGACGTCCACGGCGTCGTACCAGCGTCCCTGGGCCGGCCGAGGCCGGACGTCCGCGACAGCCACTTAGCGGGGGCCGTTCGCGGCGGCGGTCTGGGCCACCCTGATCCCCTCCGTCAGGAAGTGGTGGGCACGAGGCAGGTCGCGCAAGCGGTCACTCAGGATCCGCAGCCCGGTCACGACGGACTCGGGCGGCGCCCCGCGCGCACGCGACACGGCACAGGTCCAGGCGATGAAATCACCGAATATCGCCATGTCATCGACGTAGAGCGCGGCGCACAGGAAGTCGGCGATGTGGCCCAGGTTCTCGGCGGTGTTCTCTCTCTGCCGGTCATCGTGGGCGGATATCGACGAGCCGCCACAGACGAGGGCCTCCAGCACGCCGGCCAGCAACTCGGGGCGCCGCCGGAGCAGCTCGGCGCACTCCTCGTCGGCTATGTGGGCCGGGGAGTCCGGCGGGGTGGGAAAGGAGGGCAGCCGGCCGGCCTCGATGACCTCGGCCGCCACGTCCGCGGTGGGCGCCCACCCGTCGGCCCCGAGCAGCCGAGCGAAGCGCCCGTCGGATCCGAAGCCGGCCCCACCGGCCAGTACCGGCACCCCGGCGGACCGGCAGGCGGTGAGTACGGCGTGCGCGCGGGGCAGGCGGGTGGGCAGCGTACAGCTCAGGGCGACCAGGTCGGGACCGGTCTGGTGCACGTAGGTGATCAGATGCGGTCCGGGCACGCTGGCACCGAGGAAGTCGACCCGCCACCCGCGCAGGCGCAGCACCTCGGACAGGAGCCGGGCGGGCAGCGCGTGATATTCGCCCTCGGCGCAGGCCACCGTGACGCGGCCACGGGCAGGTCGCCGGGGTCGAGCCCGCCTGGCGACGGCGCTCACGACCGCCTCGCTGACCGCGGTGGCCGCGTGCTCCCTGGCGACCGACCACTCGTCGGCCGCCCACAGCTCGCCGACCCGGCGCTGAGCGGGTGCGATCAACCGCAGCAGCAGGCCCCCAGCGGGGACACCGTCGTCAAGCAGGCCGAGGACCATGTCCACGGCGCCCTGCTCGTCGGCCTCGCCGATCCGTTCCAGGTACAGCTCCGAGGCGAGGTTCAGGTCGCGACCCACGGTCAGGTCACTCATGGGATCGGACTTCCCTGTGGGAGGGTGCGGCGGCGGCCCGGATGGCCAGGAGCGCCCGGTCGTCCTGGTGGCCGCCGGCCAGCCAGTCGGTGCTGAGCTGCTCCAGCCGCTCCACCAGGGCAGAGGCCGGCATCCCCGCACAGGTGGCGAGTGCGCCCTTCAGCCGGTGGTCGCCGTACATCTCCCGGGCGACGGGACCGCCGAACGCCTCGGTGATGCCATCGCTGTAGAGCAGGCACACCTCGCCGGGGGCGAGTTCGACCGCGACCGGGCGCACGCCGGTCTCCTCCAGCACACCGAGCAGGCAGCCTGTGGTGGCGACCTCCTCCACGGTGCCGTCCCGGCGCAGGATCAACGGCGGCGGGTGCCCCGCCACCGCCAGGTCGATGCGCACGTGCCCCGAGGCGGCTCGGTGCAGCGCGCCCAGGACCAGCGTCACGAGAGAGGAGGGAGCGGGAGAGCCAAGCAGAGACCTGTTGAGCAGGTCGGCCAGCCGCTCCGGGCGGCTCTCCAGCAGCGACAGCGCGCGCAGGCAGTGGCGCACCCGGCCGGCGAGCACCGCGGCCTGCGCGCCCTTGCCGCACACGTCCCCCAGAACCAGCAGCGCCCCGCGCTCCGGTCCGTCTCCCCGATCAGGCAGGCAGACATCGTAGAAGTCTCCCCCGATCTGGCCGGCCTGCTGCGACGCGCGCAGGGATCCGGCCAGGTCGATCCCCTCCAGCTTCGGCAGGGGCGGCGGCAGCAGGTCGGCGGTCAAGATCGCGTTGATCCCGCTCTGCTCCTCGTACAGCAGGGCGGCGGAGAGGGCGGCGCCCGCACGTATCGCGAGGGTGCGGGCCAGCATCTCCGCATCCGCGTCGAAGGCGGGGCCCTCCGCACGGCGAACGAGCACCAGCGCTCCGACGGGCATCGTGTTCCCCGGCAACGTCGCCACCAGCAGGCGGTGAGCCGAGCCGAACTTGCCGGGCAGCAGCCACGCGGGCGCGTCGCCCGGGTCCAGCCAGCGGACGGCCCCCGGCAGGCCGGCCAGCACCTCCCCGAGACAGGGCACCCCGGCGGCGACCGTGACCGGGACCTCGCCCTCCTCCGGCGCGGCTTGTCCGGCGACGGCGCGCAGCCACCTCGCCTGGCGGCTGTCGCCGGGCGACAGCACCACGGTTGCGGCGTCGGCGAGGAACGACATGGCGATCTCCGCCGTGGCATGAGCGCACCGGCGGGTGTTGAGCGAGGCCGACAGCCGGGAACCGATCTCCACCAGGAATTCGGTACGGCACCGCTCGGCCTGTGCTTCTGCCATCACCAGCCCCCCACATGGCGTCATGGCGTCCACCAACGCTACCCGCCGCCTTTTGTCGGCTATTACGGAAATGGACATAGTTTGTCGAGACTTGCCCGACCAGAGGTGAGTGCCGGAAAGACAGCTGAAACCCGCAGTTCAGTCCCAGCGGGAATCCGTCAGGCGGGCCGCTCGATGGGACGGCCCAAGAAGGCGGCGAGGCGGTCGGCGGCCGTCGCGTCATCGGGGACCGGTCGTACCGGGCCGAACGAGCCACCCGGAGTACGCGGCAGGTCGCCGTAGATCTCCTGCACGACGGGCATGGTCGCCTCCGCCACCTCGGGAGCGAGGTCGGTCGACCCGCCGATCGCCGTTGCCAGGTCCCAGCCGTGAACCAGCATCTCGATGGTGACCTGTTCGACCAGGCGCCAGCCGGGGGCCGGGCCGTACTGCCGCTGGAGCATTCCCGGACGACGGAAGGCGGCGAGCGTGGCGCGGGCCGCCGTGCGGAACGCGGCCACGTAGTCGTCGCCGAGATGGTCGGCGGCGAAGTCGGAGCGGGGCTCCCCCTCGGCCAGGCCGGTCCAGAGCAGGTTCTCCCAGACGAGATGGTCGAGCAGCGCACGCACATCCCATCCGGCGCACGGGGTCGGGTCGCCGAGCCGACCGCACGGCACGGCCGCGACGAGAGCCTCCACCTCGGCCAGCACGCGGGCACATCCCTCCAGCTTGTACGCGGCGTCGACGTCGGCGTCCTGCCCGAGCATCTCGCTGATGCGGGCGGCCCGCGCGCCCGGCTCGGGATTGGCGCGGAGCGCGGTCACCAGCCACTCCCCCGCGGCGACCATGCTGGGGCGCACCGGACTGCCGTTGATGACGCACATCAGCTGCCAGTACCTTTCGAGACGGGTGTCCGCGGCGACCTCGAGCTGTTCGAGAAGGCGGCGCCGGGCCGCCGCGCCGCCGCCGCCGTCGCCGCCGCCGTCCGAGCGGAAACCGGCTCGGGCCTGGGCGGGCAACCAGGCCGCGACGATCTCGGCCACGACGGGCTCGGCCGCCGGCGAGTCGGCGGCCGTCCCTTCCGCGATCGCGGCGTTGACGCGGGCGACCCACAGGTCGGTGAGTCGCCGCGCCTCCAGCAGATCCTCGTCGCTGTGCTCGCGTACGGCATGCTCGGCGGCGTACTCGGCCGTACGACGGATCGCGGCGCGCAGCGCGGGATCGCGGATGAGCGCGACCAGCTCCAGCCACGCCTCGATCTGCTCGGCGGTGGGGTCGCGCGGTGGGTCGGGCAGGGCCGCGAGCAGCCCGTCCCTGTACGCGGAGGCGTCGAGGTCGCCGAGCGCGTCCGACACGAAGTCGTGGACGATCGTGTTGCGTTCCGCGGCGGAAAGCCGTGCCAGTCGGGTCATGACGGTGAGTTCCTCGGGTGTCGATCCTTGCCGGGAGACGGAGCGCAGCACCGCCTGTCGCAGCCGCAGCATGCGGATCTGCGCCTCCAGCGCGTCCGCGTGAACCGCCGCCACCTCGGGCAGCCCGCGCTCCCGGGTGACGACCTCGCGGATCGCGGCCATGGTCAGCCCGAGATCGCGCAACGTCCGCGCCAGTTCGAGCCGGGCGACCGCCTGGGGTTCGTAGAGCCGGTAGCCGGCCCGAGTGCGTCCCGCCGGGGGCACCACGCCGATGTCCGACCAGTGCCGGATCAGCTTCACCGACAGGCCGGTTCGCTCGGCCAGCTCTCCGATGCTCAGTAGGTCGTCGCTCACATGCCCCACCTTGCGGTCTCCCACATTGGGAGAGTCAAGCCAGGAGACATCAGGATCTGGCGGGCCCGCGAACCCGCCACCGGTTCGTGGCCGCTCACCCATCGCCGCGCGTACGAGCCGGCCGATTTCGGTCCGGGCTCGGAGTCATGCCGCTCGGCCGGCCGCCGCACTCTCCTGGGGGGCCGCGCGGAGCACAGCTCGCGGGTGAACGAACGGTTGTGGGTCACCGCGCGGCTCCCAGGGAATCCGCTCGGGGGCGCGGGCCGATACTTGGCCCATGACTTTTTCCGTACGCCGTGGCGAGCCCGCCGACGCCGAGGAAGTGCTGCGAGTCAAGAACACCTCATGGCAGGCGGCGTATCGAGGGCTGCTGCCCGACGCCTACCTCGACGCACTGGTGGTCACGCCAGGGGCGGTCGCCCATTGGCGGGCGATGATGGCCGATCCGCTGCGCGGTGTCGTCGTCGGTGAGGCCGGGGAGGAGATCGTCGGGCTCAGCGCCTTCGGGCCCGTGGAGGACCCCGTACGGGATGGGGGTCCCGACTGCGAGATCTATGCGATCTACGCGCTCAGGGAGCACTGGTCGACGGGTCTCGGACGCGCGCTCATGACCCGCTCGCTGGACCGGCTGAGGGAGCTGGGTCACCGCGAGGTCGGGCTCTGGGCCTTCGAGGCCAACGCCCGGGCTCGTCGTTTCTACGAGCGGATCGGCTTCGCCCTTTCGGGACGCGTACAGACGATGGATGTCTCCGGCGCCTCGTTTCCCGAGGTGCATTACCGGATGGCGCTCGCCGCGGATTCCGCCTGACCGGCGCGAGGTCCCGGTCACGCGCCGCCGGTCAGGCGGGTGATCTCATCGCGTACGGCACGGCTGAGCCCGCCGAGGATCCGGTCGGCGCGGCCGTCGGAGGTCGCGGACAGCAGCTCGGCGACGACGGCGGGCGGCACGTATTCGAGCACCCGGCAGGCACGGCGCAGCGTCATCGCCTCCACCAGCCGGACAGCGGCGGGGACGACGCCGATTGCGCCGAGGACAGCGGCCGCGACGCGGTCGTCCGTGTGGGCCAGCGTGCTCGCGCCCCGGCTGGGGGACATCGCGCGCACCAGTCGGGCCGCCCGGTCAGGGGCCATGTGGTCGACCACCCGCCCGGCTCGCGACGGCGGCAGCAGCGCCAGCACCTCGGCCGCCAGCACCTCGGCCGCCGGAGCCGAAGCGCCGTCCACACCGACACTGCCGACACTGCCGACACTGCCGTCCATGAGCTGTCCGGCGGCCCTCGGCTCCATGGAGGCGAGCAGGGTGGCGGCTTCCTGCCGGGGCCGTTCGAGCAGCGGACGATCGTCCCGCTCCGCCTCCGGGCGGGCCGTACCCGGGCCGCTCCCGGGGGTGGAACCGGGGGTGGAACCGGGGCCGCGCGCGTCGTGCCCGCGCGCCGGCGTGGGAGTGTCCCGAGGCCGCCGGGGGGTCGCTTCCTCCCACCTGCGTGACGGCGGCGTACGTGCCGGCGGCGTACGTGATGGCGGCGTGCGTGACGGCGGTGTGCGCGGAGCGGGAGCGAGGATCGCGTCCAGCCTCCGCCCGAGTTCGGCCGCCCCCATCCGCCTGCCGGGATCGGTGACGAGCAGGCCGGTGATCGCGTCGGCGAGCGGGCCCGGTCGCCGGAAGCGCAGGGGACGCCCCGCGCCGACCGCCCGTACGGTTTCGATCGGGCCCTCCCGGAGGAAGGGCGAATAGCCCTCCAGCGCGCAGAACAACGTCACTCCGAGAGACCACAGATCGGACGCCGGGCCCACCGCGTGCCCGTCGACGCGTTCCGGTGCCATGAACTCGACGGTTCCGAGCAGCATGTTCTGCGAGGTGAGGCCGCTCTCGCCGGAGATCCGGGCGATGCCGAAATCGACCAGGAAGACCCGGTCCTCGGGATCGAGGACGATGTTGGCCGGTTTGACGTCCCGGTGCAGCACCTGCGCGCTGTGCACGGCGACCAGTCCGGCCAGCACGTCGCGGCCGACTCGGGCGATCTCCCGCTCGGAGAGGATCTGCCTCTCGATCCGGCGGTCCAGCGACGCGCCGTCGATGTAGGCCATGACGATCCAGGGCGACCCGTCATCCAGGAAGGCGTCGTAGATGTCGACGACCGCCGGGTGCCTGATCCGCGCCGCGGCGCGCGCCTCGCGCAGCGCCCTCTCCCGCCGGACGGCCACGTCCTCGCCGTACGGCGACAGCACGACCTCCTTGAGCGCGACCGATCGCCGCAGCGTCCGGTCCCAGGCGAGCCACACCGTGCCCATGCCGCCCCTGCCGAGCCGCGACAGCAGCTCGTATCTGCCGTGGACGATCCGTTCCGTCACGCCGTGGCCTCAGTCCTCGTCGGGGAGCAGCTCGATCCCGCCCGAGCGCTCCGCACCCGGCCCCGGTCTCCGCAGGATGCGGGTGTCCGCCATGCCGCGCAGTGCCTCGTCCTCCAGCGACCCGTACTCGTGGCCGGGGTCGGCCGACTCGACGCGGGTGCCGTTCGGTCCTTCGGGCGTCCCCTGGGGCGAACGCGTCCCCTCCTCCTCGAAGGAGGCGGTGCGCCGTCGCGGTTCGTCCTCCTGCGGCGACCAGATGCGCCACACACTGCCCGAGCCTCCGGGGTCCGCGGACCCGCGCCGGGGCGCGGCGCGGACGCCGAACGCCTCACGCACGCCGTCCAGTTCCTGACGCTGGGCGAGCGCGAGCGCCTTCTCGTAGACGCCCGGCCGCTGCATGAGCTTGACCGCGACCGGCAGGCATTCGATGAGCAGGAACAAGGCGAACAGCAGCAGCCGGGCCATGCTGAGTGTGAGGTCCTTGCCGGTCAGCTCGTTGAGCGCCCGGAGCCGGGTGAGCAGCCCGTCGGTGGCCAGGTTGTCCTCGTCGAAGGACCGCTGGATCCGGGCCTGCTGCGCGAGCGCGATGTCGAGCTGGCTCTGGACCTTCGGCAGGGCCTCCTTCGCCGCGGCCAGCCGGGTCTCCTTGGCCTGTTCGCCGGTCGCGTTCAGCTCGCCCTTTCGGGTCTCTATCTGCCGGGCGAGCAGCTCGATGCGCTTCTTGTCCTTTTCGTACGCGCGCTCACTCTCCTGGGCGAGCGGACCATTGCCCTTTTTGGGGCAGTTCGCTCCCCCGTAGAGCTGACACTGCCACTCTTTGTAATGTTTGTCCGCCTGCTTCTGCTCATCGGCACGCTGGGCGGACAGCGCCTTTATCTTCGCGTCCTGTTCTATGTCAAGAGGAACGTCGCCGCCGGAGGAAATCACCTGCCGCAGACCGGCCACCTCCTTGCGGAGCTGGTCGACGCCCTTCCCCACCGCGCCCTGCTCCTGCTGTACGGCGAAGGCGTCGGCACGCCGCTGTTTCATCTCGACGATCTGGGTGTCGATCTCGGCTTTGAAGACCTGCAGCACCAGCGGAGTGGAGATCACCAGGCCGAGCACGACGGCGATGACGATCCGGGGCGCGGCCAGCGCCCAGCGGTTCGGCGCGTCCGCCCTGATGGTGGAGACGAGCCACCGGTCGAGGCTCAGGATCGCCAGGCCCCACAGCAAAGCTGTGGCGACGGCGAGGACGATGTTGACACCGAGCGCGCTGTTGAGCGCGAACGTCATGGAGACCACGGCGAGCACGCTCGTGGTGAGGACGGCGCCTCCGATGCCCTCGAACTTGCCGCGCTCACTCGGGCACGTCCGCAGAACCTCGGGGCGCGCTCCTGACAGCGCGATCAGTACCGCGGACAGCGTACCCAGGAAACGACTCATGCTCCTCCTCGGGAAAGCGAGTCCCATCGTCTCGGCGACGATCGGAACGCCGCCGGCCCCCCTGGACGGGCTATCATAGGCGCCTAATGTCGCATTTCCGGATAGCCAATAGGCATTCACCGAAGAAGCACGTCACCACTCTGCCCACATAACTCATCATAACGTTATATGTGCTAAGTAAGCTGGATATCGGGGACGCAGCGTAACGAATACGACATACCTATGGAGGACTCCTCGTGCCGGAGCCCGACAAGGATCTGACCAGGAAGGCCGTCGCCCAGGCCCTGGCGAACCTCGCCGACACCGATCACCTCACCCTGGTGGAGGTCGCCGCCGACGGCGTCACCGCGTTCCGGATCCATCGGGACGACAACGGACGCCCCCGTGGCCGGAGCTGGTCGGCGACCTGGACGGACCTCGCGGGAGAGCGCGGATGGGACGCCGACCCGGCCGGGACCCGAGAGGCGGTGCTGCGCGCGGCCCGTGTGCCGTCGCCCTCCGCCGAGGTGATCCTCGTGGCCACGTCGCCCGACGACCCGAAGGCCGAGCAGGCCCTCGACTGGCTGCGCGCGACGCATCCCGCCGCCCAGGTGCTGCGCGCCGAGGCCCCGAGCGCCGCGCTCGTCCGCGAGGTCATGGCGGATGACCCGCTGACCAGGTCGTACGAGCTGGTCGTCATGCTCGCCGTCCCGGGCACCGATCGGCTGCGGCTGACCAGCAGGCAACTGTTCCCCCTCGGCACCCGTCCGGGCACCCGGACCCGCGTCACCGTCCGCTGCGAACCCGGGGGCGCGTACGGCACCGCGTTCGCCGTGGTCACCTGGCAGGGGCCGGAGCCGCGGCTGTTGTCCGTCCAGTCCGCCACGGTCCCGCCCGGCCGGTACGAGGTGACCGCCGAGCTCGTACGGCCCGGCCTGGTGCGGTTCACCGGCCTGCCGGAGCTGTCGCCCGACCCCCGAGACTGGGGCCGGCTCGTCGCCGCCCTCCCGGACCGGCTGCCGGGCGCGACGGTCCCGGCGGACCTCGTCTGCGCCGTGGAGATCTGCGGGACGGGCGACCAGGTCGCGGAACGGCTGAGCCGGGCACGCCAGATGATCAACTGCGCCTCCGGGGAGCTCGGCGGGCTGCTCCGCGTCTCCCTCGTCGCCTACGCGGCGCACTCGTACGACCGGTCGGCGCAGGAGTTCCCGGTCCGGGTCGCGGCCTGGCAGTCCGGCGCGGCAGAGGCCCTCGACGCGCTCGGCGCGCTGGAGGAACAGGGAGCGGTCGCTGGCGGATATCCATACCACCCGCACGCGGCGCAGCTTGAGGACGCGCTCGCCCTGATCGTCCGGCGGCTCGACTGGGGAGATCGGACCCCCACCGTCCTTCTCACCGTCGGCGACCGACCGCCCCATCCGGCCCGCACCGACCGGTCCAGGCTCCTGCCCTGCCCGCACCGGCACGACTGGCGGAAACTGCTCACCGCCCTGGAGCAGCGGCCGGGCACGCTGCTCGGCGCGATCTACGACGACGCGGCCGACCAGGCGCACCCCGCGTGGCACCGGCTGGGTGCGGCGGCCCTGGCCCATCTGGAGGCGGTGGACGTGCGCGGGCTGGCCGCCGAGCTCGGCCTGGTCGCCCCCTCTCCCGGCCATCTCCCGTTCCCCCTGCTCGACGAGACGGATTGACATCCTCCCCCTCAGAAATGAGGGAGATTCCAACCCATCCCTACGCTGGCAGGAGGACAGGTTGAGGTTCACGGTTCACCGGCCCCGGCAACCCGGAGCCTCCCCGCGCAGCCACCGTGTGCCCCACGGCGGTATCCCGGATGTTCATGGCCGCGTTCACATCGGCGTTGGCCTGATGCCCGCAGGCCACACACCAGAAGACCGCTTGGCTCTCGCAGCTCTCCCTGGCGACGTGCCCGCATGCGTTGCAGGTCTGCGACGTGTAACGCGGATCGACCTTCACCACCCTGCCGGGCGCCTTGTGCTCCAGCCGTTCGACGAGCTGCCCCCACCCGGCGGCAAGAATCGCACGGTTGAGCCCGGACTTGGCCCGGACGTTCCTCCCAGGCACGTCGATGCTGCCGCGCGCCGATCGGATCATGTTTTTGATCTTGAGGTCCTCGACGCCGATCACATCGAAGTCACGCGCCAGACCGGTGCTGGTCCTCTCCACCCAGTCCCTACGCCGATCCGCCTCACGCGCCTTCAGCTTCGCGATCGCCGCCTTGACCCTCGCCCGCCGGTTCGACCCACGCGCGGCACGAGCGAGTTTCCGTTGCAGCCGCCCCAGCCGCTTGGCCTCGGCCTCGCGCAGGGCCGGGACATACAGCAGGTCACCGGTCGACAGCGCGACGGAAACCGCGACACCCCGGTCAATACCGACCACGTCACCCGCACCGGGGGCGGGGATCGGCTCAGGGATCGCCGCGAACGCCACATGCCAACGCCCGCCACGATCACGGGTCACCCGGAACGACTTCACCCCGTCCGGGACCGCGCGGGACCAGCGGAACCGTACCCAGCCGACCTTCGGAACCTTCACCTCACCGACGTTGCGGGACAACCGCCGGATATCACCGTCCTTGACGGCGACGATCCGGAACCCTTCGTTCTGACTGCGCCTACGCCATGTCGGCCTGCGATGGGTGCCGCCGAAGAAGCTGGCCATGGCCTGGGCGAAGTCCTTGAGCGCCTGCTGCTGCACGATCACCGACCCGGCACGCAACCACCCGAACTCGGCCCTGGCCTCGGTCAACTGCCTGCACTGCTCGGCGAAACTCGGCGCGCTCTTACGCCCCGGCTTCCAGTGCGCGTGCTGCTCGACCGCGAGGTTCCACACGAACCGCGCGTGCGCGCAGTGCTCGGCCAGCGCCGCCTGCTGGGCAGGCGTCGGCTGGAGCCGGAACAGGGACATGACGATCAACCTAGCGAAAGGCACCGACAGAACATGGCCTACGGGAAGGACTTCCTCCCCACCCTGAAGGACAGGGCGTCCGCCCTAGATACCCGGTGACAGAACGCATGCAGCCCGAAGTGACCCGGGGGCGTCCCGATCACAACATCTCCATGTGGGGCGCCCCCGGCAGCGGCAAGACCACGCTGCTGGCGGCGTTGTTCATCGCCCTGACCCGGAGGAACGACGACTGGAAGATCGTCGGGTCCGATCCCGCCTCGTCGGACTACCTGATCGAGAGGACCAACGCGCTGTCGCGGGGCAAGGTGTTCCCCGAGGCGAGCAGGGCCCTGGAGCGCTATCAGTGGACGCTGATCGGCCCTCCTGCCCGGCGGTCCGGTTTCTGGGGCAGGAAGGCCAAGGCGGGGCCGCCGACCAGGATCGGCATCAACATGATCGACGCGCCCGGCGGGTTGTTCGGCACGGGACGGCGCCCGGCGGGCGGAGCCCCCGGCGGCGCGGGCGCTCCGGACGGCCCGGGAGACTCCCGCCGGCACGAACTGCTGGACAACCTCGCGGAGAGCCGGGGCATCGTCTTCCTCTTCGATCCGATCAGGGAGTTCACCTTCGGGGACGCCTTCGACCACATGCACGCCCCGCTCACCAGGCTGGCCGAGCGCATGCTCGCCGCCGGCGAGTTCGGCGACGGGAAGCTGCCGCACCACATCGCCGTGTGCGTCACCAAGTTCGACGACCCCCGGGTGCTGGAGACGGCCGAGAAACGGCGGCTGCTCACCACCGACATCGACGATCCGTACCATCTGCCCCGGGTGACCAGCGAGGACGCCCGGGAGCTGTTCCACGAGCTGTGCCAGGTGTCGGCCAGCGGCAACGCCGACATGGTGCTCAACGCGCTCGACCAGTTCTTCCACCCGGATCGGATCAGGTTCTTCGCCACGTCCTCGATCGGTTTCTACGTCGACCGGCGCACCAAGACGTTCGACTGGGACGACTTCCAGAACATGCTGCCCGGAGAGGCGGACGAGGACTCGCGCATCCGGGGGCAGCTTCATCCGATCAACGTGGTGGAGCCCATGCTGTGGCTGGGGCAGCGGCTCGCCGCGATCCGGCCGGCGACGGAGGCTACGTGACGATCCGCGAGATCAGGTTCGAGTGGGCCCTGGAGGGGAAACGGCCGGGCGGCCACGACGACTACGAGTTGCTCTCCTGGAGCGACGAGCGGCTCGGCCCCGAGGTCTTCGAAGAGATCAGGAGCAGGTACGCCACGGGCGTCTCGGCGGATCTGCCCCAGGTGACGATCGCGGTCGCGGCGACCAAGGAACGCGAGCAGGTGTCGCGCCACATCGTGCTCGCGATCCAGGAGTGGTCCGGGCACCGGGACGTGACCAACCGCAAGATCGCCTACACCCGCTGGTTCTATGTCCCGTACGAGGAGCTGGCCGCCCATCGGGTGTCCTACGAGGCGCTCTACCTCGCCCTCGCGGGCCTGCCGGCGACCCCGTCCCCTCCGCTGGCCGTACCCGTGCCGGAGTTCGATCCCACGGCCCTCGACCCGGGGCCGGACGCGCGGTGCGCCGCCGCGCTGCTGCTGACCGGGCGGCCCGTCTGCGTGGTGGGCGCCGACGGGGTTCCCGTGATCGAACGGCTGCGGTTCCTGGACACCGTCGCCGCGCTCCTGCCGTACGGCATGCGGGCGCGGCTGACCGCGGCGACCTGGACCAGCAGCACGGCCCGGCACCGGATCCGGTTGTCCTTCGCGCGGCACGCGCCGGAGGACGCCTATGAGGTGCGGTGGGGGTACGGAACGGAGATCACCCGGCAGGACGGCACGGCGAAGGTGTGCCTGGACCTGCTGACCCGATCCGAGGTCCGGCTCGCGGACATGCTCCGGGGGCTGGCCGGGCTGACCGATCCATTGTCGTTCGGCCCCGCCGACCGGCCGGTCGCCGTACGGCTGCTCGAACACTCCGGCTATCCCGAGGTGCTGTCCGCCACCGACGTGCGGCGGGAGCCGGAGCGTTCAGGCCCGGAGGGGCAGCGGGCGGGGAGCTCCGGTGGGGAGGCGGGCTCCGCCACGGGGCACGGAAGGGCCTTGCCGGGCTCCGGCGAGCCCGGCTTCAGGGGGCATGAGCCGGTATCGGCGGGAAGAGGGGGAGACACCCCGATGGCCGGGGCGGCCGCGCCCACCCGGAGCCTGCGGAAACGGCGGCCGACCGTGCCCGGCCGGAGCCTGTGGAGGCGGCTGGGCCGGGGCTCCGGCGACGCGTCGGCCGTGCTCCCACCCGGCACGGCGCCCGGGACCCCGAGCAACCCGAGCAACCCGAGCAACCCGAGCAACCCGAGTTCACCCACCACACCGCCGATCACGCACACGACAACAGGGACCACGGCGACCACGCCCTACCGGCGGACGCCCGCCGAAGGCCCGGTCGCGGGCACCATGCCGCCGTCGATGCAGGCCGCGCTGGGCGGGCTGGAACAGGCCGACCGCGGGAAACGGTCCCAGCTCCGCCTGGGTTCGCAGGCCAAGCTCACCGTGACCGTGGCGTTCGCGACGCTGGCGATCACCTTGATCGGCGTCGGCACGGTCGCGCTGCTGCGCTCCCCCGGCGGCGATCCCCGCGCCGGTGCGGAAACCGCCGGGACGGAGCCGGGAACCATCGTCGTCCTGGCTCCCGCCCGGCGGGAGGACGCGTTCGCCACGAACGTGGTGGCCGAGGTCGTCCGGCGCGCGGGGTATCGGTTCGACATCCGTTACCCCCCTGCGGGCGCACCCACCGGGGAACCGGCCGTGGTCCTCGTGGACGACCCCGGCCCGGATTCCGCGCTTCCGGGAGAGTTACAGGTCCGGCCCGCGAACCCGCTGACGGCCCAGGGGTTCTCCGAGGCCGCCACCATTACGGTCCCCGGCCGCGACGTCGTGGTCTACGACATCGATCAGATCAGACCCGAGCAGTTGAGAGCGGCCTTCGAACATCCGGGCAAGGAGGTCGGCGTCTCGCTGCCGGACTCCTCCCGGGAGGGGCTGGAGCAGGTACTGAAGCAGCGCTATCCCTGGCTGCGCCTGGAAACCGTCCCGGCGTCCGACCCGCTGCGTGCCCTCCGGAGCAGGACGGTGCAGGCCGCCATCGTGCCCCGCGACATTGCCCGCGACAGCGGTTACCAGCGTCTGGACGCGTTCGGCGGACTGTTGAACCGTTCTCTGCTCGTCCTCTGCAACCAGGCCGGTGGCTGTGCGGTCCGCGACGCGCTGGCCAAGGTCGCCCGGTCCATCGACCCCGTCGGGCTGGCGTCGGCGGAGTTCGACTCCCCGGGGACGGCGGCCGCCCGCCTGGTCGACTCGGCCCTGCCGCCGTCCGAGGCGGCCCCGCGTCCGGGGGAGGGGGAGAGCGACCGGGGGCAGGACTCGTCCTGGTTCGCCCTCGGCCTGATCGGCGCCGGGGGCGTCGTCGGCTTCCTGGCCCTCTTGATCGGGATACGGGTGCCCTCGCGGATCCGGCCGCGCCGGTAGGCGGCGCCCGCGCCTGGCGGTCATCGGCTCCGTCGCCCGGCGGCAGTCACCTCGCCCTGAGTCACCGCGCGTCACCATGCGTGCCGGTCGAGCCGGTCGAGCCGGTGGAATCCCGTACCGCGAAGGGCTGTGACTCGGCCAGGGGCTGGACGCGGTGCGGGACGACGGCGGACAGGGCGATCACCGTGCTGCTCCGCCGTACGCCGGGGATGGTCAGGGTGCGGTCGATGACCTGCTGGATGTGCTCGTTGTCGCGTCCGGCGATGCGGCACCACACGTCGCCGGGCCCGGTGACGATGTGCGCTTCCAGAACCTCGGGGATCGCGGTGAGGGCCGCGGAGATGTCGGCGCGGGACGCCTGCTCGACCTCCAGGGTGGTGAACGCCTGCACGGGGTAGCCCAGGGCGCGCGGCGACAGGTTCGGGCCGAAGTCGGTGACGACTCCGTCGGCGACCATCCGGTCGAGCCGGGCCTGGACCGTTCCCCTGGCCACGCCGAGCAGCCGGGAGATCTCGAGCAGGCCGGTCCGGGGGTGTTCCCGGAGCAGCCGGAGGATCCGCGCGTCCAGCGCGTCGAGCCCGGTTCTTGCCAATCTGCCCACCTCCACGGCTCCGGCCGGTCCGGATACTGCCGATCTGTCAGCGAATAAGGCTATCTGTTGCCCGCTCTGTCACGACAAATCACACTACGCCTGCATATATGACAGTCGTGGAGGTTGCGATGGCACGCGAGCACGCCCATCCGTTCATCCCGTACCGCCCGGAGCGGTACGGCGAGCAGGAGATGATCGCCCGGGGACGGGCCTTCTACGAGCACCTCGACCGGCGCAGGAGCGTGCGCTTCTTCAGCGACGAACCGGTGCCGCGCGAGTGCCTGGAACTCGCGGTACGTGCCGCCAACACCGCGCCGTCCGGCGCGCACCAGCAGCCGTGGAAGTTCGTGCTGATCGGGGACGCCGCCACCAAGAAACGGATCAGGGAGGCCGCCGAGGTCGAGGAACGGCAGAACTACGAGGGCGGCCGGCTCACCGCCGAATGGCGCACGGCGCTCGCCCCGCTGGAGACCACCGCGGACAAGGGCTACCTGGAGGTGGCCCCGTGGCTGGTGGTCTGCTTCGCCGAGAAGTACGGCGTGCGCCCCGACGGCACCCGGGTCAAGCACTACTACGTCAACGAGAGCGTGGGCATCGCCTGCGGCCTCCTCATCGCCGCGCTGCACGAGATGGGCCTGTCGACGCTCACCCACACGCCGAACCCGATGGCGTTCCTCAGCGAGATCTGCGCGCGGCCGGCCAACGAGCGGCCCTACATCCTGTTTCCCGTCGGTTACGCGGCCGCCGACGCCGAGGTGCCCGACCTGGTCCGCAAGCCGGACGCCCTGGTGCCGTTCGACCCCCGCCGCTCCCGCCCGACCCACCCGCCGACCGGCCGCTGACCGGCCGCCGATCACCGCGGCTCCCCGCCCGGCCGCCCGATCCCGTCGGGCGGCCGTCGTTTTGGGCCTTGTAGGGCGTCCGTGTCAAAGCTACGATCACGTCAACTCTTAGGAAACTTTATTAAAAGATCTGCCTCACATCACTCACCCCCCTCATCCCCCACCTGCCGTGACGAGACCAATGGAGCCGTCACCGCCCGGTCGGCCTCCGGGAGAAGGCGACGCGTTCCAGCCGCGGGAACGATCACGCGGCGCACTCGCCCCTTACTCGCCCTGACCACCCCCGCAAACCCCGCGCGCCCGCATGACGGCGGGATCCGCACCGCCGTCATGGACGACCGCCCGACCTGACCCGCGGAGCGGCCGGGACCTCAGCCGCTCCGCGACCGCGGCCCGCGACGCGCTCCCCCGATCGCGGCCCGCCCCCGTACGGCTCGCGCCCGCCGCCTCCTCGGGCGTGGGCCGTACGGCACCCCCCATCACCGACCCGAGGTGCACATGAGATTACGCGCCACCCTGGTCGCACTGGCGACCCTGTTCCTGAGCCTCGTCGCGCTGCCCGCGCAGGCGGCGTCGGTCACCGCCACCTTCACCAAGACCCAGGACTGGGGCTCCGGGTTCGAGGGCAAGGTGACCGTCACCAACGGCACGTCCTCGCCGGTCAACTGGAACGTGCAGTTCGACCTGCCCGCCGGGTTCTCCATCCCGTCGGCGTGGGACGCGACCATGACCCGCAGCGGGCAGCACTACACCTTCACCCCGCCGAGCTGGGCCGGGGCGCTGGCCGCCGGGGCGAGCCAGAGCTTCGGCTTCAACGGCACCCCCGGCAACTTCTCCGCCATCTCCAACTGCACCGTGAACGGCGGCGCCTGCGGCGGTTCGGAGGTCCAGGCGCCCGGCAAGCCCGGCGCCCCGAGCGTCACCGGAGCGACGAACGGCTCGATCTCCCTGAGCTGGGGCGCGTCCTCGGGCACCGTGACCGGCTACCGCGTCTACGAGGGCACGACGGAGCGCGCCTCGGTGTCCGGGACCAGCGCCACGATCACCGGCCTGGCCACGTGCTCGTCGCACACCTACACGGTCAAGGCGTACAACTCGGCGGGTGAGTCGGCGGCGAGCGACTCCGTCTCCGGCTCGACGACCGGCTGCTCCAGCGGCGTACCCGGGAAGGTGGGATCGGTCACCGCCGGGCAGGTCGGCGACACCGGCCTCACCCTGAGCTGGCCCGCGGCGACCGGCACGGTCACCGGCTACCGGGTCCGCACTGGCGGCACCGTGGTGGCCACCGTCAGCGGCACCTCCCACGCGATCACCGGCCTGACCGCCTGCACGAGCTACACCTACACGGTCACGGCGTACAACTCGGTCGGTGAGGGCCCCGCGAGCGACCCCGTCACCGTCACCACCACCGGATGCCCGATCGGCCCGCTGCCCAAGCACTTCCTCACCGGCTACTGGCACAACTTCGACAACCCGACAGTCGAGCTCAAGCTGTCGGCCGTGCCCGACGAGTACGACCTGGTCGCCGTCGCGTTCGGCGAGGCCACCCCGACTGCTGGCGAGGTCACCTTCGGCGTCGACCCCGGCCTGTCCGCCTCGCTCGGCGGCTACACCGACGCGCAGTTCAAGGCCGACCTGCAGACCCTGCACGCGCGCGGCAAGAAGGTCATCCTCTCGGTCGGCGGCGAGGCGGGCCGGGTCCAGGTGGCCAGCGCCACCGCCGCGACGAAGTTCGCCGACTCCGTGTACGCCCTGATCCAGAGCTACGGCTTCGACGGGGTGGACATCGACCTGGAGAACGGCCTCAACGCCACCTACATGGCCCAGGCGCTGCGCGCGCTGCGCACCAAGGTGGGCGCGGGCCTGATCATCACGATGGCGCCCCAGACGATCGACATGCAGTCGACCGGGATGGAGTACTTCAAGCTCGCGCTGAACATCAAGGACATCCTCACCGTCGTCCACACGCAGTACTACAACTCCGGCTCCATGCTCGGCTGCGACCAGTCGTTCGCCTACTCGCAGGGGACGGTCAACTTCATGACCGCGCTGGCCTGCATCCAGCTGGAGAACGGCCTGCGCCCCGACCAGGTGGCCCTGGGCCTGCCCGCCGGACCCGGCGCCGCCGGCGGCGGCGTCCTTTCGCCCTCACTCGTCAACCAGGCCCTCACCTGCCTGGCGACCAGGACCAACTGCGGGACCTTCGTGCCGCCGCGCGCGTACCCGGAGATCAGAGGCGCGATGACCTGGTCCATCAACTGGGACGCCGGCAACAACTGGAACTTCTCCAAGACCGTCAAGCCCCACCTCGCCACCCTCCCCTAAGGAGCACGCATGAGATTCCGTCGCATGGCGACGGCGGTGCTCGCCGCCCTCGCGATGTCCGTCGCCGGCGTCAGCGCCACCACACCCGTCGCGTACGGCGCCTCGACCACGATGGCCGCCTATCCGGCCTGGCAGGCATGGACCGCCTACAGCACCGGCAGCCGGGTCACCTACAACGGCGTCGACTACGAATGCGTCCAGGGCCACACCTCCCTCCCCGGGTGGGAGCCGCCCGTCGTCCCGGCCCTGTGGAAGGTCGTCTCCGGCGGCGGCGACCCGACGCCGCCGACCGCCCCGGGCAACCTCCGCACCACGGGCAGCACGACCAGCAGCATCTCGCTGGCCTGGAACGCCTCCACCGACAACGTCGGCGTCACCGGCTACAACGTCTATCGAGGCGGGAGCCTGGTGACGACCGTCACCGGCACCACCTACACCGACGGCAACCTGGCGGCGGGCACCTCGTACGCCTACACCGTCCGCGCCAAGGACGCCGCGAACAACCTCTCCGACCCGAGCAACACGCTGAACGCCAGCACCCAGGGCGGCAACGGCACGCCGGGCACGCCCGGCACGCCCACAGTGACCGGCGGCACGAACGCGTCGATCTCGCTGTCCTGGTCCGCGTCGAGCGGCACCGTGACGGGCTATCGCGTCTACGAGGGCGGTACGCAGGTCGCCCAGGTCACCGGTACGTCCGCCACGATCTCCGGCCTGTCCGCCTGCTCGTCGCACACCTACACCGTCAAGGCGTACAACGCGAACGGCGAGTCGGCGGCCAGCGGCTCCGTGACCGGCAGCACCACCGGATGCACGACCGGCGGCCGGCTGGCGGGCGCGCCATACCTCTACATGGGCTGGGGCGACCCGCCGAACGCGGGCACGGTCATGGACGCCACCGGGATCAAGTCCTTCACGATGGCCTTCATCCTGTCCAGCGGCGGCTGCACCCCGGCGTGGGACGGCCAGCGCCAGCTCGCCGGAGGCGTCGACGCGCAGGCGATCTCGACGATCAAGTCCAAGGGCGGTAGCGTCCAGATCTCCTTCGGCGGCTGGCAGGGCAACAAGCTCGGCCCGAACTGCTCGACCCCGGCCGCCTTCGCCGGCGCCGTGCAGCAGGTCATCAACGCGGTCGGCCCCGCCGTCGTGGACTTCGACATAGAAAACACCGACGAGTTCGAGAACTACACGGTCCAGGACCGCATCCTCAACGGCCTGAAGATCGTCAAGCAGAACAACCCGAACGTCAAGGTCGTCGTCACCTTCGGCACCACCACCACGGGCCCGAACTCCCACGGCGTCCGCCTGATCAACCAGGCGAAGGCGCTCGGCGTCGACATCGACAACTACACGATCATGCCGTTCGACTTCGGCGGCGGCGCGAACATGTACCAGAACACCGTCAACGCCGCCGAGGGCCTGAAGAACGCGCTGAAGTCCGCCAACGGCTGGACCGACGCGCAGGCATACGCCCACATGGGCATCTCCGGCATGAACGGCCTGTCCGACCAGCAGGAGCTGACCTCGGTGGCGACCTGGACCCAGATCCGCGACTGGGCGCTGTCCAAGGGCCTGACCCGCCTCGCCTTCTGGTCCGTCAACCGCGACCGTCCCTGCCCCGGCGGCGGCGTGGCGGAGAACTGCAGCGGCATCTCCCAGCAGAACTGGGAGTTCACCAAGGTAACCGCCGGGTTCTAGTGCCGTGACCGGCAAGGTTTGCCCGGAAGGAGCGGTGTCCGGGGTGGTGCGTCGCAAGGCGGAGGAGGAGGCCGTAGCGGAGCCTACGGCCGACATTCCCGGGCCCCGCGGAAACTCCGAGCCTGCGAGGAGTTTTCGTGGGTGGGGCGACAACGCGGCGAGGTGCCACCCTGGGCGACGCGACGGGGCAAAGATTGACGGGAGGGGCACTAGGTAGTGTCCCGCGGATCCCCGCCTCGGCGTGGGTCCGCGGGACACCTTCCGGCCGGTACGGCTCGCGCCCGACGGCACATGCCCGGGCACCACCTCCGCCCCCTTGACCGCCGGACCACGCGTCGTCGAACGCACCGCCCGGGACCTGCCGGATCGGCACCTCCCGCGCGCGATGGTCCTGGCCGTCGACATGTTCACCGGCCGATGACGGGGCGTCGAGACGAGATCATCTGGCCCGGATCCCGCGATCACCGCTGGTCGCCGCCGTCCGCCCAGACCCCAAAAGCACGACGAACTCCCTGGTCAGCGCTTTGATCACGCGACCGGTCAGCATTGCCTCTTGACCGGGCCATCGGCGACGGGTTGAATACTAAAACGCCGTTCCGGAACGGCATTCCGAAACGGCGTTTCAAAAATTCCCCGCCCTTCCCCTCGATGGGATCGCCACGCGGTGAGAACCCGTTCGCGCGCCCCCGACCATGAGGAGACATCGTGCCGACGCGACTGAGGCCCGAGCCGAGCTACCTGATCGGGCTCATCGGCGATGGCGTCGTGGGCTCGCTCAGCCCGGCGCTGCACGAGCGGGAGGCCGCCCGGCTCGGCCTGCGCTACGTGTACAAGCCGGTCGACCTCGCGGCATCCGGGTTATCCGCCGCCGATCTCCCCACGCTCCTCACCCAGGCGCTGGCGCTCGGTTTCGACGGCTTCAACGTGACCTATCCGTACAAGCAGGCGATCCTTCCCCACCTGGAGGCGATCGACGAGCAGTCGCGGCGCATCGGCGCGGTCAACGTGCTGATCCGGGGCAGCGCGGGCTGGATCGGGTGCAACACCGACGTGACCGGCTTCCGCTCGGCCCTGGCGCGGACCGTCGGTGACGGAGTGGCGGGTCCTGTGGTCCAGCTCGGGGCGGGCGGCGCCGGTTCGGCCACCGCGCACGCCGTGCTCGATCTCGGGGCCGACCGGCTGCTCGTGTGCGACACCGACGCGGCGCAGGCGACGGCCCTGGTCGGGCGGCTCGCCCCGTACTTCCCCGGCGCGGAGCTCCGGGCGATCGATGGCGCACAGTTACGCGACGCGGTCACCACCGCCTACGGCGTCGTCAACGCGACACCCGTCGGCATGGACCATTCGCCCGGCCTGCCGTTCGACGTCACCGAGCTTCCGTCCGGGGCGTGGGTCGCGGACGTGGTGTATCGGCCGGCCGAAACCGCGCTGGTCCGGCTCGCCCGCGCACGAGGGCACCGGGTCGTCGACGGCGGACAGATGGTGGTCGAGCAGGCCGCGGACGGGATGAGGATCTTCGCCGACGCCTCGCCCGATCGCGACCGGATGCGCGATCACTTCCTCCAGCTCACGGCCGCAACGAGAACGCAGTAGTCCGGAAACCGGCAATTCTTGGAACAGTATTCCACTATTGCCCGCCCCTCGAACCGGCACCGTCGACGCCCGGCCGCCGCGCGATCCGGCGTCAACCTTCACGCCCGACCCCCTTCGAGTGCGATCCGGCCCTCTGCACGTGAAAGCAGAACGAACCGCACCACCTGACCCCGAGCCCACCGCACGGCAAGGAAGATGACGCAGTTGACGCTCCCCCCCGAACCACAGCACGCGAACGGGACCCGCCCCATGATCTCGGTCGCGAACCTGAAGAAGAGCTACGGCGACCACACCGTCCTCGACGGCGTATCGATCGAGATCCAGCGGGGCGAGGTCGTCGCCATGATCGGCCCGAGCGGTGCCGGAAAGAGCACGCTCCTGCGCTGTCTGAACCTTCTGGAACGGCCCGACTCCGGCCGGATCACGATCGGCGACACCGTCGTCGATCTGCCCGCCAAGATTCCGGTGCGCACCCTCGAAACTCTGCGCAAGACGGCGGGCATGGTCTTCCAGTCCTTCAACCTCTTCCCCCATCTCTCTGTCCTCAGGAACGTGTCCCTCGCGCAGGAGTACGTACTCGGCCGGGACGCCAAGGCCGCGCACCAGCGGTCGATGGAGTTGTTGGAGCGGGTGGGGCTCGCCGACAAGGCCGGCTCATACCCCGCCCGACTTTCCGGCGGGCAGCAGCAGCGCATCGCCATCGCGCGCGCCCTCGCCATGGAGCCCGAGGTCATGCTCTTCGACGAGCCCACCTCCGCTCTCGATCCCGAGTTGGGCCTCGACGTCCTCGCGGTGATGCGCGAACTCGCCGCCTCGGGCATGACCATGGTCGTCGTCACGCACGAGATCCACTTCGCCCAGGACGTCTCCGACCGCGTCGTGATGATGGCCGACGGGGGGATCATCGAGCAGGGCGATCCGGCGCAGGTGCTCTCCAGTCCCGCCAACCCACGCACCCAGCGGTTCCTCAAGGCGGTGATCGACCGTTGATCCCGCTTGACGTCCTGGGGAACGCGATCGTGATGACAGTGGTGATCACGGTCTCGTCGTTCCTCATCGGCGCGATCCTCGGCGTCCCGCTCGTCCTGTTGCGCACGTCCCGGTTCGGCGTGGTGCGGGTGCTCACCCGGGCGCTCATCGACGTCCTCCGCGGGGTTCCGCCCGTGGTGTGGATCTTCATCCTCTACTTCGGTGTGAGCTCCGACGTGATCAAGCTCGACCCGCTGACCGCGGCGATCGGCGGGCTCGGCGTCATCTCGTGCGCGTACCTCGCGGAGATCTACCGTGGGGGTCTCCTCTCGGTGCACGCGGGGCAGACCGAGGCGGCGCAGGCGCTCGGCTTCGGCCAGGTGGGCATATTCACCCGCATCGTCGCGCCGCAGGCCTTCCGCGTCTGCCTTCCCTCCGCCGCCACGTACGGCATCGGCCTGCTCAAGGATTCGTCGCTCGCCTCGACGATCGGCGTCGCCGAGATCGCGTTCCGCGCGACGGCACAGGCCCGCTCGGGCGGTGACGGCATCACCCCGTTCGTCATCGCCGGCGTGCTGTACATCGCGCTCAGCATGCCGCTCGCCTATCTGTCCCGGACGCTCGACACGAAGCTGCGGATGAAGGTGTCGGTGTGATGAACGGACTCATCAAACAGTGGATCGACTGGCTGCCCAGCCTCGTCGACGGTCTCGGGGTCAGCGTCCAACTCGCCGTCGTAAGCCTGCTCATCGGGCTTCCCCTCGGCCTCGCCGAAGCCCTGCTGGTGGCCTCGCCGAACAGGATCGTCCGCTGGATCACGCTCGCGGTCGTCGAATTCGGCCGAGGCACCCCGACCCTCGTCCTCCTCTATCTCATCTACTACGGACTTCCGAGCCAGGGCCTGGTGCTCCCTGCTTTCGGATCGGCGGTCGTCGCGCTCAGCTTCATGACCGGCGCGTACACGAGCGAGATCATCCGGGCGAGCCTGCAGGCGGTCCCGCGCGGGCTCGTCGAGGCCGCTGCGGCGCTCGGGATCAATCGGTGGGGAACGTTCCGATTCATCCTCTTCCCCGAGGGCATCCGGATCGCGATCCCCGCCCTGATGGGCTTCGCCATCCAGCTGTTCCAGACGACCTCGCTGGTGTTCCTCATCACGCTGCCCGAGTTGCTGAGCCGCGCCTACTCGATCGGCTCGACCACGTTCCAGTACACGAGCGTTCTCGCTCTGGCCGGCGTCCTCTACCTCCTCGTGACCCTCCCCTCAGGATGGCTGGCCGCCCTGCTCGAGAAGCGGATGGGCCGCCACCTCGCCTGACCCGCCCCTCATCCGCCCGCCTTCACCGACCCCCACCACGACCATTGAGGTGAGCAAGATGTCCATCAAACGATTCGCCGCGCTCCTGTCGACGATCACCGTCGCGTCCGTCGCGCTCGTCGGCTGCTCCTCGGAGGGTGACACCACGGTCGCCGCCGACTGCAAGCCGGCCCACACGTTCTCCACGGTGTCCAAGGGGACGCTCACCGTCGGCGTCACCGACATGCCCCCGCAGGTCACCACCACCGGCGAGGGCGGCATGGGCGGCATCGACGCCGACATCATCCGGCTGTTCGCCAAGGCCGAGTGCACCACGATCACCGTGCAGACCGGCAACTCGGCCGCCGTGATCCCCGGCGTACAGCAGGGCCGTTCCGACGTGGCGCTCGGCGGCTGGAACCGCACGAAGGAACGTTCCACGATCGTCTCCCTGAGCGACCCGCTGTACATCGACCCGCTCGCGATCATCTCCGCCGCCGGTACGGACACGATCAAGACGCTTGAGGGGAAGACCGTCGGAACAGTCGACGGCTACAACTACGTGCCGAGCCTCAAGGCGGTCTTCGGTGACAAGCTCAAGCTCTACCCGACCCCGGTGAACATGGCGCAGGACCTCGACGCCGGGCGCATCGACGCGGCCGTCGACGGCGCGATCGCGGCCGCGGTGACCTACAACATGGACAAGTTCAAGGTCGCCGTCGCCCAGGGCGACGACCGCGTGCCGGCGACCCAGGAGGCCGCCCAGGGCGCCCTGGTGTTCAACCTCGGCAACGCCGAGCTGACCAAGGCGTTCAACGAGTTCCTCGCCGGGATCCGCAAGGACGGCACGCTCGCCGGGATCCTCAAGAACCACAACGTGCCGGCCGAGGTGCTCGAAACCGGCGACCCGCGCCTGATCTGACCGTTCCGGTGTTCCTCCCGCCCGCCCCGAGCAGAAAGCGCGTTCCATGACCTCATCACTCCGCGGCAGGACCGCCGTCGTCACCGGGGGAGCCACCGGGATAGGACGCGGCATCGCCGAGAGGCTGCTCGGCGCGGGCGCGAACGTCGTCATCGTCGGACGGCGCGCGGAATCGCTCGCGGCCGCCGCCGAGGCGCTCGACCCGTCCGGCGCGCGCGTCCTCGCGCGGGCGGCGGACATCTCCGGCCGCGACGGTTGCCACGCCGTCGCCCGGGACACCGTCGAGCGGTTCGGCACGATCGACATCCTCTGCCTCAACGCCGGGGTCTACCCGGCGGCCCGGCTGGGCGAGATCACCGAAGACCACCTGCGGGAGGTCGCGGCCACCAACCTCTTCGGGACGGTGTACCTCCTGCAGGCGTGCGAGGCCGAGCTGATCCGCGGCGGCCGGGGCCGCGTCGTCGTGACGTCCTCGATCACCGGTCCGGTCACCGGCTACCCCGGCTGGTCCGTGTACGGGGCATCGAAGGCGGCCCAGCTCGGGTTCGTCCGGTCCGTCGCGCTCGAACTCGCGCCGTACGGCGTCACGGTCAACGCGGTCCTGCCCGGAAAGATCGAGATCGAGGCGACGTCCGAGCAGGACCCCGACTACGTGGCGCGGGCCACGAGGGCCATCCCGGTCGGCCGCCTCGGCACGCCACGTGACGTCGCCGCCGCCGTCGCGTTCCTCGCCTCGGAGGACGCGGGCTTCATCACTGGGCAGTCGCTCGTCGTCGACGGCGGCCAGGTGCTGCCCGAGACCCCCTACCTCTGACCGGGCGGGCCCCCGATGCCCCCGGCCGGTCTCCCCGAACCCCCACCAGACGAAAGGCCGATCATGGCGATCGACAACTGGAACGCGTCCTTCCAGGCGTGGCAGCGAGCGCGGGACGTCGTCGGCGGCGGCGTCGCCAGCGGCGCCCGGCTGACGTCCAAGCCCCACCCCATCTTCATGAAGGGGGGCAGCGGATCACGCCTCGTCGACATCGAGGACAACAGCTACATCGACTACGTCCTCGGCTGGGGCCCGGTCATCGCGGGGCACGCCCACCCGCACATCGTCGAGGCCGTCCAGCGCCAGGTCGGACTGGGCGCCACGTACGGGTCGGGGCACGCCTACGAGTACCTCGCCGCCGAGAAGCTGCTCGCGCTCATCCCCGGCACCGAGAAGCTGCTGTGGACCAACACCGGCAGCGAGGCGACCCAGATCGCGTTGCGGCTCGCCCGCGCCGCGACCGGGCGGCACAAGGTGATCAAGTTCGTCGGCAACTACCACGGCTGGTCAGACCAGTTCCTGGTCGGCTACCGTCCCGATGCCGAGGGACGGCTGGACGGGCTCGGCACACCGGGCCAGACCCCGTCCGTGCTCGATGACGTCGTGCTCGTGCCGTGGGGCGACCTCGACGCGCTGGAGCAGGCGCTGGGCGGCGCGGGCTCCGACATCGCCGCGGTCTTCATGGACGCCGTCATGAGCAACTCGGGCGTGTTCACTCCCCCGCACGGCTACTTCGACGGGGTACGCCGGCTCTGCGACGGGGCGGGCGCCGTCTTCGTCCTCGACGAGGTGCTGACCGGGTTCCGGGTCGCCCTCGGCGGCGCGGCGGTGCGCTTCTCCGTCGACGCCGACCTCATCGTGCTCGCCAAGGCGATCGGCAGCGGGTATCCCGTCGCCGCCGTCGCGGGCCGGGCGCACCTGATCGACCAGGTCACGCGGGGCGTGATGCACGCCGGGACCTACAACGGCAACCCGCTCGTCCTCGCCGCCGTCGACGCCACCCTCGACATCCTCGCGAAGCCGGGAGTCTACGAGCGGATGGACCGGCTGAGCGCCAAGCTCGCCGCCGGGGTGCGGGACGCCTTCGGCGCCGTGGACATCCCGGTCACGGTCAACCAGGTCGGCGCGCTCATGCACTGCCTGCCCGGCGTCTCCGGCGGCAGCCGCTTCCCGGACTACCTGGCCAGCGACTACGGCATCTACGACGGCGTCGCCGTGGAACTGCTGCGGCGCGGGATCTTCGTCCCGGTGGGCGGGCGCCTCTACCTCTCCACCGAACACAGCGAAGCCGACATCGACGAGACGGTCGCGGCCTACCGCGAGGCGCTGCAGGTCGTGGCGTCCGCGCGGGCCTGACCGTCCTGACGCCCCGCGGCGTACAAGCCGGCACACAGCCCACGTACGGCGACAAGCGGTCGCGTGTGGCCCGGTCCGGCGGCACGTCGCGGAAGTCATCTCTCGAACCACCATCCGGACGCCCGACGACGTGCGCCCGGATGGCGAAACCCGTCCAGAAGGAGCCACGTGCCCGCGTCCGCCGCGACCGAACGACCCGCCGTCTCGGCCCAGTCCGTCCTCGGCCGCCCCCTCGACCTCGGCAGGGTGCGCCTGCCCAACCGCATCGTCTCCGCGCCGATGGAACGCAACTACTGCACTCCCGAAGGCTTCATGACGGAGCTGTACCGGGACTACCTGCTCCGCCGCGCGCGTGAGGGCGTGGGCCTCGTCTTCACGGAGGCCACCTTCGTGCGAGCGGACGGCCGGGGACGCACCCACCAGCTCGGCATGCACCGCGACGAGTGCGTCCCGGGTGTACGCGCCCTCGCCGACGCCCTGCACGCCCAAGGGTCCCTGCTCGGCATGGAGCTCAACCACGGCGGCAGGACCGTCCAGGCCACGGTGTCCGGCTTCCCCGCCGTCGCCCCCAGCCCGATCCCGTGCGAGGTGTCCGGCGGCGAGATGCCCCGAGAGCTGACGATCCGCGAGATCGAGGAGCTCGCGCGGGCGTTCGGCGAAGCGGCCGCGCGATGCGTCGCGGCGGGTACGGACGTCATCGAGATCCACGGCGGGCACGGCTACCTCATCCACCAGTTCATGTCGCCGCTCTACAACAGGCGGGCCGACCGTTTCGGCGATCCGGGAGAGTTCCTCGCCCTGGTGATCGACCGCGTACGGGAGGCCGCGCCCGAGCTCACGATCGGCCTGCGCGTCTCGGCCGTGGAGGGGGCCGAGGGCGGGCTGACCGCGGAGCAGCAGTTCGACATCATCGCGGAGACACGGCTGGACCTGCTCGACTATCTCGACATCTCCGCCGGCAACTACGAGGCCGGCGAATGGATCATCCAGTCGGGCGAGTGGAGCCCGGGGTTCCTCGCTCCGTACGCGCGGCGGTACCGGGAGCTCGGCCTGCCGCTCGGCATGGCGGGTCGGCTCAACACTCCCGAGGCCGCCGCGCGGGCGATCACCGACGGTGTCACCGACTTCGTCACGATCGGGCGCGCGCTCCACGCCGATCCGACCTGGGCGCGGGCCGCGCTGTCCGGTGGGAGCTACCGGCCCTGCATCGCCTGCAACGTGTGCATCGACGGGCTCGGAGACGGTGCGGTCACCTGCTCGGTCAACCCCGAAGTGGGCCGGGGCCGGGTATTCCTCCCGGCGCCCACGGTCGGGAGGACGGGTGGGGACGCGCCACGCGTGGTCGTCGTCGGTGCGGGCCCCGCGGGCCTCAGCGCGGCCGTCCTCCTGTCGGAGAACGGCGCCGACGTGACGGTCCTCGAAGAACGCGACCGGCTCGGCGGGCAGCTGGAACTGGCCTCCAGGCAGCAGCCCAATCCGGAGTTCGGGCGCTACCTCCGGTGGGCGTCGGAGTGCCTCGCCGCCCGCGGCGTGGATGTTCGACTGAACACGCGCGCCGGCGGCGCCCTGGTTTCGTCCCTGTCCCCGGACGCGGTCGTGTTGGCCACCGGCGGTGCCGGAAACACGCCGGCCATCCCCGGGATCGACGGCGAGCGTGTCCACGACCTGCGTGACTGGCTCGCCCGCCACGAGTCGGACGATCTCCCCGGAGCGGTGACGATCTGGGGCAACGACGGCCCGGCCATGAGCGTCGCGGACACCCTCGCGAGCCGGGGCGTACGGGTGCTGATGGTCGGCGCGCAGCCGCGGATCGCACCGGAGTTCGGTCGCCGCAGCAAGATCCTCGTTCTGCCCCGGCTGGCCGCGAACCCCGATGTACGGATGATCTTCGGAGCGACGATCGACGAGATCGGGGACGACCGGGTGCTGGTCCACGACGGCGCGGAGCGCACCTGGATCGACGCGCCGGGGATCGTGCTCGTCTCCCAGGGGGTGCACGCGCGGCCCCTCGACCGCGACGCGTACGGCGACGCCCACACGTTCGTCGCCGGGGACGCCGCCGGACGGCCGGGCAGCTCCGTCCGCGCGTCGATCGTCTCCGGCACCGACACCGCGCGCCGCATCCTCGACCTGTACGCGGGTGAGACGAAGGCGGTGGCCTCATGAGCCGCGTGTTGTCCCTGTCGGCGTTGACCGTACTCGACCTCGCCCCGCCGGACCTGGTCCGGTGCGGCGCGGAGACCGGCTACGGCGCGGTCGGCTTGCGCCTCGTGCCCGCGACGCCCGACGAGCCGTCGTGGCCGATGGTCGGCCGTACCCCGCTGGTGGAGCGGACCCGGCTGCTGGCCGACGACCTCGGCATCCCGGTGTGGGACATCGAGATCCTGCGGCTGACCGAGACGACGGACGTCCGCGAGTTCGAGGCGTTCCTCGAAACCGGCGCCTACCTCGGTGCGAGCCAGATCCTCGTCGCCGGCATGGACCCGGAACGGGGACGGCTCGCTGAGAACCTCGCCGCCCTCGCGGCGTTCGCCGAGCCGTACGGGCTCACGCCCAATCTGGAGTTCATGCCGTGGACGGCGGTCAGTGACCTCGCGGACGCCGCGGAGGTTCTCCGCGCCGCCGCGCACCCGAACGTCGGGCTGCTCATCGACTCGATCCACTTCGCCCGGTCGGGAAGCGATCCGGAGCTGATCGACGCGCTTCCGGTGGAGTGGTTCCGCTATGCCCAGCTCTGCGACGCTCCGGCTCGCGAACCCGCCGACCAGGCGGAACTGATCTACCAGGCCAGGAACGCACGGCTCCCGCCCGGCGAGGGTGGGCTCGACGTGCTCGCGCCGCTACGCCACCTGCCCCCGGATCTTCCTCTCGGGGTGGAGGCACCCTTCGAGAACCACGCCGGCATCCCGGCCCGGATCCGCGCGACCAGGGCGCTCCAGGCGACGCGGGCGGTGCTCGACCGCCTCAGCGGGGACGCCTGACCCCATGACACCACCCAGCGTGGAGAAAGCAGCGATGAAGAGTCCCTCCCCTTCCCGTCATCACCACACCGATCCCGCATCGGCGATACCGGAGGTCCGGTGCGACGTGCTCGTGATCGGCTCCGGCGCCGGCGGCCTGTCCGCCGCGGTGACCGCCGCGCACGCGGGAGCTCGCGTCGAGGTCGTCGAGGCGGCGCCGGTGCTGGGCGGCGCGAGCGCGTGGTCGGGCGGGTGGATGTGGACACCCGGCTCCTTCTTCGCGAAGGCGGACGGCGTCGACGAGGGTGCCGAGAAGTTCCGCACCTACCTCCGCACCTGCCTGGGCGACGACTACGACGCCGAGCGGATCGACGCGTTCCTCGACGGCGCGCCCCGGATGGTGGACTTCTTCCATCACCAGACATTCATGCGTTTCGTTCCCGGCACCACGATCAACGACATCTACGGCGACCTGCCGGGCGCGGGCACAGGTCACCGCTCCGTAGGTCCGAAGCCGGTCAACGCGCGGCGCATCCCCCGGCCGCTGCGCAGGAAGCTGCGCCGCCAGCTGTACGAGACGTCTTTCCTCGGGCTCGGCATCATGGCCGGCTCCGACCTGCAACGGTTCCTCTCCGCGTCGCGGGGGGACCTCCGCGGCCTCCTCCATGCCACCTGGCGGGTCGGGCTGCACATCATCGACCTCGTCGTTCACCGGACCGGTATGCAGCTCGTCAACGGCACCGCGCTCACGGCGCGGCTGGCGAAGTCCGCCGACGACCGCGGGGTCGGCCTACGGGTCTCGGCGGCCGCGGAAGAGCTGCTCACCGACGAGGACGGCCGGGTCATCGGCGCGCGGGTCCGAACGCCACAGGGCGTGACACGCTACCTCGCCTCGCGGGGCGTCATCCTCGCCACCGGCGGATTCCCGAACGACGTCGAACGGCGCAGGCGACTCTTCCCCCGCACGCCGACCGGGAGGGAGCACCACACGCTGGCGCCGGAAACGGCGGACGGCTCGGGCATCACCATGGCCGAGCAGGTTGGCGCCCACTTCCGCACCGACGTGGCCTCTCCCGCCGCGTGGTGCCCTGTCTCGCTCGTGCCGTACCGGAACGGGCGCGTGGGCACGTTCCCGCACATCATGGACCGGGCGAAGCCGGGCGCGATCGGCGTGCTGAGCACCGGCCGGCGCTTCGTCAACGAGGCGAACGGCTACTACGACTACGTGGAGGGGATGATCGCGGCGGCGCCGGAGGGAGAGCCCGTCCAGTCGTGGCTGATCGCCGACTCGCGATACGTCCGCAGATACCCCCTGGGCATGGTGAAGCCACGGCCGGTGCCGCTCTTCCCCTATCTCCGGAGCGGATATCTGAAGAAGGGCCGCACCCTACGCGAACTGGCCCAGGTCTGCGGCATCGACCCCGACGGACTGGAGCGGACCGTCGCACGATTCAACGACGGCGCGCGCCGCGGTGTGGACGACGAATTCGGGCGCGGCTCCACGCCATTCAACCGTTACGGCGGGGACAAGAAGTCGACGCCGAATCCGTCCCTCGGTCCTGTCGAGAAGGGCCCGTTCTACGCCGTCCGTGTGGTGCCCGGGAGCTTCGGGACGTTCGCCGGCATCAGGACGAACAAGCATGCCCAGGCCGTGGACGCCGATGGGAACCCGATCGCGGGCCTATACGTCGTCGGCAATGACCAGGCGAGCGTCATGGGCGGCCATTACCCCGCGGGCGGCATCAACCTCGGCCCGGCGATGACATTCGGTTTCCTCGCGGCACGTCACGTCACCGGCAATTCACGTAATGAGTGACCAGGCCGCGCGGACCGCGCCACCGTCGAGGTCATGGGAAAATCACAGACGCTTCACGACGGCTCCGACAGCACGTATTCCAAGAATTCGGAGCCGAGTTGACCGGACGGGCCTGAATGCGTTGACGACTGAAGGGAGATTTTCATGAGCGGATCGCTGGCACGCGGCCTCGCCGTGCTCAAGGTGCTCGCGACGGAGATCGACGGCCTGCCTCTCAACGAGATCGCGCAGCGGCTCGACCTTCCCAAGAGCGCGGCGCACCGGGCACTGGCTGAACTGGCCGCCGCCGGTTTCACGCAGCAGGTGGGGCCGCAGGGCAACTATGCGATCAGCCTTCGTTTCACCTCCCTCGCGCTGCGCCATCTCGGCCAGTATCCGCTGGTCGACCTGGCCAAGCCCGCCCTCCAGCGGCTGGCCGCGGTCTCCGGTGAGCTCGTACGGCTCAGCATCGTCGAGGACGACCGGTTGTTCTGGGTGGAGAAGCGGCAGGGGGCACGCAACGGCCTGCGTTACGACGACCCCGACATGGGAGCCCAGGTCATGCTCAGCTGCAGCGCGACAGGGATCGCCTGGCTGGCGCACCAGACCGACGCGCGGGTGAGCGAGCTGGCCGCCGCGCAGGGATATCCGAAGGAATCGGAGTTCGGTGCCCGCGCCCCCCGTGACGAGGCGGAGTTGATGGAGTACGTGGTCCGCGCCCGCGAGCAGGGCTACGCCTTCGTTGACGCCATCTACAAGGCCGGGCTGGCGGGCATGGCCGCGGCGATCGTGCCCGCGGGCGCCTCGACGCCCGTCGGTGTGATCAGCATCGCCGGGCCCAGCGTCCGGCTCGACCGGGACAAGGCGGAGTCGCTCGCGCCGGAGCTGCTGCGCGAGATCCGCGACCTGGAGGGGCTCCTGTCGGGCGTCTAGCGGTGACTCTCCCAGGTCGGCAGGCACGGTGTGCGCGAGGTACGAGCACCGGGGATGGCACCTGGTCGGTATCTGCCGCCAGGTCCCGGACCCAGCGCTGTCCGATGTGATGGTGGACCGTCGCGGGTCCTGACGTCAGGCGGTGGTGCGCCGGCCCTGGGTGCTCAGTGTCGGCACTTCGCTGTCTCGCGGGGTTCCTTACAGCCCGAGCCGGTTCATCGTATGGTTATCGCATGACGACGAAGCCGGTGAGTGTCACCATCGAGGAGCAGCTGCTCGAATACGCGCAGTCCGAGGTGCAGGCGGGGCGGGCCAAGTCGGTGTCGGCTCTGGTCAACGCCGCGTTGGCTCGGCGGGCCGAGGCGGACCACACGGCCGACGCCGCAGTCCTCGCGGCGGTGGAGACGGTGCTGGCGGATCCGGACTCCTCGGCGCGAGTGGAGCGGATGACCGCCCACCTGCTGGCGCAGCGCGAGCGGGTCGAGAAGCAGACCGCTGATGGCTGAGGCCGGCTATGTCCTGGACTCCACCGTGGTGTCGGAGGTCGCCCGGGGGGACCTCTCGCTGATCACGATGCTGTTCGGGTTGGATACACGGGGCCTGCGGCTGGTGGTGCCGGCGCTGATCGTCGCGTCGGTGGCCGCGGAGATGGGCGGCGGCGACGAGTCGGGGTTCCTTCCGGCGGTGCGGGGCATCGCAAGGCTGGAGCACGGCTCGTATGGTGCGCTGGGCGACTTCGACGACGCGCTGGAGCTCGGCCGAGTCGCGGAGCGGTTGGGCGACAAGCAGCGCTGGGAGGACGCGCACACGGTGATGCTGGCGCGGCTGTGGCGGGCGGACATCCTCACGCTGGACGGCACCAGGTGGGGTGGCCTGGAACTGGATGGAGTGCGGGTGGCGGAGATCGCCGATCCCGGGGTGTAGCCCGGGTAGCGGTGGGGGCGGTCGAGGATGACCGGCCTTCTCCGACAATGCCTCGTAGTCGGTCATTGGCTCGTTCGAGAGTGTCGAGCGTGATCTCGAGTTGCTCCACTCTCGCCTCGCCCAGTGCTTCTTCGGCGAGTTCGGCCCACGCGAGTTCGATGGCGGGCACCAGTTCGTGTCCTGCGTCGGTGACCACGATGCGTACCTGGCGGCGATCGGTGGGAGCCGGCTCGCGCCGGAATGATGTGCCCCACGTTCCGTGGAGTCGCGTCGGTTGACTTGTGCATCCACGAGGCTGTGAGCAGGTGCCCCTCGCCCTGCGTCAGGAGGTGAGGGCGCCGATGGCGGTGGCGAGATAGAGGAGACCGCCGGCCGAGACCGCGACGCCCGCGAGCGCGGGGGTCCACGACGCCACCGCGGCGGCGAACCGCGACCCCCGGGTACGACCGGCCAGCAGCGCCGATCCCCGGATCGTCAGGACGCCGACCGCGGTGAGGGTGAGGGCCATCCCGACGCCGAACGCGACGACGACCGTGACCGCCACGAGAGCGCGTCCCGTGAGCAGCCCGGTGACCAGGACGATGAACGCCGAGGGCGAGGGGACCAGCCCGCCGGAGATCGCGAGCGCCGTCAGGCCGCGCCACGACCACGGATCGACCAGCGGATCCCCGTCATGCCCGTGCCCATGACCGTGCCCATGACCGTGCCCATGACCGTGACCGTGCCCATGACCGTGACCGTGACCATGCCCATGCCCATGCCCGTGGCCGTGCGATCGGGTGATCAGATGGCGGCGGACGAGATGGACGCCGACGGCGATCACCACGAGTCCGGCCAGCATCTGCATCCAGGCGGTGACGGTCTTGGTGTCGAAGGCCGCGGTCGACAGGCCGACCCAGGCCAGCGCGAGGACGAGCACCGAGAAGGTGTGCATCAGCGCGACGATCACCCCCAGGCGCACGGCGTGCCGGTACCGGCCCCGCGTTCCGATGAGGTAGGCCGCGGTCACGCTCTTGCCGTGTCCCGGCGCGACCGCGTGCAGGGCGCCCACGCCGAACGCGACGGCCAGGACCAGCCAGAACGCCCCGGTGCTGTCGAAGAGGCTGATCAGGTAGTTCTCGGACTCCGTGCCGCCGGTCATGCCCGCGCACCTCCGTCGTTCCGCCGGTCGGCCGCCACGGCGGGGCGGCGGCGACGCCGTACCAGCACGATCGCGCCGAGCGCGGCCACGCCGACGGCGCCGAGGCTCCCGGACAGGGCCACGGACATGACCCCGGACGACGTACCTGCGGAGGTGAAGCGCATGCGCTGGGTGGCGCGCGCGGCGGTGAGGAGCGCGCGGTCCGGGGTGGCGGGCGTGTCCGCGGTGATCATGGTGCGGTAGGACGCGTTGAGGTCGGTGAGCGCCTCGACCGTGATGTCGGCGTCGACCACCGGGCCGGGGCACTCGAAGACGAAGCGGGCGCCGTCGGCGAGCAGCCGCTCAAGGGGCTCCAGCCGTCCGGGACAGCGCATGCCGTCCCGCGTGACCGCCACGCGGGAGAGGAGATAGTCGCGTACGGCGGAGGAACGCTGGAGCTTCTGCTCCCCCGTCAGCTCCACCGACACCGCGCCTGTGGACGGGTCCTCGAAGGCGCCGAGCGACTGGCCGAGCGCGACCCAGTCGTCCTCGGCGGCGAGCCAGGTGACGGCCACGTTCGCGCCGTCCACGCTGACCCGGGCGGTCGAGGGCGGGCCGAACGGGTGGGCGGCGGCCGCGGGGGCGAGGCCACCGACCGCGAGGCCGGAGATGAACAGGCAGGCGAGCACCCGGAGGGACAGGGACATGGGTTCTCCCTTACGAAGCCGTGTGGGGACCGCGAACCCGGGTCCCCACACGGTCTCCGCTTACTTCTTGGTGACGGTGACGACGGGGCTGGTGATCTTCTGGTTCTGGCTCTCCAGGTAGACCACGTAGGTGCCGTCCTTGACGTTGGCCGGGAGGCGGAGGTCGTAGGTCAGCCGGCCCAGCTCGTCGGCCTGCGCCCGGCCGATCTCGACGTCGCCGTGCCCGTCGCCCTTGCCCCTCTCCGCGGCGCTGACGTCGGCGGCGGCGCGCAGCCGGACGGTGACCTGCTCGGACGGGTCGTAGCCGTACGCCGAGACCTTGAGGGAGCCCTTCTTCTCGACCGTGGTCTTGTCGACCGCGACCTGCTCGCCGACGGTGTTCTCCGCGGTGCGGATCTCGTTGACCGTGCGCTCGCCGTTGCCGTTCTTCCTGACGAGGAAGCCGTCGTGGTGCTCGCCGTTGGCGTACCGCGACTCGAACCGGATGCTGTCCGCCTCGACGTCGATGAGCTGGTACAGCTGCGTGTTCTGGCTGGTGCTCACGGCCTCGGCGCCGTTGCCGGTCCAGTTCTCGCCGTTGTTGAGCGCGTACATCTTGCCGCCGGACACGGACACGACGTAGACGACGCCGTTGTGTACGGTGGCCGACTTCCGCGCCGTCTGGACGTTGCCACGGCCGTACGAGTGGTCGTGGCCCTGGAGGACCAGGTCGACGCCGTACTTCTCGAACAGCGGGCCCCACTGGTCGCGGACCTGCGGGTTGTTCCTGGTGCCCGTCGTCGAGTAGACGGGGTGGTGGAGCGTGACCACGGTCCACTTGTTCGGGTTGTCCTTGAGCAGACCCTCAAGCCAGCTCGTCTGCGCGGCCATCAGCGTGGCGTTGCTCTGGTAGTTGGAGTCCAGCCCGATGAAGCGGACGCCCTGGTAGTCCACGGTGTAGGCGGTCTGCTTCAGCTCGGCGTTGCCCGGACCGTTGTCCGGGTACGGGAACTGCGGGCGCCAGAAGGTCGACAGCCCGTTGCTGTACTCGTGGTTGCCCGGGATCGAGATGTTGTTGACCTGGCTGTCGATGAAGCCGCCCGCCCGGAACCACTGACCCCACTGCTCCTCGCTGTTCGCGGAGTCGATGAGGTCACCGGCGTTGACGATCGCCCTGGCCTGCGGGCGGTCGGCGAACGCCTGGCGGAAGACCCGGGGCACGGCCGAGTCGATGTAGTTCTGTGCGTCGCCGTAGTAGATGAACGAGAACGGCTGGAACCCGGCGGCGGCGGTGGTGAAGTCCGTCCACGCGCTCCAGTTGGTGCCGTCGCCGACCCGGTAGGTGTACCGGGTGTTCGGCTTCAGGCCGGAGAACTCAACGGTGTGGTAGGTCGAGGCGTATCCCAGCGTCGTGTTCACCGGCGTGCTGGCACCGGCCATGACGGTCTTCACCGCGCCCGCGGCCGGAAGGACCTGGCCGAGCGCGCGCGGCGCCTCCAGGATCTGGGCCTGCGCCGTGTCGGCGGTGGCCTCGGCGCGCCAGGTCACCTTCTGGCTGCCGGACGGCGTGGTGGTGGGGGTGAGGATGATGCGGTCCGGGATGGGGGACGGCTTGTTCAGCTCGGAGGCGGGGTACACGGGCGGAGCGGCCGCACCGAAGGCCACGGGGCCGACGGACAGGCCGCCGATGAGCAGCGCGCCCGCGCCGATCATCGCCAGCTTGCCCGGCCGGGACCCGATCGGCCACGGTCGTCTGACGTCACTCACGTTCGTTTCACTCCATTGGATGAGGGGCTGCGGTCCACCTGCGATCGCCAGGCGGACGCCCGAATTCACCCAGGGACGGCTGACCGTTGATCGACCGTGAGCTGGACGTGAGATGAACTGATGATCGTCCTCTTTCGCGACATCCGCCGTTGGGCCGGCGTTCACCGAGGCTCGTTTACGATCGCGCCGAACAATGGAAAAGGTCGCTGACCAGATGGAGCCGACGGACAGGTGACGACGATGGCCACCGCCCGCATCCCCTCGCGGGTCCGCTCGCGCGGGTGGGCGCTGCTGCCCGGCATCGCCGCGCTGGGCGCCCTCTTCGTCGTCCCGCCCACGCAGGCCGTGGCGAAGGACGACACCTTCATCACGGCGCGTACGACCGGGATCCTCCACATCGAGGGAGGCGAGTGCTTCAGCGATCCGGCCTACTCCTCGTCCGCCGGGGAGCCCGTCGTGACCTACACGCCGTGCGTCGGTGGGGCGGACAACCAGTCGTACGGCTTCGCGCACGTCCCGGACGGCCCCTGGGACCGCGCCGCGCTCTCCGCGTTCGCGTGGCGGAGATGCGGGGCGATGTTCGCCCGTCACTGGACCGGCGACGCCGCGTCCGGGCTGGACTTCTACCCGATCATGCCCACGGAGGAGACCTGGGCCGACGGGGACCGCGACGTCATGTGCGCCGTCTACGCCCCGGGAGGGCGGCTATCCCGCTCCATGCTGCCGGCCATGTAGGAGAGCCCCCACGGGGATCGGGCCGCCGGAGGATCGGCGCCGGGTCACCGGCCGGGGCGCCGACCGGGTCACCAGGTGACAGGAAGCGCCGTGAAACCTCCGGTGAGGCGGTCGGCCCGCGCGTCCAACTCCTCGTACGGCACGGCCAGGCGCAGGTCGGGGAAGCGCGGGAAGAGCGCGCGGAACACGCCGCACAGCTCCACCCTGGCGAGACTCGCCCCGAGGCAGTAGTGGTTCGCGTATCCGAAGCCGACATGCGGGTTGAGGCTCTCGCGTCCGATGTCGAACCGGTCGGGGTCCGCGTACGCCTGCTCGTCCCGGTTGGCCGCGAACGTGGCGAGCATCAGCAGTTCACCGGCTTTGATCGTCACCCCGCCGATCTCGACGTCCTCGTGCGCGTACCGGAGCAGGCCGTGCTGGCTCGGCGCGGCGACCCGCATGATCTCCTCCACCGCTCCGGGGACCCGTCCGGGGTCGCGGGCGAGGGCGTCCCGCTGGGCCGGGTCGCGCAGGAGCAGCAGCACGCCGTAGTCGATCTGGTTGACGGTCGTCTCGTGCCCGGCGAACAGCAGGCCGCCGGCGATCCTGGCGATCTCGTGCTCCGGGAGCTCGGCGGCGGCCAGGTCGGAGTACACGTCCTCACCGGGGCGCTCCCGCTTGGACCGGACGATCGCGTAGCTGTAGGCGTTCATCCGCGCCTGGGCCGCGGCGGAGCGCGCCGGGTCGGACAGGTCCGTCATCTCCTCGGCGATCGCCCGGAACTTCCCCCTGTCCTCGTACGGCACGCCGAGCAGCTCGCAGATCACCTGGATGGGCAGCGGGGCGGACAACCGCTCGTGCAGGTCGGCGGGCGGCCCCTGCTCGGCCATCCGGTCCAGCAGCCCGTTCACCAGGAGATCCACGCGGGTGGACAGGCTCCGCATCCGGCGGGCCGAGAAGGCGGGTGCGAGCAACCGCCGCATGGAGTCGTGGACGGCGCGTTCCGTGGCGTGATCGCCGGTCGGGCCGCCGGCGAACGCGTTGTTGGACAGGCGGGGCGCCGACTCGGGGCAGGGGTGCGACCGGCCGAACCGCTCGTCGGCGAAGACCTGCCTGATCTCCTCCCAGCCGCTCACCAGCCACGCCTCGTCTCCGGTCTCGGTGCGGATCCTGGTGATCGGCTCCCTGGCCCGCAGTTCTCCGAACTCGGGGGAGATCTCCAGAACGTCACGCCGTACGAAGGGCAGCTGAGGGTGTCCGGACATGATCGGATTTCCCTTCGAGAGACCTGAGCCTTCCCAGGGTCTGTCCGCTCCCTGGCCTAACAAGCCCCCCAAAGCATCCTTTGACGCTATTTTCACCTTTATGTCCGGAATAGCAATGGATGCGGTATCTGATGATCGACAGCTCGGATATTCGCGACCAAAAGCGGCCATTTCGGCGTATACCCGCGACAAGGAAGAGCCGAGGGCTCTACGTTCAAATTCATGCACCAAACGCCTGGCTACCAGCAGCAGCCGTATGACGCCCCGCCCCAGCAGCAATGGCAGCAGCAACCGGGACAGCCCGGCCCTCCCCCACCGCCGACCTCCCGCCGCAAGCCCCGCAGCAAGGCGCCGCTGCTGATCGTCGTCGCCATCGTGGTCGTCGCCGCCGTCGGCGTCGCGATCGTTCTGCTGACCGGCGGCGAGGAGGCGAAGCCGCCGGCCGCGAAGCCGGCCAAGAGCGCGGCGGCCGACCGCACGGCCACGCTGCCGGCACCTGACGCCGGGCAGCGAGCGGTCTACCTGGAAACGCTCCAGGCGATCGCGCCCGGACTCGCCGAGAACGAGGACCGCGCGATACGGCAGGCCGGCCAGGTGTGCAGCCGGATCCTCAATCCCCCGGAGAGCGGCATGAGCCTGGCTCAGTACACGGTCGCCCAACTGTCCGGCGGCGACACGGCGATCACCCAGGCGCAGGCGTACAAGGTGATCGGCGCGGTCAAGGTGTGGTGCGCCAAGTCCTGACCGCTTCAGCCCCTTCCACCCCCCATGCCGGTGGCCGGATCACGAACCCGTCCGGCCACCGGCGCGAAACCCGGAGTGCCTTGGTGCCGCCCCCGCGCGCGTGGCGCTCCGCCGTACGCGGCGGACATCGGCGGGCCATGCCGGACGCGGGTGTCGGCGGGAAAGCGGCCCGGAACACGGCGCGCCCGTTGACCATTTTTGGGGTGAAATATCCCTTTTATCGAAAACAGCTGCCCTAGTGTGATCACGTGGGTGACGACAGGGCCCGGGTGAGCATGTGGCAGCGCTGCTCCATCAGAACCCGCCTGACGGCGATCACGGCTGCCGTCATGGCGCTGATCTGCACTGTCGGCGCGGCGATCATCCTGATGGCCATACGGGAGAACGTCAGGGAATATCACGTGAAGAACCTCGTCACCCAGGCGGTGGAGATCACCCAGCAGGTGCACGAGAAGGGCAGGGTTCCTCGTCTGCCCGACACTCCGGGGACCGCGATCCAGGTCTTCAACCCGTCCGGCACCCTCGTCGCGGCGACGCCCAACGTGGCGAACGCACCACCGATGAACAGGCTGATGATGCAGCCCACGGGCTACGCGACCCGGAACGTCTGCGACCTGCGAGCGTTCCCCGGCGAGTGCAAGATCGGCATCTACTTCCCCTTCCATATGCCCGACGGGGTGTGGCGGCTCCACATAGCGGTCCCCGATGTCCCCTGGTATGTCAGTTTCACGGTGCTCGGCCTGGTCATTGCCGGGTGGATCGTGCTGGTCGGGGCGACGGCCCTGGCAGCCAACCGGATCGTGAGCAGGACGCTCGCTCCGGTGGACGTCATGACGTCCGAGCTGGCCGAGATCACCGTCGGCGACCTGAGCCGGCGGGTGCCGGTCCCCTGGTTCCACGACGAGCTGCGGCGGCTCGCCGAGCGGGCGAACCAGACGCTCGACCGGGCCGAGACGGCGGTCGATCGGCAGCGCCGCTTCGCCTCGGACGCCTCCCACGACCTGCGCACCCCCTTGACCGCGATACGCACCGAGATCGAGGAGGCGCTCCTCCACCCGGAGGACACCGACTGGGGGGCCACCGCGCAGACGCTGCTGGACAGCGTGGAACGACTGCAGGCCCTGGTCTCCAGCCTCCTGCAGATCGCACGGCTGGACGCGGGCGCTCCCAGGCGGCACGATCCCATCGATCTGGCCGAGCTGGTCACGTCCGAGCTGGCACTGCGACCGCGCGGTGTCACGGTGACCGAGCAGCTCGCGCCCGACGTGACGGTCACCGGCGATCGGCTCCACCTGGCCCGCCTGCTCGGCAACCTCCTCGACAACGCGGAGCGCCACGCCGAGAGCAACGTGACGATCAAGGTCGCCCGCGACGACGGGGCGGCGGTGCTCGAAGTGCAGGACGACGGCGACGGCATCCCGCCCGACAAACGGGAGATCGTCTTCCAGCGCTTCGCCCGGCTCGACGCCTCCAGGAAGAAGGACGCCGGGGGAACCGGCCTCGGACTGCCGATCGCGCGGCAGATCGCCGAGAACCACGGCGGCACGCTCACGATCGGCGACAGCCCGCGCGGCGCCAGGTTCGTGCTCCGCATCCCCCTGTGCCGCTGAACACCGCCACCTCCTCGCCGCCGCCGGGGCGAATATTGGCGCGCGGGCTCGAGGGGGTTCCCGTACATTGGCCGGATCGTCATCGGGCGCGGAGGAAACGCGGAGGAAACACGGTGATGGGCGACATGACCGGCAATGTGAGCATGCGCCGGATCGGGCCTGATGATTGGGCCGTCTGGCGCGAGTTGCGCCTCACCGCGCTCGCGGACGCGCCGGACGCGTTCGGCGCGTCACTCGCCACCGAGCAGACGTACGACGAGGCGACCTGGCGGGCACGCCTGCGGCCGGAGGGCGGACTCCGGGCGGTCGCCTTCCGCGACGTGACCCCGGTCGGCATCGTCGGCGCCTACTTCCCGGAAGAGGGGCCGGACGCCGTCGAGCTGATCAGCATGTGGGTGCACCCCTCCGCTCGCGGCGACGGCACCGCCGGCATCCTGGTGAACGAGGTCATCGCCTGGGCGCAGGAGCAGAGGTATCCCACGATCGCGCTGTACGTCGTCGAGGGCAACGATCGGGCGCGGCGGCTCTACGAGCGGCTCGGGTTCGTCGGCACCGGCGAGTGCGAGCCGTTGCTGAGCAACCCTTCGCTCCAGTGCCGCCGGATGGTCTATGCCGTCGACCGTGTGGAGCGCACCGGCCACGCGGGAGGCGGCCGATAGAGCGGAGGGGCCGACGGCGCCGGGCCCGGCATCGGCGATCAGGGCGAGACGACGAAGCCGAGGTGCTTGTCCACCACGTTGATCAGCGGCGCGCCCGCGACGTATCGGCGCAGGTTCTCCAGGAACGTGTCGGCGAGCGCCTCCTGCCATCCCGCCGCGTCGCCGCTCATGTGCGGGGAGATCAGCACCTGCGGGAACGACCACAGCGGATGTCCGGCCGGGAGCGGCTCCTCCTCGAAGACGTCGAGCGCCGCCCCGGCGAGCCGTCCCGAACGCAGGGCCTCGACGAGGGCCTCGGTGTCCACCGTCTCCCCCCTGCCGACGTTGATCAGCCGGGCCGCCGGCTTGAGCGCCGCGAGGACGTCGGCGTCGATCAGCCTTCGGGTCTCACCGGTCAACGGCGCCACGTTGACCAGGTAGTCGACGTCAGCGACCAGCGCGGCGAGCCGCGAGGAGTCGTACACGGCGCCGAAGTCGGCGTCGCCGTCCCGCGTCGAGCGTCCCGCGCCCAGGACCGTGAGGCCGACGGCGCGGAGCATGCGGGCGATCTCGCGACCGATGGCGCCGGTACCGACGATCATGACCGTCTTCCCGTCGATGCGCTCGGTCACGCGGTGCCGCCAGCGCTGCTCGCCCTGCAACCGCCACGACCCCGGCAGGTCCTTCGCGAAGGCCAGGACGCAGGCGAGGACGTATTCGGCGATGGGCCGGTCGAAGACGCCGCGGGAGTTCGTCACGATCACGTCGGACGCCCGCAGGTCATCGAAGAGCAGCCGGTCGACGCCCGCCGCGGCCACGTGGATCCAGCGCAACGCGTCGGCGTGGTGCCATGCCTCGCGGAGGGCGGGCGAGAAGGAGTCCCACATCAGGAGAGCGTCGCTTCCCCGCAGCGCGTCGCCCAGTTCCGCCCGGCGGGCGTACCGGACCTCGCCGGCCAGGTCGTGCAGGAGATCCCGCGAAGGAGGGAGGTCGTCTTCGTGAAGAACGGTGAGGACGACGCCGTTCCCGGCGCCGCGTTCCCCTGTCCCGGCGGCCGAGCTCGGACCGGGGCCGGTAGACGTCGTGACAGACGGACGTGCCCGCATAAGGACGGTGCTCCTTCAGAGATGATGAGGCGCGGAAGGGGGCGGATCACAGGTGCCGCCGCGCACGGATGTTCACAGCCGCGTACGCGTGGGACACCCGGCGCTTCAGGATGTGATCGGATCGGCCACTGCCCTGCGCGTGCGCCGCGTGATCCCCCCTCACCGGCTCCTGTCGCCGGACTTCACCTCGCTCAACGGCCAACACATCGGCAATGAACCGCTATTCCCCCCAAACCCACCCGAAAGGAGCGTCTGCTCGCCCTGCGGCGACCGATCCTCTCCATACCGGTGGACGGAATCGCGTACGGGAATTCGGCCCGCGCCGATGACACGCGTCCTTCCCGAGCTGTTACCGCCATAATCTCCAGGATTGTTTGCCCGCCATCGGGTTACTCCGCTCTACGGCGTGGCCAGGGCGAGAAGCGGGGCCAGGGCCTCCTCCAGATCCGCGATGGCGCCGTACACCACACCGGTCATGCCGAGCGCCACGGCGGCCTCGACGTTCTCCGCCCGGTCGTCGACGAAGAGGCAGCGGTCCATCGGGACGCCCGCCCGCTCGGCGGCGATCTCGTAGATCCTCGCGTCCGGCTTGACCACGCCGATCCTGGCGCTGTTCACGACGTCGTCCGCGAAGTACGCGAGACCCAGCAGGGCGAGGTCGTCCTCCACGTCCAGGGTCGCGTTGGTCACCAGCACGACGGGCACATGGGCCTGCGCGAGGCGGAGCATCTCCACCACGTTCTCGTCGGCGCGGAACGGGGTCCGCGTGAACATCGTGGCGAGCTCGCGGGCCCGCTCCGCCGGAACCCGCGCAGCGAGCTCGGAGGCGATGGCCTCGATCCACTGCTCCACGGTGTGCTCGCCCCGGAGGACCGGCAGGTCGTTCCCGGGCGCGAGGGCGACCTTGGCGGTCGTTCCCTCCGCCAGCCCGGCCGCCTGCTCCATCCGGGTCAACTCGGTCATGTCGTAGAAGCGGATCACGCCGTCGAGATCGCACAGCACGGCGTCGAAGGGCCTGCCGTTCACAGCCTGGGGATTCCGGGGATTCGTCACGGCACCTCCATAGCACATCCACGCGGAAACCCCCGCCGGGCCCGCGAGATCCGCCGGCAGCGCGAGGCCCGCACCGACACTCGCCTGACGGCCCGGACGCGCGCCCCAGACCGGCCCAGCCGCCCCGAGACGGCCCCCGTACGGCGCCGCAGCGCCGCCATAAAGTCCGAGAACGCCTTCCGCCGCGAAGTCCTCAAGCGGTCGTCACCGGCCGGAACGAGAGTAACGTCCAAGCGGCGCAGAAGGACCTGGGCCTCCAAGCCACGGTCCGACACGACCAGCCTGGCCGACATCGAGAACAGCCCCCAGAACGCGCCGCGGTGGGCCGCCGCCGAAGCCGACGTCGACCGATATCCCCCTCCTGGCTCGGGGAATCGGTCGACGTTCAGGCGGATCCGCGGGTGAAGCGGCTGATCAGCAGTGCCAGCCGCCGGTCGTGGTCCGCGCGCGGGAGCCTGCCGCCGCGCATGAGGGTGACCAGCCCGTGGAGGCCGCCCCAGAAGACCTCGGTGAGCAGACCCAGGTCGTCGTCACCGGCCTGTGGCCGGATGGCCTCGCTCAGCTCGCCGAAGGCGGCATGCAGGGCGGGCGGCGCCTCGGGGGTGGCGAACGGCAGGTCGACGACATGGCTGAACATGGCGTCGTACAGCGCGGAACGCCGCTCGGCGAACGCGGTGTAGGCGGCGCTGACCACGGCGAGGGCCTGTCGAGGATCGGTCGCCGCCGTGCGGGCCGCGCGCAGTTCGGCGGCCAGGTCGGCGAAACCCTCCACGGCGACCGCCGCCATGATGGCGTCCTTGCCCTTGAAGTGGCTGTAGAGCACCGGCTGGCTGTATTCCACCCGTTCGGCGAGGCGGCGTATCGTCACCGCCTCCCACCCTTCGGCCTCGGCCAGCTCCCGGGCCGCCGTGATGATCAACCGCTCCCGCTCCGCCCGCTCGCGCTCCCGGCGCTCCTGAATCGACACGTCTGCAGCCTAGCATCGCTAGCGCTTCTATCCACGCTCTGATAGCGTCGGTCTTGTTCCTAGCACTGCTAGCAATCGGAGTGGACCATGCTCACCCCCATCGCCTACGGCCTCGCGATCGTCCTCACCCTCTTCGTCATCGTCATCGGCGCCCGCTTCCTCCTGGCCCCCCAGGCCGCCGCCGCCGGCTACGGCGTGCCCGCCAAGCAGGACGGCGACGCCGCGTACCTGACCATCAAGGGCCTGCGCGACCTCACCTCCGGCATCATCGGCCTCGCCCTGATCGCCTTCGCGGACGCCCACGCGGTGGGCTGGTTCATGCTGGCCGTCGCCCTCACGCCCCTCGGCGACACCCTCATCGTCCTGCGCCATGGCGGCACCAAGGCCGCGGCTTTCGGCATCCACTTCGCCACCGCCGTGATCGTCCTCATCAGCGCCGTCCTGCTCTTCGCCGTCTGAACCGCGAAAGCCTCGCCACCACCCACTCGCCCCGAAGGAGCCAGTCGATGCCATGCCGCCGCCGGACGTCCCGGAGGACCGGTCAGCTATCCGGGACGTCCGGCTCCGTGCTCTCTCCGGCGCTCCGTCCGGCACCCGCCGACGCGCCCTCCGCCGCGCCTTCTCCGGTGCCGTCCCGGCCGTCGCGTCTGGTGTCGCGCCCCGCCTGCCTGAGCGCGAGGCGCAGGCCGTACTCGATTTGGGCGTTGACGCTGCGCAGGTCGTCGGCGGCCCACTTGGCGACGGCCTCGTAGACGGCCGGGTCCAGCCGGAGCAGGAGCTTCTTGCGCTCTGGCATGGTCAGGCATAGAGGCTGCCGGCGTTGACCACCGGCTGGGTCGCCCGGTCGCCGCAGAGGACGACCAGGAGGTTGGACACCATCTGGGCCTTGCGCTCCTCGTCGAGTTCGACCACGCCCTGCTCGGACAGGCGGTCCAGGGCGAGCCCCACCATACCGACCGCACCCTCGACGATGTGGGCGCGCGCGGCGACGACCTGCGCGGCCTGTTGCCGGACCAGCATGGCCTGGGCGATCTCCGGCGCGTACGCCAGGTGGGTGATCCGGGCCTCCAGGACCTCGACCCCCGCGAGCCCGGTGCGTTCGCGCAGCTCGGCGGTGAGCTCCTCGGCCACCTCGGCGCCGTCGCGCAGGCTGGTCCTGCCCTCGACGTGCGAGTCGTACGGGTGGCTGGTGGCCAGGTGCCGCACCGCCGCCTCGGACTGGATGGCGACGTACTCCTCGTAGTCGTCGACAGAGAACGCGGCCCGCGCGGTGTCGACGACCTTGTAGACGACGACCGCGGCGATGTCCACGGGGTTGCCGTCGGCGTCGTTGACCTTGAGCTTGGCCGTCTCGAAGTTGCGCACGCGCAGGGTCACGCGCTGCTTGGTCGTCAGTGGCGCCACCCACTGGAAGCCGGCGTCGTTCACCGAGCCGACGTAGCGGCCGAGGAACTGCACCACCTTGGCCTCGTTGGGGTTGATCACGGTGAAGCCCGTGGCCACGATCACGAAGATCACACCCCACAGGATCGCCGCCCCGGCCAACGCCTCGACACCGATCGCCAGCCCGGCCGCGGCCAGCGCGCCGCCGAGCACCAGCAGCCCGATCGTCACGGCGAAGCCGTTCAGGCGGAACGCCCGACGCTCCATCGCCCCTCCTTGCTATTGAAGTGATATCACCAAGATAGCGCATAGCTAGCAAATGTGCGCAAGGCGGGAAAGGGGGGCATCGCGCCCTCGACCCTCCCGGACCGGAGCGCCAACCCTGGCTCTCCCCGACCGGAGCACCCACCCCTGACTCTCCAAGCGGGGCTGCCCACCCTCGGCTTTCCAGGCCGAGCCTTCCGAACGCACCCACCGTTTTGGGTCTTGCCGCCACCACGACTCGGGGTTACGATCCGCGTAATTATTAGGAAACTTTCCTTTAGGAAAGAGTTCTCACATGCGCCGATTAGCCGTCCTGTTGCTCCCGATCGCCATGATGGTCGCCTTCGCGGCCGCCCCGGCACACGCTGCCGCCCGCCTCACCGCCGCCTTCACCCTGACCGGCAATCAGGGCAAGTTCGTGGTGAGCAACCCCGAGAGCGCCCCCGTCACCGGCTGGTCGATCCAGTTCGACCTGCCCGCCGGGGTCACCGTCAGCAACCCCCAGAACGCCACCACGACCCAGACCGGCACACGGGTCAAACTCACCCCGGCGTTCTACATCAACACCGTCCGGGCGAACGGGAACACCGAGCCGTACAGCCCGACCTTCACGCTCAGCTCACCCGCCCAGCCGACGAGCTGCCTGATCAACAACGCCAACTGCGACGGCAGCGGCGACCCGCCCCCGCCGGCCGCGCCGGTCGTCGCGAGCTTCTCCCTCAGCGGCAGCCAGGGGAAGTTCGTCGTCGAGAACAACGGCGACGCCGCCCTCGACGCCTGGTCGATCCAGTTCGAGCTGCCCGCCGGGGTCACCGCGAGCAACGCCCAGAACGGCTCGCTGAGCCAGAGCGGCCGTCAGGTCACGCTGAGTCCGGCCTTCTACAACACCAAGATCGCGGCGCACGCGACCACCGAGCCGTACAGCCCGACCTTCACGCTCAGCTCGCCCGTGGAGCCGACGAGCTGCCGGGTCAACGACGTGCGATGCGACGGCTCTGCGGACACCCCGCCCTCCGCGCCGGGGAACCTCCGCTCGCCGGTCAAGACCACCAAGACGGTCTCCCTCGCCTGGGACGCCGCGACGGCGGGCAGCCTCCCGATCACGGCGTACGAGGTCTACCGAGGCACCGACCTGGCCACGACGGTCACCGGGACCGCCGCGACGGTCACCGGCCTGAGCCCGAACACCGAGTACACGTTCACGGTCAAGGCCAAGGACCGCAAGGGCACCCCCTCGCCGGCCAGTTCGCCGCTGAAGGTGACCACCAACAATCCGGCCGACGACACCCAGCCGCCCACCGTGCCGGCCAACGTGCGCAGCACCGGCAAGACGTCGTCCAGCGTCGCGCTCGCGTGGGACGCCTCGACCGACAACAAGGGCGTCGCCGGATACGACGTGTACGTCGGCACGACACTGGCGACGAGCGTGCTCGGCACCACGGCCACGGTGACCGGGTTGTCCCCGTCCACGGAGTACACCTTCACCGTGCGGGCCCGTGACCTCTACGACAACACGTCGGCTGCCGGCGTCGCCGTCAAGGCGACCACCGCCGACATCGTCGAGAACGGGTACGCCAGGGTCGGCTACTTCGTGCAGTGGGGCATCTACGGCCGCCAGTACTTCGTGAAGAACCTCGACACGACCGGGGCGGCGGCGAAGCTGACCCACCTCAACTACGCGTTCGCCAACATCGACCCGGTGAAGCTGACCTGCCTCAACGGCGTCACCAAGGGAACCTCGTCCGACCCGCAGGACCCGAACCAGGGTGACGGCTCGGGCGACGCCGACGCCGACTACGGCCGGCCGATGAGCTCGGCGCAGTCCGTGGACGGCGTCGCCGACACCGGCTGGGAGAAGCTGCGCGGCAACTACAACCAGCTGCGCAAGCTCAAGGCGAAGTACCCGAACCTGAAGGTGCTGATCTCGCTCGGCGGCTGGACGTACTCGAAGTACTTCTCCGACGTGGCCGCCACGGACGCGTCCAGGAAGAAGTTCGTCAGCTCCTGCATCGACATGTACATCAAGGGCAACCTGCCCGAGTACAACAGCGCGGGCGGGCCGGGCAGCGCCGCCGGGATCTTCGACGGCATCGACCTGGACTGGGAGTGGCCGGGCGCCGAGGGCCACGCCGGAAACCACATCGGCCCGAACGACAAGGCGAACAACACCCTGCTGATCGCCGAGTTCCGCAAGCAGCTGGACGCGCTGACCGTGGAGACCGGGAAGCGCTACCAGCTCACCGCGTTCACGCCGGCCGACCCGGACAAGATCGCGGCGGGCTGGGACCTGCCCGAGGTCGCCAAGTCCCTGGACATCTTCAACATCCAGGGCTACGACTTCCACGGCGCGGGCAGCGACAACTCGTGGGAGCCGAACCGGACCGGCCACCAGGGCAACCTGTACGCCGACACCGACGACCCGTACTCGTTCCACTTCAGCGTCGAGAACGCGGTCAACGTGTACCTGCAGGCCGGGGTGAACCCGCGCAAGCTCACCATCGGTCTCGCGTACTACGGGCGCGGTTGGCAGGGCGTCGCCGACGGCGGCAAGTCCGGCGAGTGGCAGTCGGCGACCGGTGCCGCGCCGGGCCAGTTCCAGGAGGAGGCGGGCACCCGGGGCTACAGCAACCTGGTGGCGAGCGTGCCCGGCTGCACCGTACGGCACGACGAGCAGGCGGGGGCCACCTACTGCTACACCGGCAGCGCGAGCCAGGCCGGCCAGTGGTGGACCTTCGACGACACGTGGTCGATCGCCAAGAAGACCGCGTGGCTGCGTACCAAGGGCCTGCTCGGCGTGATGATCTGGGAGATGTCCGGTGACACCGGCACGCTGACCGGTGCCGTGGACACCGGCCTGAAGTAGCCCTTACTCGGATATTTCGGGAAACGACGGATCTCCCGGCGGGGACGGCGAGGGACACGCCCGCTCGATGGGCGCGCCCCCGCCGGGAGATCCGCCGGGAGATCCGGACCGCAGGCCGGACCGGTCGGCCGGGACGCTCTCAGCCCTTGACCGCTCCGGCCATCAGGCCGCGTATGAAGAACCGGCCGAGCACGATGTAGACCAGGTTGAACGTGCCGAACAGGAACAGCGCGAACACCAGGTCGGCGCCGGGGAACCGCCATACGTTCGTCCCGTCTGCGGCTTCCGTGGCAACGCTGGTCAGCGCTGGGCGGGCGGCTGCGGGCCCTTGGCGTACATGTCGGCGACGTGACCGGCGAGCACCGTGAAGAAGCCGGTGAAGCCGAGGAGCGCGAGCGCCGCGCCGACGATCACATCATTCCGGGTGGCCGTGGTCCAGGTCGCGCTGTCCGGTTGCTGGCCGGTCACGAACGGCGCCGCGACCAGCCAGACGCCGATCGCGAAGATCATGCCGATGCCGGCGATTCCCCACCTGCTCACCAGTCCTCCTCCGCATTCGTGTACGCGGTCTGCGTGTGGGTGCTCGGCCCGTGGGCGTTCCGCGGGCGGGCGTTCTGTGGATGGGCGTTCTGCGGCTGGGCGCTCTGCGCGTGGGTCCGCTCCATCTGGTCGGCGGCCAGTGCGGCCACCAGAGGCTTGAGCAGGCCGTGCAGGTCCTCGATGGTCGGCACCTGCGGCGGGGGCGGGGGCGGCTCCTCCTCCAGTGCCCGTGCGACCCTCGCCGCGTCCGACGAGTCGGCCCGGCCGTGCTCATCCGGATGCGGCAGGGCCGACCGGTCCGGCCGTACCGCCTGGCGCTCCGGCAGCAGCCCGTCGGCGCGGAGCTGCGCGCGCCAGGCACGGGCCCACACCCCGATGGTGGCCAGGGAGAGCGCGCACACCAGCGCTCCCGTCCACGCGTCGACCCCCGACGCCGTGCTGCCGGAGGGGTAGTCCAGGCCGTACGGCGCGATCAGCAGCCAGACACCCGCGCCGAGAGCGGCGGTCGCCGTGATCAGGCCAGCCAGATATCGGGTCATTTGCTCTCCTTTTCCACCAAAGCCGCGAGCAGCACCTGGCCTGCCAACGGCCGCAGCAGCTGCCGGGACGCGGCGCGAGCGCGGGCGGCGTCATCGTCGGCGGCGGCCTCCGGCACCGCGTCGGGCGGGACGAGCCGGGCGGCGGCAGCGAGCAGCCGGGGCGACGCCCCGCGTTCGAGCCGGTCGGCGAGCCAGGCGAGCGCGACGCCGGTCACCGCCAGCGTCACCGCGCTCGGCCGCGTGGACGTCTCCCCGCGCAGCGGCACCTCCTTCAGGAAGAGCGCGAGCAGCAGGCTGGCGGCGGCGAACGGAATCGCCCACAGGTAGACGGCCTGGACCGCCGTGGTGAACGCTTCAAGCAGCTCGTGGAGCTGCGCGCCGGGCAGCCGGGCGAGCATGCCGGGATCGAGCTGGACGGCCTGCGCCGGCAGACCGGCCCTGGCGAGTTCCTCCTCCAGGGTGCGGATCTGGATCGTGCCGAACAGCGCGGTGCCGAGCGAGCCGCCGAGAGTGCGGAAGAACGCGATGGCACTGGACGCGGTACCGATGTCACCGGGGAGTACGGCGTTCTGCGTCGCCACCAGTGGGACCTGCATGAAGCCGCCCACACCCAGACCGACCACGACGGTGAAGGCCATGAGCAGCACCCGCGACGTGTCCACCTCGACCAGGCTGAGCAGGTACAGCCCGACGGCCAGGATCCCCGCTCCCAGGACGGGCATCGCCTTGTACCGGCCGGTCTTGGAGACCAGCGCCCCGCTCACCAGAGAGGCGACGATCACGCCGCCGGTCAGCGGGACAAGGGCGAGCCCGGACTCCGTGGCCGTGTCGCCGCGGACGATCTGGAGATAGGTGGGCAGGTAGACCACGGCGCCGAACAGCGCGGCTCCGGACAGCAGCGACAACCCCGCGCTGACCGCGACCACCGGATCGGTGATGACCCGCGGCGGCAGGATCGGCTCGGCCGCGCTGCGCTGCCGGGCGGCGAAGGCCACGGTCAGGCAGACACCCGCCGCCGCGAGAGCGATGATCTGCGGCGAGGCCCAGTCGTACGTGCGGCCGCCCCACACCGTGACCATCAGAATCGAGCACACGGCGGCGACCAGGAGGACGGCCCCGGGATAGTCGATGCTGTGCTGCACCGTCGTGCGGGGCAGATGCAGCGCGACCGCGATCACGGCGAGCGCGGCCACGCCCAGCGGAAGGTTGATCCAGAAGATCCACCGCCAGGTCGCGTGGTCGGTGAAGAACCCTCCGACGAGCGGGCCCGCGACGCTGGCCAGGCCGAACACGCCGCCGAAGAGCCCCTGGTAGCGGCCACGCTCACGGGGCGGGACGACGTCCGCGATGACGGCCATGGCGAGCGCCATGAGGCCGCCGCCGCCCAGCCCCTGGACGCCGCGGAAGATGATGAGCTGGGCCATGTTCTGGGCGAGGCCGCACAGGATGGACCCGATCAGGAAGATGACGATCGCGCTCTGGAAGATCTGCTTGCGGCCGTACAGGTCCGAGAGCTTGCCGTACAACGGGGTCCCGGCCGTGGAGGCGAGCAGATAGGACGTGACCACCCAGGAGAGCTGGTCCAGCCCGCCGAGCTCCTGCGCGATCATGGGCAGCGCGGTGGCCACGATCATCTGGTCCAGAGCGGCGAGCAGCATGGCGAGCATGAGTCCGGCCATGACGAGCCGGATCTGCGCGCGAGTCAACAACGACAACCCCCGCTTCGATCACAATGAGTGATGATGACACTACGCAGAGATGAGGATCGCCGTACCGAGAATGACCATTCTTCTCCTCACCCGCCCGCGCGAGCGGCTTCCCGCGCGGGTTCCGGACGGGTTCCGGCAGGTGGGTTCCGGCAGGTGGGTTCCGGCGGGTGGGTTCCGGCGGAGCCCAGCGGGATGCAAGGTGGCTCCAAGTCGGCGGCACTACTCATGGAGGCATGAAGAACAGCACCATCATCAGGACCGCCCGCAGAACCGCCCGCGCGGCCGGCGCCGCCGCGCTGCTGACGGTCGTGGCCGTCGGCGGCCTGACCGCGCCGGCCGAGGCCGCCGCGGCCCGGCTCCACTGGGGACCCGTCCAGTCCAGGGGCGGCCACGGGGGGTACGCCAAGGCCGACGTGTGGATCACCGACTTCAGCGCGGAGACGTTCGTCGTGTCGGGCACGCTGTACGACCGCGACCGGCACGACGGCCATTGCGCGTACATCCGCGCCCGCTTCCACTACGCCGGCGGCGGCACCGGATGGGCCCAGCCCAGGTCGACCTGCGCGGCGAAGAGCTCGTTCCGGCTCTCCTCCGACGGCGAGATCACGCGTGTGGACGTGAAGGTCTGCGTACTGGACAAGGCCCGCCGGGCCACCGTGAACTGCTACGTCGATCCGATCAAGGCCTCGACCGTGGCCAACTGGCCCCAGTAGCCGCACGGGCGGGTCGGTGGGGCCAGTCGGTGACGGCCGGGAGCGGGTCAGATGGTGACGCGGACCCCGTACCTCTCCAGCCAGGCGTTGAACTGGATGAGCTGCTCCATCGCGGCCCTGCTCTCCTGGAGGCTGGTCGTCCCCACCTCGTGGTCGAGCGCGGTCCGCGCCTTCGCCATGTCGAGCAGCGGCGCCACCGGCAGGTCGTCCAGGCCGAGGAGCCTGACCGCCTCGGCCTGGAGCGCCCGCTCGTACGCGGGGTCCTGGGTCGAGGGGTAGGGGCTCTTGCGGCGCTCGACCACCGAACGCGGCAGGACGTCCGCGGTGGCGGCGCGCAGGAGGCTCTTCTCCCGCCCGTCGAACGTCTTCATCGCCCACGGGGCGTTGTAGACGTACTCCACCAGGCGGTGGTCGCAGAAGGGGACGCGCACCTCCAGGCCGACGGCCATGCTCATCCGGTCCTTGCGGTCCAGGAGGATCTGCACGAAGCGGGTGAGGTGCAGATAGCTGACCTCCCGCATCCGCTTCTGCAGGCCGGTCTCACCGGGCAGCGGCCGCACCTCGGCCAGGGCCTGCTGGTAGGCGTCGGCCCGGTAGGCGGGGATGTCGAGCTTGCGGGTGAGCTCCTCGTCGAAGAGCCCGTCCAGGCCGCGGCGCCCGATGGATCCCCGCATGGCCAGCCACGGGAAGGTGCCGGAGTTGACCGCCTCGGCGTCGTGGAACCACTTGTACCCGCCGAAGACCTCGTCGGCGGATTCGCCGGAGAGCGCCACGGTCGAGTGCCCTCGGATCGCCTTGAACAGCAGGTAGAGCGAGGTGTCCATGTCGCCGATGCCGGCCGGCAGGTCGCGTGCCCGCAGCACCGCCGCCCGGACGGCCGGGTCCATCAGGTCGGCCGAGTTCAGCAGAATGTCGGTGTGGTCGGCGCCGATGTGCTTGACCACGTCCTTGACGTACGGGCCGTCAGGGGTGTCGCGCATCTCGTCGGGCTGGAAGTTCTCGGTGTACCCGGCGAAGTCGACGGAGAACGACCGGACCTTCGTCGTGCCCAGCGCCCTCGCGGCGAGCGCGGTCACGGCGCTGGAGTCCAGGCCGCCCGACAGCAGGGTGCACAGTGGCACGTCCGAGATGAGCTGGCGGCTGACGATGTCGTCCAGCAGCCCGCGCACGTTCTCGATCGTGGTGGGGAGGTCGTCGGTGTGCTCGCGGGACTCCAGGGTCCAGTAGCGGCGCCGGGTCACGCCCTCGCGGCGGATCCGGACGAGCTGGCCGGGACGGACCTCGTACATGCCGCGGTAGATGGCCCGCTCCGGCGTCTTGACGAAGGCGAGCAGCTCGCGCAGGCCGTCGGCGTCGACCACCCGCTCCGCCAGCGGGTTGGCGAGGATCGCCTTCGGCTCCGAGCCGAACAGCACCCCTGACGGGGTCGGGTAGTAGTAGAGCGGCTTGATGCCCATCCGGTCGCGGACGAGGAGCAGTTCCTCGCGGCGGGCGTCCCAGATGGCGAAGGCGTACATGCCGTTGAGCCGGCCGACGAAGTCCTCTCCCCACTCCAGGTACGCCTCGAGGACGACCTCGGTGTCGCTCTCCGTCCGGAAGTGGTGCCCGCGCGAGGCCAGTTCGGCGCGCAGCTCGCGGAAGTTGTAGACCTCGCCGCTGTACGTGAGGACGGCGAGGAGCCTCCCGTCCCTTTCGGCGGCCATCGGCTGGCGGCCGCCCTCGATGTCGATGATGGCGAGCCGGCGGTGGCCGAGCGCCGCGTGCGGCTCCACCCGCAGGCCTTCGGCGTCCGGTCCCCGGCACACCATGGTGTCGGTCATGGCCTGCGCGACGTCGCGCACGGTTCTCAGGTCACGGTCGTAGTCGACCCAGCCGGCGATACCGCACATCTTCGTGCCCCCCTAGCGAGAAGAAGTTAGTTCAGCTAACTAAACGCCTGACCTGGGCGGATTATGCCCGCGCGGGTCCAGAATCAGCTCGCCAACCTCCGCAAAGAGCTACAAATGTCATGTAAAGCGACGAACCCACCCGCATGGGGCAGGTGGGTTCAATCGCGATGGTGAACCATGATCGGCCGAGGATCAGCCGGGGATGGCCCTTGCCCGGCGGCACGGACCGGAGGCGGGAAGGAGCGGAGGCGGGAAGGAGCGGAGGCTCGGAGGCCGGGAGCGGAGGGGGACCCTCAGACCCGGGACCCCAGGCACACGCTGCCACTGGGGATCGTCCGGCTGCCCTGGAAGCCGCCGTACATGACCGTGGCCTCGACCGTCAGGCAGCCCCGGCTGAACGGCAGCACAGCGGTCCCGCTCCGGCCCGTCGTCCAGCCACGGACGTACGCCGGATTGAGCGTGGAGATGCAGCGGCCGGACGAGGTGGTGGACACGCAGTTGCGCAGCCTCAGCTCTACGTACTTCCTGACGCCCCACGTGTAGTCCGTGGAGTTCAGGAACGCGCACGCCGTACGAGTGGAGCCGTTGTAGAAGAGGTGGATGTAGGCGGCTTTCTGCCGGGGCGAGCCCGCGACCGTGCCGTTGACGGCCCAGACCTCCCTCCGCAGGATCCGCTCGCCCGAGCAGGTGGGCAGTGCCCGGCTCGCCGAACCGGCGGCCGGCAAGGCTGTCGTGGGGGTCGCCGCCGACACTGCCGCGGCGGTCGAGACGGTGACGGGTGCCGCGAGCAGGCCGGCGGCGAGGGTCGCGACGAGAAACGCGCGCATGTCTCCTCCAAGGGCTGAGGGGGGCTGATCCGGCGCCTGGCCGAACGGTTCGGCGGCGCCCGAGATCAGAGTGACCGGCGCTCGGCAGCCGGTGCCACAGACGGAAGAAGCGAGCACTTGCAGTGCAAGTCCCACGGCCCTGACCTGTACGTTCTCAGGGAAACTGCAAGATTGCACCCATACCTGCGCCATGGTCGCCGTGCGTGCTCGGGCGGCCCGGCGATCGACCCGCCATGCTCCCTACACGCTCACCGCCGATGGTCACGGAGAGAGCTCCCGCCTGCTTGACGTGCACGCCGACGCCTGCGGCCTGCCAGCGGTTCAGCTCCTTCTCGGTCACCCAGAGGTCAGGGGAGTTCGGCGAAGCGCTCGACGTTGTCGCTCCTGCCGGAGACGAGGACGATGTCGCCATAGGAGAGCTCGGTCTCCGCCGTGGTGTAGGTGAACTCCTCGCCGGGGCTCTTGACGGCCACGATCGTCACGCCGTACTTGCGGCGCAGCTTCGACTGGCCCAGCGGGACGCCGACGAACTCCTTGGGCGGGTGGGTCTTGACGAGGGCGAAGTTCTCGTCGACCTCCACGTAGTCGAGCATCCGGCCGCTGACCATGTGGGCGACCCGCTCCCCCATGTCGTGCTCGGGGAAGACGACATGGTGGGCGCCGATCCGGTGCAGGATCTGGCCGTGCTGGCGGCTGACCGCCTTGGCCCAGATGTCCTCCAGCTCCAGCTCCACCAGCAGCGAGGTGGCGAGGATGCTCGCCTCCAGGTCACTGCCGATGGCGACCACGGCCCGGTAGAAGTCGGGCACGCCGAGCTGGCGCAGCGCCTCGATGTCGGTGGCGTCCGCGGTCGCGATGTTCGTGATCCGTCCGGCCAGGCTCTGCACCAGCTTGGGGCGGCTGTCGATGGCCAGCACCTCGGTTCCCCTCGCCGCCAGTTCCAGCGCGAGGGAGCTGCCGAACCGGCCGAGGCCGACGACCACGACAGGATCGTTCTTCTTGTCAGCCAACGATGACTCGCTCCTCGGGTAGTTCGTAACGGCGGGTGCGCTCCTTGAGGGCGAGCGCCGAGCCGAGCGTGAGGGGGCCGATCCTGCCGATGAACATGAGCACCACCAGGAGCAGGTGCCCGGCCGGGGGCACGTCCGCGGTGATGCCGGTGGACAGGCCAGTCGTGCTGAACGCCGAGACGGCCTCGAACAGCACCTTGTCCAGGCTGTGCGGGGTCAGCACGAGCAGGACGTAGGTGGACACCGCGACGAGGGCGACGCCGAGCGCGCTGATCGCGACCGCCTGGCGCTGCGCGGACTCGGTGAGCCGCCGGTGCCCGACGTTGACCCGGGACTCGCCCCGCAGCTCCGCCCAGATGACGAAGGCCAGCAGTCCGAACGTCGTGACCTTGATGCCGCCCCCGGTGCCGGCGCTGCCCGCGCCGATGAACATCAGGATGTCGGTGGCCAGCCAACTCGACGGCGCCATCTGGGAGACGTCGATGCTGTTGAAGCCCGACGAGCGCGGCATGACGGCGGTGAAGAAGCTGGCCAGCAGCTTCTCGGAGTCGTCGAGGGCGCCCATGGTGCCGGGGTTGCGCCACTCCGTCATCAGGAAGACCAGCGTGCCGGAGGAGAGCAGGAGCACGGTGACGACGACGCTCACGCGGGTGAGCACCGACCAGCGGCTGGGCCGCCGCCAGGAGCGCAGCAGCTCGAACATCACCGGGAAGCCCAGGCCGCCGACGATCACCGCCGCGGCGATCGTGAGGCAGATCCACGGGTCGGTCACGAACCCCATCAGGCTGTCCGGCCACAGGGCGAACCCGGCGTTGTTGAACGCCGAGATCGCGTGGAAGACCCCGTGGTAGACCGCCTCCCCGAACGACTCGTCGTACTTGATCATCAGTCTGGCGGTGAGGATCACGGCCACGATCGCCTCGGAGACGAGGCTGAAGATCACGACGTTGCGCACCACCCGGCGGGCGTCGGCCACGTTGAGCGTGCTGGTCTGGGCCTGGGCCATGAGCCGGACCCGGAGTCCCATGCGGCCGGAGACCAGCATGGTGAACAGGGTGGCCATCATCATGATCCCGAGGCCGCCGACCTGGACCAGCCCGGCGATCACTCCTTCACCGAAGGAGGACCAGTACGCCCCGGTGTCGACGATCACTAGGCCCGTCACGCACACCGCCGAGGTCGCGGTGAACAGGGCGGACACCCAACCCGCGGACTCACCGGAGGTCGTCGCGATCGGAAGCGTCAGGAGGACGGTGCCGATCAGCACCACGCTGCCGAATCCGGTCGCCAGGACCTGGGTCGGGTTCTGGAACCGGTCGAGTACGGCCGAGCCCCACCCGGCCTGCCGCCCCTTCACTTCGCCGGCCCCTTCGGAGAAGACCGCCGTACCACCGAGCGCCTCCGTCAAGAGAGCATCAAGAGACAACGTCAAAGAGACAATGTAAGCGACCCACGGTAACAGGATCCGCAGGTTAAAGCCGACGTACGTCACCTTAGTCCGAAATATGGACCGAAACCGGCGCTGACGTGCCGATCCTGCATGACAGGTGTCAACCCGGGACTCATAAGATTGGGCATGGACTGCCAGACATGAACGAACGGGGTACCCGGTGCTACACGAGAAGCTGTCGACGATCTACGACAACGTCCTGCGCCGTAATCCCGGTGAAATCGAGTTTCACCAGGCCGTCCGCGAGGTCTTGGAGAGCATCGGCCCGGTGCTCGGCAAGCACCCCGAGTACGCCGAATCCAAGATCATTGAGCGGATCTGCGAGCCCGAGCGGCAGATCATCTTCCGTGTGCCCTGGGAGGACGACCAGGGCGAGGTGCATATCAACCGTGGCTTCCGGGTCGAGTTCAACAGCGCGCTCGGGCCGTACAAGGGCGGGCTGCGCTTCCACCCCTCCGTCTATCTGGGGATCATCAAGTTCCTCGGGTTCGAGCAGATCTTCAAGAACAGCCTGACCGGCCTGCCCATCGGCGGCGGCAAGGGCGGCTCGGACTTCGACCCCAAGGGCAGGTCCCAGCGCGAGATCATGCGCTTCTGCCAGAGCTTCATGACCGAGCTCTACCGCCACATCGGCGAGTACACCGACGTCCCCGCCGGTGACATCGGCGTCGGCGGCCGTGAGGTCGGCTACCTCTTCGGGCAGTACAAGCGCATCACGAACCGGTACGAGTCCGGCGTGATCACCGGCAAGGGGCTGAGCTTCGGCGGCGCCCAGGTCCGCACCGAGGCCACCGGGTACGGCTGCGCGTTCTTCGTCGAGGAGATGCTCAAGGCACGCGGCACGTCCTTCGACGGCAAGCGCGTCGTGGTGTCCGGGTCCGGCAACGTCGCGATCTACACCATCGAGAAGGTGCGCCAGCTCGGCGGCGTCGTGGTCGCCTGCTCCGACTCCTCCGGATACGTCGTGGACGAGAAGGGCATCGACCTCGATCTGCTCAAGCAGGTCAAGGAGGTCGAACGCCAGCGGCTCAGCGCGTACGCCGCCAAGCGCGCCGGCGAGGGCGCGGTGTTCGTGCCCGGCCACAGCGTGTGGGAGGTGCCCTGCGAGGTGGCGATGCCGTCCGCCACGCAGAACGAGATCACCGGCAAGGACGCCGAGCGGCTGGTACGCGGCGGCTGCGTCGCGGTGGGCGAGGGCGCCAACATGCCGACGATGCCCGAGGCCATCCGGGTGTTCCAGGACGCGGGCGTGGCCTTCGGGCCGGGCAAGGCCGCCAACGCGGGCGGCGTGGCCACCAGCGCGCTGGAGATGCAGCAGAACGCCAGCCGCGACTCCTGGACCTTCGAGTTCTCCGAGCGCCGCCTGCGCGAGATCATGTCCGACATCCACGACCGCTGCCTGAAGACGGCGGACGAGTACGGCATGGCGGGGAACTACGTGGCGGGCGCCAACATCGACGGCTTCAAGCGGGTCGCCGACGCGATGCTCGCGCTCGGGCTGATCTGAGCCGGACGCCTCCCGGGGAAGGTGCCGTACCCCCTCGCGTACTCCCCTGGTCGTATGTGACGTGTCTCTGGCCGGACGACGACTCGGCGGACGTGATGGGACAAGATCCTCCCTAACCCACGTATCTGAAGGGAGCGCACCGTGCGCAGGGTCTTCGTCGCGCTGGCCGGCCTGCAAATGCTCGCCATACTCGCGCAGTTCTATTTCGCGGGCGTCGGCGCCTTCGACAAACCGCAGTCGGACGACTCGTTCGCGCTGCACGGCACCACCGGAATGATGGTCATCCCCGTCCTGTCCCTGCTGATCACCGTGGTGGCCACGATCGTCAAGGCGCCGGGCCGGCTGATCGGGCTGAGCATCGCGCCGTTCGGCCTGGTCGTCGTCCAGATGCTGATCATCATCCTGGGCCGGGCGCTGGACGACGGCACCGGCAACTCCACGACGGCGTCGCTGGCCATCCTGGGCCTGCACGCCGTCAACGGCCTGGCCATCATGGCCGTCTCCGGACAGGTGCTCGCCGGAGCCCGGAAGTTCGCCTTGGCCGGCGAGACGACGCCGAAGAACGTGACGGCGCCGGTGTCATGACCACCTCGGGGCTGCTCGCGCTCGACCTGCTCGCCTCGGCCCTGACCACGCTCGCGTGGCTGGGGACCGGGGCGGCCGCCGCCTTCCGGCGTCCGAAAGTGGCGCTGGCCCTGTTCCCCGTGGCCGTGCTCGTGACGCTGGCCCGGGTCGCCTGCGTCATCGCGCTCGCCCGGGCCGGATGGTGGTTCGTCCAGGAGAAGGTCATCGTCGCGGTGCCCCTCCTCGGCCTCGCCGTACTGGTGGCGGCCGTGCTCGCCGGGCCGCGTCTCGTCGAGGCGGCCCGCGGCCGTGGCGTCACGGCGGCCCGGCCCATCGTGGTGATGCCCCTGCTGGGCGCGGGCTTCGCCGCGGCGGCGGGGCTGGTCCACACACTCCTGCTCGGCTACCCCGCGACCTGGAGCACGGGCCTGCTCACGGTGGCGCTCTTCGGGGTCGCCCTTCTGGTGAGCTGGCGGGTCGTCTGCCCTCCGGTACGCGGGCTCCGGCCCGGCGCCTCCGCGATCCTCGCGGTGGCCCTGCTCGGCACCGGGCTCGCGTTCGCCCCGGTCGAGGCGACCGACCTCGGCGGCGGCGTCTCCGGAGAGCGGCACGAGCACCACGGACAGCCGGTGACCGCGCTGCGCGGGCCCACCGCCCCGGCCGAGGGCGGCAGGGTGCGCCGCTTCATGCTCACCGCCCGCACCTCGACCATCGCGCTGTCCTCCGGGAAGCAGGTCGCCGCGTGGACGTTCAACGGCCAGGTGCCCGGACCCGCGATCACCGCGACCGAGGGCGACCTGATCGAGGTACGGCTGCGCAACGCCGACATCGAGTCGGGCGTGACGCTCCACTGGCACGGCTACGACGTCCCCTCGGGCGAGGACGGGGTCCCCGGCCTGACCCAGGACGCGGTCCTCCCGGGCGAGGAGTTCGTGTACCGCTTCCTCGCGAACCAGGTGGGGACCTTCTGGTACCACACGCACGAGGTGTCCGACCTCGGCGTGCGGATGGGGTTGTACGGCACCCTCGTGGTGCACCCGCGTAACAGGGCCGAGGGCCTGGACCTCACCCTCCCCGTGCACACGTTCTCCGGCACGACCGTGCTCGGCAACCACGACCAGCCCATCCAGCAGCGGGCGTACCCCGGCATGCCGACCCGCCTGCGCCTGGTCAACACTGACAACACCCCGCACCGGTTCACGCTGAGCGGTACGCCGTACCGGCTGGTCGCGATCGACGGCAACGACCTCAACGAACCGGGCGAGGTGAGCAAGGTGGGACTGCGCCTGCCCGCGGGCGGCCGGTACGACCTCGCCTTCACGATGCCCGCCACCGGCGTGCGCCTGCTCGTGGACGACCGTACGGAGGGCCTGAAGCTGGTGCCCGCCGCGACCACCGGCGCCATTGACCCGGCCGGGACGACGGGGAGCGTCGAAACGATCGAGAAAGTCCGGACCACCACCGGGACGACCGGCGCCGCCGGAACCACCGGAACCGCCGGGAGCACGGGCGGCGCGACCGCGGCGAGCCCCACCGCCGGTCCGGTCGAGAACACCGCGGGCTGGCCCGAACTCGACCCGCTCGCGTACGGAAAACCCGCCGCCCCGCCGTTCGACGCGAACGAGCAGGTGAAGCGGAGGTTCACGCTCGTCCTCGACCAGGGACTCGCCATGGTCGACGGGCGGCCGATGTACGCGCACACGGTCAACGGGCAGGCGTTCCCGAACATCCCCACGCAGATCGTGACGGAAGGCGACCTCGTCCGGATCACCGTCGTGAACCGGGGACGCGAGACCCACCCCTGGCACCTGCACGGGCACCGCGTGCTCGTCCTCAGCCGCGACGGCCGCGCACCGACCGGGGCACCCTTGCTGCTCGACACCTTCGACGTACGCCCCGGAGAGGTCTGGGAGGTGGCCTTCCGCGCCACGAACCCGGGGCTGTGGATGAACCACTGCCACAACCTGAGCCACGCCGACATGGGCATGGCCCTGCACCTCTCCTATGAGGGCGTCACCACCCCGTTCCACGGAGCGCACGGCGGCTGACGCCCCCACCCTGGGGGCGCTGCTTCGTCCCGGGGGCCTGCTTCACCCGGTTCGTCCCGGGGGTCTGCTTCACCTGCGGGTTCCGGCGGCTCCGCGAAGCGTTCGCGTGGACCGGGCATTCGTGCACTGAATATTCGTGCACTGGGCGTTCACGCACTGGACGTTTCGGATGCGCCGACCACCTGAGGAGCGGCTGCCGGCGTACCCGCTGCCGAGAACTGTCCGTTTCTGTGGCAGATACGTCCCATACAGCGGGGCGCCCCTCGCGGCCGGTTGGGAATGGGGGAACACGAGGCCGCCTGGCGGTATCACCCGGCCATGTCGCCTGGTCACCGCCTGGTCACGCCGGCCGGCCATGAGCAGGAGGGAACCGTCATGTCGGAGACGATCGCGGGAGTGAAGATCCCGGATTCGGCCCTCGCGGCCGACGCGACCGAACTCGTCCGTCAAGCGGCGCCACCGCTGCTGTTCCACCACTCTCGCCGCGTTTACCTGTTCGGCACTCTTCAGGGCAAGCGGCTCGGGCTGGAGGCCGACCCGGAGCTGCTCTACGTCGGGGCGATGTTCCACGACCTGGGCCTGACCGAGACGTACCGGACCGACCACCAGCGTTTCGAGATCGACGGAGCCGACGAGGCGCGCCGGTTCCTCACCTCGCACGGGCTGCCCGAGACCGACATCCGGAAGGTATGGGAGGGAATCGCGCTCCACACCACCCCCGAGGTGCCGTACCGGCTGGACCCGGAGGTCGCGCTGGTCACCGCCGGAGTCGAGACCGACGTCCTCGGGATCGGCTACGGGGAGCTGTCCCCCGACGACATCGCCGCCGTCACTGCCGCCCACCCGAGGCCCGACTTCAAGCGCCAGATCCTCGCCGCGTTCGCCGACGGGTTCCGGCACCGCCCTGACACCACATTCGGTACGGTCAACGCCGACGTGCTGGAACACTTCGTTCCCGGATTCCGGCGTATCGATTTCGTGGAGATCATCCAGAATTCGGATTGGCCCGCGTAGTCACATGAAAGCCATCGCGGGACTTCACAAGAGGACTATCACCAGCGATCACTTGATTCCCAAAAGGCCGGACGACGTGTCCATCGGCCACGGCGAGCGGAGGCTCCCCACTTGTGCCCTGTGCGGCGTCGGCCGTGAACCCTGATCCCGCCCCACCCCTGTTCACACTCATATGTCAACGGCCAGGTGGGTCATCGCGTACGTTCGAGCACGCCGGCTTCGGCGGAGAACCCCACCGGCAGTCGCTGCTCTCAACCGGTTACGCCCAGAGCATGGAGAACCGACGCGAGCGGATCTCGGCGAGGAACCGGCGCTACGCGCCGGGTGTGGCCTCGAAGGCCCTCGCGACCGCCTGCCGGGTCTCGTCCATCGACGCGTGTCCGCGCTCGCGGGCCACTGAGGTCATGTCGACATCGGGCATGCCGCAGGGGATCGCGAGGTCCCACGGGCTCAGGTCGCCTTCGACGTTGAGGGCGAAGCCGTGGCTGGTCACGGCCCGGCTGGCCCGCATGCCGATCGAAATGATCTTGCGTCCGGTGTCCTTGGTCCAGACCCCGGTGAGCAGTTCCGAACCGGGCGGGGTGTCGCGGCGTTCGGCCGGGATGCCCAGCTCTCCGAGCGCCTCGACCAGCCGCAGTTCGACCTCGCGGATGTAGTCGACGACCCCCTCGTCGGCCCGCAGCTTGACGATCAGGTATCCGACGAGCTGGCCCGGCCCGTGGTAGGTCAGCTGCCCGCCCCGGCCGGTCTGCATGACGGGAATGCCGTGCGAGGGGTCGGGCAGGTGCTCCTCGGGCGTGCGCTTGCCGATCGTGAACACGGCGGGGTGGCTGAGCAGCCAGAGCGTGTCCGGCCGGCCGTCCTCCTGCCGCTCCTCGACCAGGGCGGCCATTCGCTCCATGGCCTTCTCATAGTCGACCAGATCATCCTGAACCAACGTCAACGGTCGTTCACGCATCGGGCACCTCCATTCGCGAGCATAGAACGCACCCCCAAAACGGGTGCACGCAGCCTGGACACGAGACATGCCCAGGCCCGCGCGCCGTGATCACCGTCAGGTGGCCGAGCAGGCGGCGGTGTCGCCTTCGTCACCCCGTCGCCGCCCGCGTGCCGCTACGGGCGCCTCAGTAGTGCAGGCGCGCAGGCACCTTGGGGACGAAGACCCACATGATCAGGTAGATGACGAACTGCGGGCCGGGGAGCAGGCAGGACAGCAGGAAGAGCAGCCGGACGGCGTTGGGCGACATGCCGTAGCGCTCCGCGATTCCGCCGCAGACACCGGCGATCATCTTGTGGTCTCTGGATCGGTACATGTGTGTAAACCCCCTTCTTTCACTCAGTCCAACGGACCTTCTCCAAGATCCGGTTCCGCCGCCGACCCTGACAAAACCCTGAGGTGGACAGGGGGTTTGCTTTCCCCTACATCGGACAGTCTTCCCATTGGCGGACAATCGCCTCATATCGGAAGGAAGTCTGACATGGGTATGGGTGACAAGATTTCCAACAAGGCTCAGGAGCTCAAGGGCAAGGCCAAAGAGCGCGTCGGCGAGATGACCGACGACGAGCGCAAGCAAGCCGAAGGCAAGGCCGACAAGGTCAAGGGCAATGTCAAGCAGGCCGGCGAAAAGGTGAAGGACGCCTTCAAGGACTGACTCTGCGGACCGGCGGGCGGCGGGAGCAACGGCCTCGCCGTCCGCCCCTCACGCCCTATGGAGGCCCTGGAAGGCCCTGGAAGGTGCGCGAAGGCCCGTCCGGGATGCCCGAACACCCGGGACTCACGGTCGTGGCGTCCGGGGACTCAGCAGGGGATCAAAGGTCGTCGCCGCGGACGCCGTACGTGACGGCACAGGGCGCGTTCCGCGCCGACCACAGGAATCCCTCCCACAACCATCGCCCGGCGACCGCGAGGCGCGCGCGTACGCCGTCCCGGAGCATCAGCCAGGCGATCCAGCCGGCGACGACGATCGCCCAGTACGAGATGAGCCGGTAGAGGGCGACCACGGCGGCCGCGGCTCCGCCCGTGACACCGGCCGCGACGAATGTGGCGGCCATGCCGAGTTCCGCGATGCCCAGCCCCCCGGGAATCAGGGCGAGCGTCGCGGCCATCTTGGCGGCGACGTACCCGAGCAGCATCGTGTGCGGGCCGACCCGTACGCCCGCGGCGGCGCAGACGGCCGCGAGGCAGGCCACGTCGAGAAGCCAGTTGGCGAGCGCGAGGCCGGCGATGACCAGGCGGTCGCGACCGGCGAGCCGGAGCGCGTCACGAGCGGCACGGAGTTGCCCCATGGCCTTCGGGCTCCGCCGGTGCAGCCATCCGGTGAACCGGCGCGGGCGCAGCCGCAGCAGGACCCCCACCGCGAACAGCAGCGCCCCGAAGGCGATCGCGGTCGGCGTCCTCGTGGACGGTTCGCCGAACAGCGCGAAGAGGCTCAGCCCGGCGAAGGTGGCCGTCGAGTACGTCCCCGCCAGTACCAGCGTCGCCGCGATGAGCGGCTTCGCCGCCCCCAGGCGGACGAACTCCCTCGTCGTGTACGCGATGGACAGGACGGGCCCGGCGGGCAGCGAGTTGGACACGGCGTTGCGCGCGTACGTGACGGCCACGGCGCGGGGGTACGTCAGCCGGGCCCCGCCCAGCGCGAGCAGGCGGCTGAAGAGCCTGGCGAAGACGCCCATCGACATCGCCTCGGCGAGCACGGCCACCGCGAGCCAGCCGAGACTCACTCCGCTGAGCGAGTCCCAGACCTCGTCCACGTTCGGCAACCGGTCCTTGAGGACGAACAGGGCCAGTGCCGTCACGCCCGGAACGACAAGCCATTTCCCGCCGGCCCATTTCCTACCGGCCCATTTCGTACCGGTCCGGTTCCCGCCGGTCCACGCTCGCCACCGCGGCATTCCACCCACCCAATCTCACGCCACGGCCAAGGGTTCCACAGTGAGCGCCGTCACCCTCCGGCGGGGGACGGCCAGGAGCAGCACACCGAGGAGCGCCCAGCCGCCGAGCACCACGACCGGCATGCCCAGGGCGGCCCCGTCGAAGTAGACGACGTTCCTGAGCGCCTCGGCCGCCTGGCCGACCGGGAGGACCTGCCCGACCGCCGCGTACCACTCGGGGATGAACCGGGCGCCGACCGGGCCGCCGCTCGCGGGCAGTCCGATCGGGATGAACAGGAGAGCGGCGAGGCCGACCGCGGCCGTCCCCCCGAGCCGGGCTAGACCCGCCGACACGAGAGCGACGGTCAGCGTGACGCACGCCGAGACCGCCACCAGCCCGGCGAACCTGCCAGGGATGGCGCCGAGCACCACGTCCGCCAGCCAGGCGTTCGCCGTACCCGCCGCGAGAGCGGCGACGGCGAGGACTCCGGCACGCGCCGCGCCGCCGAGTCCGGGCGCGATCCGGGAGATCAGCACCGCGACGGCGATGCCCGGGATGACGAGGGAGAGCACGTAGAACATCCCGGAGACGCCTCCCGCGTCGCCGGGCGGCAGCGGGATCACGTCCTCCACCGCGAGCCGCGTCCCCTGCGCCTCGGCGGCGCCCTGGAACGCCTGGGTGATCACGGTCGCGCCGGTACGGCCGGCCGCGCCGGCGACCAGTAGTTTCCCCGCCCCGGGCACGAGGACGGCGTCCACTTCCCGATCGGCGAGCGCGGCGCGCGCGGTCCCCTCGTCGGCGTACGCGGTGAGGGCGAAGGCGCCCGGCGCCACGGCGGCGAGCGCGGCGTCGATCCGCGCGGTGGCCTGGGCCGGGCCGACGACCGCCACGGGGACGTCGTGCGGGCGCGGCTGATGCAGCGCCCCCAGGAAGGACAGCGCGAAGACCATGCCGAGGGCCGTCACGAGGACGACCGCCGCGATCAGCTTGCGCATCGAATTCTCCAAGCGATGAGTTCAACAACGTTGAGTTGAACATAGATGAATTCAACGTGGTTGAATAGCCCTCATGAGCGGACGACGGCCCGGATCGCCACAGACGCGCGAGGCGATCCTCGACGCGGGGCTGCGGGCGTTCACCGAGAGCGGGTACGCCGGGACCACGATCAGGGCCGTCGCCCGTGCGGCGGGCGTCGATCCGGCGCTGGTCATGCATTTCTTCGGGTCCAAGGACGGCCTGTTCGAGGCCGCCATCCGCGGCGGCGGCATCCCGCTGCGCAGCCTGTCCGACGCCGCGGACGGCGACGTCGAGGGTCTCGGCCGGCGCGTCGTCGCCCGTTACGTGTCGTTGTGGGAGGATCCGGAGACGGGCGCGCGACTCCACGCCGTGATGAGTTCGGTCGCGGCGTCACCCGCCGCCGCGGACCTGTTCAAGGAGTTCGTACGCTCCGAGGTGATCCAGCCGCTCGTCAAGCGGCTGGACGTGGGTTCACCGGAGACGCGTGCCATCCTCGCCGGGTCACACCTGATGGGTGTCGCCTTCGCCCGCTATGTGGTGCGGATCGAGCCGCTGGTGTCGTTGTCCCCGGAGGAACTGATCTCCTGCGTGGCACCTGCCGTCCAACGCTATCTCACGGGTGATCTCCCAATATAGGGTGATTAACCCGACCCCATGGAGCGTGACATGGACATTTCGGGCCTGCAGCAGCAGACGCGACTGATAGTGCGCCAGAAGATCACCATGATGGTGAACCGCTACGTCGTCCACGTGGTCCAGGCCGACGGGTCACCCGGCGAGGTCGTCGCCTTCGCCGAGCAGAAACGGATGGCCTTCAAGGAACAGGTCACGCTGTACACGGACGAGTCCCGGCAACAGGTGCTCGGCGGCTTCAAGGCGCGCAACGTGCTCGACCTCGCCGGCGAGTACGACGTGACCGACCACGACGGCAGGCCGATCGGGCTGTTCCGCAAGGACTTCGGCAAGTCGTTGCTGCGCTCGACCTGGCATCTCCGTCAGCCGGGCCTGCCCACCTACACCGGCAGCGAGCGCAACGCGGCCGTCGCTGTCGTGCGCCGTTTCAGTGACTCGCTGTCGTGGCTGCCGTACCACTTCGACTTCAGCGTGGGAGCGTCGATCGCGTTCTCGGTCGAGCGCATATGGGGCCCCCGGGACCAGTACGCCGTGACCATCGGCGATCCGCGCCTGGACCGGCGCCTGATCATCGCCATGGCCGTCGCGCTGGACGCGCTCCAGTCACGCTGACCCGGCCTGGGCATCCCCACTCAAGCCGCTGCGAACCGCCGCCCTGAAGGAGGAAGGCGGCCGCCCTGAGGCGGCCGCCTTCGCGCGGCGTTCCCGCCGGGTCAGACCCCGATGGGGTGCCAGACGGTCTTCGTTTCGAGGAAGGCCGTCATGCGGTCCGTACCCGGGTCGGCCAGCCAATCGATCCTGTCCTGAGCCGGCCGCAGGACCCGCTTCAGGTTCTCCGCGGCGAGTTCCTCGCAGCGCACCGCGAGGTCGGCGTCCGCACCGGTGAGGTCGATGCCGTTGACGTCCATGTGACCGGCCAGCCAGGGGGCGATCTCCCCGGCCGAACCCGTCAGGATGTTCACCACGCCGCCCGGCAGATCCGACGTGGCCAGCACCTCCGCGAGCGTGATCGACGGCAGCGGGGCCCGCTCCGAGGCGACCACGACGCAGGTGTTCCCCGTGACGATCAGCGGCGCGATCACGCTGACCAGGCCGAGCAGCGGCCCCATCGGCGGCGCGACCACCGCGACGACGCCCGTCGGCTCGACCGTGGACAGGTTGAAGTACGGCCCGGCCACCGGGTTGGCGGAGCCCCGGATCGCACCGATCTTGTCCGACCAGCCCGCGTACCAGACGAGGCGGTCGACGGCGGCGTCCACCAGTTCCCCCGCCTTCTTCGCGGTGACGCCGTCGGCGTCGACCACCTCGGCGACGAACTGGGCCCGGCGCCCCTCCAGCATCTCGGCGACGCGGTAGAGGATCTGCCCCCGGTTGTACGCCGTGGCCGACGACCAGCCGGGGAACGCCTTGCGGGCGGCGGCGACGGCGTCCCTCGCGTCCTTGCGCGACGCCTTCGACGCGTTCGCCAGGAAGTCACCCTTGGAGGAGGTCACGGCATAGGACCTTCCGCTCTCCGAGCGCGGGAACGCCCCGCCGATGAACAGCTTGTACGTCTTGCGCACGGCCAGGCGCTCACTCATCGAAGGTTCCAATCTGGAGTGGACGGGCCGGCTGGTAGACCTGGCCGCACCGGCAGACTCCGCCGCGATGCGCGAACCAGCCATGCCGTACGGCGAAGCGGCGTGAGCGGCGGCCGCGGGCGTATCCGGTACCGGCCCCCGCGACGGCGCGCCGGATCAGACGGCGGCGCCGGCGATGTTCACACTGCAAGGTACGCCTCCAGTCCGTGTCGTCCGCCTTCCCGGCCGTAGCCGGACTCCTTGAACCCTCCGAACGGCGATGTGGGGTCGAACCGGTTGAAGGTGTTGGCCCACACGACACCGGCGCGCAGCCGGTCCGCCATCCACAGGATGCGGGAGCCCTTCTCCGTCCAGATGCCGGCCGACAGGCCATACGGCGTGTTGTTGGCCTTCTCGACCGCCTCGGCCGGCGTACGGAACGTCAGCACGGACAGGACCGGCCCGAAGATCTCCTCACGGGCGATCCGGTGCGACTGCGCCACGCCGGTGAAGACCGTCGGCGGGAACCAGAACCCCCTGTCGGGGATCGGGCACGGTGGGGACCACCGCTCGGCCCCCTCGGTCACCCCGGCCTCCGACAGCTCGCGGATCTTGGCGAGCTGGGCGGCGGAGTTGATCGCGCCGATGTCGGTGTTCTTGTCCATCGGGTCGCCGAGCCGCAGGGTGGACAGCCGCCGCTTGAGGGCGTCCAGCACCTCGTCGGCGACGGACTCCTGCACCAGCAGCCGGGAGCCCGCGCAGCACACGTGGCCCTGGTTGAAGAAGATGCCGTTGACGATGCCCTCGACGGCCTGGTCCAGCGCGGCGTCCTCGAACACGATGTTCGCGGCCTTGCCGCCCAGCTCCAGGGTGAGCTTCTTGCGGGTGCCGGCCACCGACCTGGCGATCATCCGCCCGACCTCGGTGGAGCCGGTGAAGGCGACCTTGTCGACGCCGGGGTGGTTCACCAGGGCGGCCCCGGTCTCGCCCGCGCCGGTCACGATGTTGACCACGCCCGGCGGGAGGTCGGCCTGGCGGCAGATCTCGGCGAACGCCAGCGCGGTCAGCGGGGTCGTCTCGGCGGGCTTGAGCACCACCGTGTTGCCGCACGCCAGCGCGGGAGCGATCTTCCAGGCGAGCATGAGCAGCGGGAAGTTCCACGGGATGACCTGCCCGGCCACTCCCAGCGGCCGAGGGTCGCTACCGAACCCGGCATATCCCAGCTTGTCCGCCCAACCGGCGTAGTAGAAGAAGTGCGCGGCCACCAGCGGCAGGTCCACGTCCCGCGACTCGCGGATCGGCTTGCCGTTGTCCAGGGTCTCCAGGACGGCCAGTTCACGCGAGCGTTCCTGGATGATCCTGGCGATCCGGAAGATGTACTTGGCCCGTTCCGAGCCGGGCAGCGCCGACCAGGTGGTGAACGCGGTGCGCGCGGCCTGGACGGCCCGGTCGACGTCCGCCTCGGTCGCCCAGGCGACCTCCGCCAGGACCTCCTCGGACGCGGGGTTGATGGTCTTGTGGTGATCCTCGCCCTGGGAGTCGACCCATTCGCCGCCGATGAACAGCCCGTACGACGGCTTGATGTCGACGATCTCCCGCGATTCGGGCGCAGGTGCGTACTCGAACATGTGCCGCCTCAGTCCAGGGTGAAGTAGTCGGGGCCGGCGTACCGGCCGGTGGCCATCTTCTGCCGCTGCATGAGCAGGTCGTTCAGCAGCGTCGAAGCGCCCAGCCGGAACAGGTCGGGGGTCAGCCAGTCGGTGCCCGCCGTCTCGTTGACGAGCACGAGGTACTTGATCGCGTCCTTGGTCGTACGGATGCCGCCCGCGGGCTTGACCCCGATCACGCGGCCGGTGCGCAGCCGGAAGTCCCTGACCGCCTCCAGCATGATCAGTGTCACCGGCAGCGTCGCCGCGGGCTGCACCTTGCCGGTGGAGGTCTTGATGAAGTCGGCCCCGGCCAGCATCGCCAGCCACGAGGCACGCCGCACGTTGTCGTACGTGGCCAGCTCGCCGGTCTCCAGGATCACCTTGAGGTGCGCGCCCTGCTCCCCCCGCGCGACTCCGGCACCACCGCAGGCGGCCTTGACCGCCGTGATCTCCTCGAACACCTTCAGGTAGTCGCCGGACAGGAACGCGCCCCGGTCGATCACCATGTCGATCTCGGCGGCGCCCGCGGCCACGGCGAGCGCGGTGTCGGTGACCTTCACGTCCAGGGACGACCGCCCGCTCGGGAACGCCGTCGCCACGGAGGCCACCTTCACCCCCGAACCGTCCAGCGCGCGCACGGCGGTCGCCACGAGGTCGGGATAGACGCACACGGCGGCGACACGGGGAACGGAGGGGTCGGTGGGATCGGGGTGGACCGCCTTGGCGCACATCGCCCGGACCTTGCCCGGGGTGTCGGCGCCCTCCAGCGTGGTCAGGTCCACCATCGAGATGGCCAGGTCGATCGCCTGGGCCTTGGCCGTCGTTTTGATCGAACGCGTCCCCAGCATCGCGGCCCGCGCGTCCGCACCGACCCGGTCGACACCGGGAAGCCCGTGCAGGAACGCGCGCAGCGTCGCGTTGGAAGAGGCGACCTCCGCGAACGGAGCAGTCGTAGTTGACACCTCCCCAGCATCGCCGACCTGTCTCACGGTTTCCAAACCGACCGGAGCCGAGCCCCTTCCAGGTTGTTTGTCACATGTCGCCGTTCACCGCCCCCGGAGCGTCTTATGGATCTTCACGCCCGCGGCGGGGACGGCCTAAGGGGTCTTAGGCGGTCCTAGGACACAGGCACGAAGCACAGATAGGGCATCCGCCTGATGTGGTGGAGGGGGCCTTAGCCCGAACCTTGAGTGTGTAAGGAAACGCAAGGCGTTCGAGAGAGGAAACCGGGATGGGTCCCGAACTGCACTACCAGCTGATCATCAGCCGCGCGGCGGAGCTCCGGGAGGAGGCGGCCAACCACCGCACCGTACGCGCCGCCATCATGGCGCTCAAGGAGCGGAGGCGAGACGGCCATCGGACGCGTGCGTCCTTCGGCAAGTCCCGCACCGCATGAGCCCGCTTCGAAGGCCCGGCCGGAGCCTCCCTCCCGGCCGGGCCTTTCAGCCTCCGTGACCCCTGTCCACGCGCTGGGAGAGTCCCTGTCCACCCACTGGAAAACGGGCGAAAGCCATACGGATGGCATGTAATGCTTGACGACATGATGGGCCGGGCGGTGAGCCCCGTCTTCGTTGGACGGGGCGCGGAACTTGACATGCTGTCGGACGCGTTCGACCAGGCCCGTAAGCAGGCGGCGGCCGTGATCCTGCTCGGTGGCGAGGCGGGTGTGGGGAAGACCCGTCTGGTCTCCCGTTTCGCCGACCAGGCCGCCAGGAACGGCGCCCACGTGCTGGCGGGCGGGTGCGTGGAACTCTCGGCGGAGGGTCTGGCCTACGCGCCTTTCACCGCCGCCCTGCGGCAGCTCGTCCGGGAGCGGGGCGCCGCCGAGGTGGCCGCGCTCCTGCCCGAGGGCTCCCAGCGCGAGCTGGCCCGGCTGCTTCCCGAGTTCGGCGAGCCCGGCGGCAACCTGGACACGGAGTCCGCGCGGGCACGGCTCTTCGAGCTGATCCTCACCCTGCTCGAACGGCTCGCGGAGCGGCGGCCGGTGGTCCTCATCGTCGAGGACATCCACTGGGCGGACCGGTCCAGCCGCGACCTCATCGCGTTCCTGAGCCGCAACCTGCGCGGCGCGCCCGTCCTCATGGTCCTCACGTACCGCTCGGACGAACTGCACCGCACGCATCCCCTCCGGCCGGTTCTCGCGGAACTCGGCCGGGTGGAGGGCGTCGCCCGGATCGACCTGCCCCGGTTCACGCAGAGCGAGGTCGCGGCGCAGATGGCCGGCATCCTCGGCGTGACCCCGGAGTTCGCCAAGGTCGGCAGGGTGTTCGAGCGCAGCGAGGGCATCCCCCTGTTCGTCGAGGCGCTGATCGACTGCGACGAGTGCTCGTTCCCCGAGTCCCTGCTCGACCTGATCAGCGCGTCCGTCGAACGACTTCCCGAGGAGACCCAGCACGTGCTGCGGATCGCCGCCGCGGGCGGGATCCGCGTGGGTCACGCGCTGCTCGCCGCCGTAAGCGGGCTGTCCGACGACGACCTGGAGAACGCGCTGCGCCCGGCCATCGCCGCGAACGTCGTGCAGGTGGCCGACAGCCACGTCTACGCATTCCGGCACGCCCTGATCCGCGAGGCCGTCCACGACGACCTGCTCCCGGGCGAGCACATGCGGCTGCACGCGCGCTACGCCCTGGAGATCGACCGCGACCGGGAGCTCGTCCCGCCGGGGCGGGCGGCCATCGAGATCGCCCATCACTGGCACTCCGCCCGCGACGACCTCTGGGCGCTCATCTCGGCCTGGGAGGCGGCGGAGAAGGCGGCGCGCGCGTTCGCCTACACCGAGCAGATCGACCTGCTCGAACGCGTCCTCATGCTCTGGGACAAGGTGCCCGACGCGGCCGAACGGATCGGGGTGGACCACGTCACCGTCTTCGAGCGGGCCTCCGAGAGCGCGTACGTCTGCGGCGAGAGCGACCGTGGCAAGAAGTTCGTCCAGGGTGCGCTCGCCGAACTGGACGAGGAGACCGAACCCGAGCGGGTGGCCACGCTGCTGGTCCGCCGGGCCAACATCAAGGTCCAGAAGCACACGTCGGGGTTCATCGAGGACCTCCGCCGCGCCGAACGGCTGGTCGCCCGCCCCACCGAGGCCCGTGCCTCGGTCCTGATCCATCTGGGCCGGGTCCTCATGCTCTGCGACCAGGTGGCCGAGGGGACCGCCGTCACCGAGGAGGCGCTCCAGATCGCCCGCGACCTCGGCGACGAGTGCCTGGAGGCGGATCTCCTGCTGAACCTCGCCCTCGGACGCTCGATCTCCGGCGACCTGGAGACGACCCGGACCACCAACGATCGAGCTCTGGCCATCGGGAGGCGGCTCGACTCGGCGCGGATCACGTTGCGCGCGATCGGCAACAACGTGGACACGCTGAACAATCTCGGCAGGTCCGAGGAGGCGGTGCAACTCGCCATCGAGGGCGAGAAGCTGGCCAAGAGGTACGGCAGGTACCGTCATCAGGGCGTGTTCATCGCCAACAACCGGGCCGAGGCGCTGGAGGCACTCGGACGGTGGGACGAGGCTCTCGACGTCACCGCGCGCGCCCTGACCATGGACCCGACGCGACAGAACCGCTGGCACCTGCTGCGGGTGCGGGCCGACATCGCGATCGCCCGCGGCGAGGAGGACGTCGCCAGGGAGATCCTCGTCGAGGTCGGCGCGTTCGTCCCCAGGCCCGAGGACGGGACGCAGGAGTGGACGGCCAACGCCCGCCTGCTGATCGGCTGGCACCTGCTCCGCGGCGAGCCGCGCAAGGCGGTCGAAGTGGCCGAACTCGCTCTGAGTACTCCGCGCTGGTCCGGAAAGGCCATGCTCGGCTGGCGGCTGCTCACCGCGGTCCGGGTGGCCTGCGACCAGGCCGCATCCGTGGCCCCCGAGCTCACGGCGACCGTACGCGACCTGACCGACGCGCTCGCGTCCGACATGGTCACCGCCGGACCGGTGGGCGACGCGTTCCGCCAGGTCTATCAGGGCAGGTTCGACGAGGCGGCGGCCGGATGGAAGCAGCTGGGCCGCCCGCACACGCAGGCCAAGGCCCTGGTCTACGCCGCCGCCGCGGCGGCGGCCGGAGGCGACCGCGACGGCGCCGCCGTACGGCTCCGCGAGGCCAAGCCGCTCGCCGAGACGCTGGGCGCGGTTCCGCTCCTCACCCAGATCGACGCCATGGCCCGGCGCGTCGGCGCGGCCCTCGATGAGACCCCGGAGCAGGGACACGCGCGTGAGATCTCGCTGACGCCGCGCGAGCTGGAGGTGCTCCGGCTGGTCGCTCAGGGGCGGACCAACCGGGACATCGCCGGCGAGCTGTTCATCTCGGCGAAGACCGTCAGCGTCCACGTGTCGAACATCCTGCCCAAGCTCGGCGTCTCGACCCGGGGCGAGGCCGCCGCCGCCGCTCACCGCCTGGCCCTGCTCACCTGAGGCACGGCCGGGACCCGGCCGTGCCTGGGAACACCGTCACGTGGACCGATGCGGCGCCCCGTCGCGCCGGGCGAGGGTACGCGCCGCACCGGCCCCCGGTAGGGCGGCAGGCCGGATCTCAGTCAGGCGAGCAACGGTTCGACCAGGAGGAGCACGCCGAAGACCGCGAACGCGGCGGCCGCGCCGTACTTGATCCACTTTTCGGGGAGGTGCGCGCCGAGGAACCGGCCGACGACGATCGCGAGCGCGTCGGCCGCGACCATGCCGACGGTGGAGCCGATCCACGTGCCGAACCAGCCGTGCTGCGTCGCGAGCGTGATCGTGGCGAGCATGGTCTTGTCGCCCAGCTCGCTGAGGAAGAACGCCACAGTCACGGCGACCAGGACGTTCCGCGTGGTCCTGGCGGCCTTGCCCGACTCCTCGTCGCTGAGCTCGTCGCCGCGGAGCGTCCACGCGGCGAAGCCGAGGAAGGCGATGCCGGCGGCGATCGAGATCGCGGTGGTGGGGAGGGCGTCGCCGATGATCTGTCCGAGGCCGACGCTGAAGAGGTGGACGACGGCGGTGGCGGCGGTGATTCCGGCCAGCACCGGCCACACCTTGAACCGTGTGGCGAACGTCAGGGCCATGAGCTGGCTCTTGTCGCCGAGCTCGGCCACGAAGATCACGGCCAGTGATATCCAGAACGCTTCCAAGGGGCGCCTCTCGTGCTCGCGCGACCGGACCGCGTTCTGCACCCGGGGAGTTTTCGGGCACACGACTTCGGCCCGGCAGCATGACTGTCGGGCCGAAGGTCTCGTCCGCCACATGGGCTCCGCGACCGGGCGTGAAAGCTCACACCAGTGTGTCGATCAACGGATTCGGGACTACTCCCCTTCGGGTGGTTCCACCACAACATAGCGGACGACAGGCGGTGCGCATTCCCTCGATCCCGCCTACCGATCCAGGACGGCGGGATTCCCCAGGCCCGCGCGCCTACCGATCCAGGGGACGGCATGTATGCCTCCCGACCCCCCTACCGACCCGGGACGGTGCGCATTTTCTCGGCCCGGCCTACCGACTCAGGACGGTGCGCACTCCCTCGGCCCGGCCTACCGATCCAGGGCGATGCCGACCATGACGGGCTCGTTCACGAGGGTGACGCCGAACTTCTCCCGCACTCCGTCGCGTACCTCCCTGGCCAGGGCCATCAGCTCGGCCGCGCCCGCCTCGCCGGTGGGGTTCGTGAGGGCGAGCGTGTGCTTCGTCGAGATGCGCACCCGCCCCTTCTCGTATCCCTTGGGGAACCCGGCGTTCTCGATCAGCCAGGCGGCCGGGACCTTCACCGCGCCGTCCGGCATGTCCCAGCGGGGGTATCCGGGCGCGCGGAGTTCGAGATCGGCCGCCGCCGCGGCGTCGAGCACGGGGTTGGTGAAGAACGAGCCCGCGCTGCGCGTGTCCGGATCCAGCGGGTCGAGCACCATGCCCTTGCCCCGGCGGAGCGCGAGCACCGCCTCCCTCGCCTGATCCAGCGGCACCCGGTCGCCGATCTCCACGCCGAGCCGCGCGGCCAGTTCCTTGTACGCGATGGGGCCCGACAGGCCGGACCGGGTCAGGGCGTAGGTCACCGCCAGCACGACGTGCCGCCCAGGATCCTCCTTGAAGGCGCTGTGCCGGTAGGCGAAGCCACACTGCGCAGCGGTCAGGTCGGCGATCTCGCCGGTCATCCGGTCGTAGACGCGGACCCCTGTGATGGTCTGCGACACGTCCTGCCCGTACGCGCCGACGTTCTGGATCGGGGTGGAGCCCACCAGGCCGGGGATCCCGGACAGGCACTCGACACCGGCCAGTTCCTCGGCCACGCAGCGGGCGACCAGCGCGTCCCAGTCCTCTCCGGCCTGGACGGTCACCCGTCCGTCACCGGTGATCTCGACACCGGTGGAGGCGGCCCTGACGACCAGGCCGTCGAACCCCTCGTCGGAGACGATGAGATTGCTGCCGCCGCCGAGGATCAGCACCGGCTCGCCGTACCGGTCGGCTTCGGCCACGGTCTCGACGATCTCGTTCTCGGATCGCGCCTCGACGAAGGCGCCCGCCGGGCCGCCCATCCGCAACGTCGTGTACGGCGCGAGCCGTACCCCTGCCAAACGGTCAGCCATGCGATTCCTCAGCGACGACGGGAAGCCTCAGCGGCCGCGGTCCCGCCGCGGCAGGCCCCAGCCTACGGCCGGTCGGCGTCCCGCCGGGCGCGCCGGTCCGCCGCGGACCCGGCTCCGGCGTCGGCGTCGGCGTCGGCGTCGGTACGAGCTTCGGCTTCGGTACGGGGCTCGGCATCGGCTTCGGTACGGGGCTCGGCTTCGGCCTCGGTACGAGCGTCGACGTCGGCCCCGGCATCGTCGGTGTCCTGGTCCGCCTCCGCGCGCATCGCCTCTGCTATGGCCTGATCGACCCTGGATGTCGCGGTGCTGCCGTCCCAGAGCAGTTGGGAGGCCACCATCGACGGCTCCCCCGATGAGGTGAGACCCGTTTCGATCGTCCCGCCGGGATAGACCTCCCACTCCGGAGCCCGAGCGGTCTCCTCGGAGGCCTCACGGGCGTTCCGCGCCCGCTCCTGCGTGAGCGGTGGACCCGACGCGCGAACGGCCCGCTCAGGCCGGCCCCGGGGCGCCGCCTGAGCGGCCTCGGTGCCGGGCGCGGTCTGAGCGCCGGGCGCCGTCCCAGGGGCGGCCTCCGTGCGTGCGGCGTCGGACTGCACGTCCTCAGCGCGTACGGCCTCGGCGTCGTGCCCGGCCTCGGCATCGGGCTCGGCACGCGTGGCGGGCTCTCGGCCGCTCCCGGCGGCGCCCTGTTCGCTCGATCGGGTCATGCGGGGACGCTACCCGTGCGGTCCCCGGCAAACCTTCGGTCAGGAGAGCTGGACGACGGCGCGGGCCTTGGACAGGACCCGGCTGTCGCCCGACCTGGCGGTGAGGACGACCACGACCCGCTTGTCCTCGAGCTTCTCCTCGATGACGCCGCTGACCGTGATCACCGCGCCGTTGTCGTCGTCGGGGACGACCACCATGGACGAGAAGCGCACGCCGTAATCGACGACCGCCGCCGGGTCTCCCGCCCAGTCGGTCACGAACCGGCCGCCCTGGGCCATGGTGAACATGCCGTGCGCGATGACGTCCGGCAGGCCGACGGACTTGGCGAACCGTTCGTTCCAGTGGATCGGGTTGAAGTCCCCAGAGGCGCCCGCGTACATCACGAGGTTCACCCGGTGGACGGGGAACTCGACGGCGGGGATCTCCTGCCCGGCAGTGACCTCGTCGTACTTGACCGTCGCAGCCATGGTTACGCCGCCCCTCCACGCTCGACGATGGTGTTGTAGGTCCGGCAGACGGGTTCGCCCTCGATGGTCGACACGTCGCTGCGCACCGTCAGGAACTCGTTGCGGCCCACGCTGCGGATCTCCGTGATCGTGGAGGTGCAGATCAGCTCGTCACCGGCGTAGATCGGCCGCTGATACTCGAAACGCTGCTCTCCGTGGACGACCATGGCGAAGTTGAGCCCGAGACCGGGGTCGGAGAGCGCCTCGCCCGCACCGGCGAGGCTGAACACGATCGGAAAGGTCGGCGGCGCGACCACGTCAGGATGTCCGGCCGCTGCGGCGGCTTCCCTGTCGGAGTAGATCGGGTTGGCGTCGCCGATCGCGGCGGCGAACTCCTTGATCTTTACGCGGCTGACCTCGTAGGGGACGGGCGCCGTATACGCCCGCCCGACGAAATCACGGTTCAAAGCCATCGCTGCCCGTGCTCCTTCGCGGCTACAGAGCTGAGAGGCCGACGGTAACAGAACAAGGTTCGGCTGTCTGGGTCAGGCTTTCGCCGTACGCCGGCCAGGACCAACGTTAGCCGGGTCCGGCCGGTAGATCATGTGTCGCCCCGCGCCAACGACGACCACCATGGTTCTGTATCGACACGACAAAGCGGTACATCTACGCCAAGGAGACGAACCGTCCCCACTCCCCCGGCAGACCGGGTTTCACGGGATCACCGATGGCCGTGTCGCACCCTGGTCGGCGGGCGTGCCGGCCAGATGGGCAGGTTGCCGGGTTGGCCGGTGGCAGGTTGGCGGGCTTGCGGTCGGGTTGGCGGCCGACCGGAAACGCGAGAAACCGGCGTTCCTCAACGGGAACGCCGGTCACGCGTTGATTGCCTGGCATGCGCCAGCACAGCACCTCTGCCCGACTGCCGGGCGCACCAGCGAGAAGCCGTGATGCGCCTGGTGCGTCCTGCGCCCGGACTGAGGGGCGCGATGGGCAGTACCTCTGAAGTACTACCCCGACACTCGGCGGCGGCGCGTCTTGCTCAGCGCGTCTCGCGGTGCGCCTGGTGCGTCTTGCAGTTGGGGCAGTACTTCTTCAGCTCAAGCCGATCCGGGTCGTTGCGCCGGTTCTTCCGCGTGATGTAGTTGCGGTGCTTGCACTCCTGGCAGGCCAGCGTGATCTTCGGCCTAACGTCTGTGGCAGCCACGTGGGAGTGCCTTTCTACGTTTGGGACTACTGGACAACCCGAACCCGGCGTCCTGTGTGAGGGAAACCGAGCAGGGTAGTAGCGGAGGCCGGACTTGAACCGGCGACACAGCGATTATGAGCCGCTTGCTCTGCCTGACTGAGCTACTCCGCCTTGAACCGGCAAAAACCGACCGGCCACGCAAGGATACCCGACCTGTACGGCTGTCGCGCACGCGCATACGGCCGTGATCGAGCTCGGGCGACTCCAGTGTGCCGGAGCTCACGGGAGAAACCCAAACCGTTTTGCGATGGGCAGGCGAAAAACCACCCATCACGCCAAAAGACCCGCCCGAAACATCGAGCGGGACTTGTTAGCGAGAGCCCCCAAACGGAATCGAACCGTTGACCTTCTCCTTACCATGGAGACGCTCTGCCGACTGAGCTATAGGGGCGTGCCCGCCGCCGCTCTCGCGCTGCGGACAGGTGTAACCATACACGGCCCCGGCGGCTGATGCGAAATCAACGTGCGATGCCACAGCGCCACAGGGGCAGGGGTTGGCGGCGCCCTCGCCCTGGCCCCGCACCGTCCCCGTACTACTCTTCCGGCGTCGGGAGGGCGCCCTTCAGGTCGGCCATCTCCTTCTGGGCCGCCGGCAGCTCCGCCTTGATCGCGTACTTCGTGAAGTAGCCGTTGCCCTTGAACGGCGTGACGGCGCTGAGGGTCACCGTCGCCTCGTAGGGCCTGTCCTGGCATTGGGGCAGGCACCAGGTGCCGCTGAGCCGTCCGACGCCGACCGCCCCGCCGGGTCCCCACTTCTGCCAGCTGATCCCGTTGACGGTGCTGAACTCCGACAGCACGAGGGCCTGGGGACGCTGGTCACTCCGGCCGTTCTCGTCGCCGTACAGGTTGAGCACGTAGATCGGCGTCTCGATCGGCGTCTCGGCCGCGGGAGCCGTACGGGACGCCTCGCCCGTGCAGGCGGCGACGAGGCTCAGGGCGGCCAGGCTGAGTGCGACGGCGGGCGGGCGCATGGTTCCCCCTCATGAGTCGGAATTCTCCGAGGTTAGAGGGGTCGCGCCCGGAGCGCTGGGAACTACGGGAGCGCGGCCCGCTTATCCTCACTCCGCGTCGGCAGAGGGATTACCTCACAAAGATCAGCAAGGTCGACATACCGGGCTACCTCCTCCACGGAACGGCAGTGGGCGACAGGCCGACCGTTCTGCCGCACCTGGAGCACCTGGCGACCGTCCCGGGTCCCGGGCACGATCTCGTAGCCGCACGTCCCCACCCAGCGTGATCCCATATCCCGACAAACTATCGCTTCGCCCCGACAATTTCCCTGAGCATCACAGGTCACAACAGTTCGGGCTTAAGTCCAGACCAAACGAACTCCAAGCGACTCGGCGCAATCTGACCGCGAAGACCACGACCGAGGAGTTCCGATGACACCCCCGACGGCTACCACGACGACCCCGAACGTGCTCGGGTTCCGCATCACCCACCGGGCCATGCGCGGCGACACCCGCCGCCTCGCCGACGTGACAAGGCAGATCGCGGAGGGACGGCAGCCGTGCGACGCGCGGCGGGCCGCGGCGATCCGCGACTTCGCCGTCCGGCTCTGCGACGGCATCCACCATCACCACAGCGTCGAGGACACGGCGCTCTGGCCCGTGCTCGTACGATCCGCGGGGGCCGAGGTGGACCTCGGCGACCTGAGCGAGGACCACTCCGAGCTGGACCCGATCCTGGACGAGATCCGCGCGGTCGCGGCGGACCCCGCCCGCGCCGCGGGGCCTCTCGCGCGGCTGGCCGATCTCCTCGACGAGCACATCGAGGAGGAGGAGCGTGTGATCTTCCCCATCATCGAGCGGCACGTCTCCGTCGCGGACTGGAACGCCGTGGAGGAGAAGGCCAGGAAGGGCGGCAGCATCCGCTTCGAGCTGCCCAGGATCGAGCAGTACGCCCAGCCGTCGGAGATGGAGGCGATGCGCAAGCTCGCGGGTCCGGTGCTCGTGATGCTGCTCGCGCTGCTGCGCGGAGGCCACCGGCGGCGGCAGCGGCTGATCTTCGGAACCGCCTGATCCGTCGCCCACGTCCCGAGATCGCCCCGAGATCGGTGCCGCCTCGGCTCTGCGGCCCGCCGTTCACCACCTCCATCGCCACCGCGTCGATCAGCGCCGCCTCGATCGACGCCACCGCGATCGACACCACCGCGATCGACACCAGCTCGATCAGCGCCGCCGCGATCGGGGTGTCCCGGCCGGTGCTCACCTGGCGCTCAACTGGTGACGGACGTCAGCGCGCGCAGTGCCCGTTCGCGCCAGTGAGGAGAGCCGGCCCGGCCCGCCACCTCGGCGGCCGCGGCATAGTGCGCGGCCGCGGCGTCCAGGTCGCCGAGGAACGCGGCGAGTTCCCCGAGCGTGTGGGCGATCGGCCCCAACGTGATCGAGCCGCTGTGCAACCCGGCCAGCTCGTCCTGAAACGGAAGGAGCAGCCGGAGGCACTCCCGGGCCACCCCACGATCTCCGAGTGCGATCGCGTTGCACGCGCGCATCGTCATCATGATCTGCCAGTAGTAGTCACGCCGGGGAGCGTGCCCGGCCTGCCACACCGCCCTGGCCTCATCCAGACGCCCGGAGAGGATCAACGTATGGGTGTAGACCTCGTCCACCTGGTCCGGCATCCGCTCCCACAACGCGTGGATGCCGGGCAGCGACTCGTGCCCGCGTCCTGAGGACAGGTGGACCACCAGCCTGCCGAGAACGCCGAACGCGGCCCCGTTGGGGGCGCCCGCCTGCACCATCTGCTCCGCGATGGAGCTGTACGCGGCCTCGGCCCGCTCGAACTCTCCTCTGACCAGGAGGTGCAGGGCGTCGAGCACGGCCAGAACGCCGAGAGCGAGCCCGAGCTGGCCGCTCGTGGAGAGCTCGACCGCCTGGTCCGCGTGCCGCCGCGCCATGGCCCAGTCGTTGCGGCCGAGCGCGACCATGCAGAGGGCGATGTGGCCCAGCGTCTGGTAGCCGAGCAGTCCGCCGAGCGCGGACGCCTCCAGCAGGTCCTGGCCGAGCCGCTCCAGCTCCTCGCGCCGCCCCGGCTCCACGCAGACCCAGTAGCGGGCGTTGAGCGCCATGCAGAGCAACCGCGGATCGTCCAGGTCGCGGGCGATCCGCAGGGCCTCGGCGCTCACCGTCTCGACCAGCTCGGAATCATGGCCTTCGAGCTGGTGGGCGAGCGCGACGAGGACCCGACAGCGCGCCATCCCCGCCTCGGCGGGCATCGCGTCCCAGGCCGCCCGCACGACGTCGTCGTCGATCCGCCGGTCCGGCTGGATCGTCCAGATGACCGGCGCGTCGAACGCGGCCACCGCGCGGGCGATGAGCAGTGGATCCCCGATGCCCCGGGCGAGCGAGAGCGCCGTCGCCCGCGTCGAGAGCGCGGACACGACGTCCCCCGCGTGGGCCTTCGCGGAGACCAGGCGGCACAACAACTCCACGCGCGTCCTCGCGGCCGGACCATCGCCGCTACCAGTGCGGTTGCCGATACCGGTTCCGATACCGGTACCGGCTTCGAGGTCGAGCGCGGCGAGCGCGCCTTCGAGCAGTGTGGCCGCCTCCTTGTGCGCGTAGAGACCGGATGCCTGGTCCGCCGCCCTCGCGGCGTACTGCGCGGCCTTGGCCGCCGTCGCCGTGGTCGCCGCCGCGAGGGCGTGGTGCCCGAGCGCGCCCACGTCTCCCGGCCTGACCCGCTCCAGCGCCGCCACGACCTTGCCGTGCAGGCGGGTACGGCGGAGCCGGGGGACGTCCTCGTACAGCGTCTCGCGTACGAGGACGTGGGCGAAGCGGACCTGACCGGGCAGCGGTTCGGTCAGCAGCCCGGAGAGCACGCCTGCCTCCAGCCCGTCGAGCACGGTCTCCTCGTCGGTGCCGGACATGGCGATCAGCACGTCGGCGTCGGCGTCCCTGCCGAGGACGGCGGCGTTGCGCAGCGTCGTCTGGGCCGTCGCGGGCAGGCGGGCCACCCGCCTGCGGATCAGGTCGCGGACGCCGGGCGGCAGCGCGTGGACCGCCGAGGGCCCGTCGACGGCGAGCAGCCGCGCGATCTCGGACACGAACAGCGGGTTGCCCCCGGTCCGTTCGGTCACCGTACGGGCCGTGGCGGGATCGACGTCCACGCCGGAGCGTTCCCGCAGCAGCCGGGCCACGTCCCGCTCGCCCAGGCCGTCCAGCGTCACGTGCTCCGCTGCCTGTACGGCCAGCGCCGCCCCGGTGGCCATCAGGTCGGCGGCCGCTTCGGACGGCCGGTGGGTCAGCAGCACCAGGACCGGGGTCCGGGCCAGCCGCACCGCGAGGTGGCGGAGTAGTTGGAGGGTCTCCTCGTCGGCGCGGTGCGCGTCCTCGATCACGATCAGCAGCGGGCCTGGCACGCCTTCCAGGTACTCCCCCGCCGCCTGGGCCAGCCAGAACTGGCCGACGACCTGCCGTGTGTCGTCCTCCAGCAGGGGGGCGAGCCGTACCGCGATCTCCGGGGCGGGCGGGGAGCCGGCGGAGAGGTGGCGCAGGACCTCGCTCCAGGCCCAGGCGGGCGGGACGCCGCCGACGGTCTCCGGGCACCGGCCCACCGCGGTCCGCCAGCCTTCGGCGGCGAGCGTGCGTGCGAGTGCGTCGGCCAGCGTGCTCTTGCCCGAGCCCGCGTCGCCGCCGAGCCAGGCGACCCGGAACCCGCTCCTCGCCTGGGCGGCGGCGGCCGTCAGGCGGGCGAGCTCCGCCGTACGGCCGATCATCGGGTCGGGGGCGTCGCGGAGCGCGGCGGGCGCCTGGGCCGCGGAGGCGGCTGCGGGAACAGCGACGGGAACAGCGACGGGAACAGCGGCGGGGACACCGGCCGTGACCTGGGCCGGGATCAGGTGGAGGGAATCGGCCTGGGCGAGGATGTCGGTCTCGAGGCCACGCAACCGCGGCCCGGGGTCCACGCCCAGTTCCTCGGCCAGGGTCTGCCTCGTCCGGCGGATGGCGGCCAGCGCCTCTCCCTGCCGTCCCGACCGGTAGAGGGCGAGCGCGAGCAGGCGCACGCCGTTCTCGCGGAGCGGGTGCGCGTGGGCGTGACGTTCCAGCTCGGGGACGATCTCGGCGTGGCGGCCGAGCGCGAGCGCCGCCTCCGCGCGGTAGTCGACGGCGACCATGCGGAGCTCGTCGAGCCGGGTCGCCTCGGGAGCGGCCCACTCCTCGTCGGCGAACTCCGCGTAGGCCGGACCGGTCCAGAGCGCGAGCGCCTCGTCGATCGTCTCCAGGGCCTCGGCCGGCCGTCCCGCGTGGAGCGCGGCGACCGCCGCGTCGACCAGCCGGGGGAAGCACCAGGCGTCCACGGCGTCGGCGTCGAGATTCAGCCGGTAACCGGGCGGCGCGCTGACCAGCACACGGGCCGGCGTCCGGGGAGGTCGGCCGGGTTCGAGCACGCGCCGCAGGTTGGAGATGTAGACCTGCAGCGCGGCCAGGCCCCGTGGCGGCGGCTGGCCGTGCCAGAGGTCGTCGATGAACCTGTCCGTGGAGACGACGTGTCCCTGGGCGCAGACGAGCCTGGCGATGACGGCGCGCTGGAGCGACGTGCCCAGATCCGCGGGGCTTCCCTCCACCTCGGCGCGGCACTGCCCGAGAACCCGCAATCTCACCATGAGCGCCCTATTCACGCCGGGTAGTGGTAGAAGCCGAGGATGTCCTTCACCGCGGCGACGTCGTCCATCCTCGTCGTCGTGCCGGTGGCGAAAGCATTGATCATCTTGCCGTCGCCGACATAGACGCCGACATGGTGGGTCCTCTTCCGGTTGCCGTAGAACACGAGGTCGCCCGGGCGCGGCACGCGCACCCTGCGCATCCTGCGGATGTGGTCGTCGGTGTTGCCCCTGCCCAGCACGTCGTCCCCGAAGGCGAGCCGGTACATCCAGCGGGTGAAGCCGGAGCAGTCCAGGCCCCGGGTCCGCTCCGCCGGGCAGGGCCGTACGGATCCGTGGTAGCCGCGGCAGGTTCCGCGGGACGGGCCCGGACTCTTCCCGTGGCCGCCGCCCCAGGAGTATGGGATGCCCTGGGACGCGTAGGCGTAGGCGACCACCTTGATGAGTTCGTCCTCACGGGGAATCGATCCCGTGGCCAGGGCGAGCACGGCCACGCCGACAGCGAACCGCCCCCAATGCATGAACGCGACAATAGCTTTTAATCACGCCTTACCGCAGCAAACTTCACCGACAGCTCACAATATTCCACTACATAGGGTGACATTTTCATCACCATCCGCCTATCGTCGGCTGCGAAGGCCAGCGGCGAGCGGGAGGACCCGGGGGCGCCATGAAGATCGTTGTCGACCTCAACCGGTGCCAGGGGTACGGCCAGTGCGCGTTCCTCGCACCCGACGTGTTCGTGATGCACGGCGAGGAGTCCCTGCTCTACGCCCCGTACGCCGACGAGTCACGGCGCGAGGACGTCCTGAGAGCCGCCGCGGCCTGCCCGGTACAGGCGATCATGGTCGAGGGGTCCCATGCCGGATAGCATCGCGATCGTCGGCGCCTCTCTCGCCGGTCTGCGCGCCGCGGAGACCCTCCGCGCCGAGGGCTACACCGGCACCATCACCATGGTCGGCGACGAGCCGTGCGAGCCGTACGACCGGCCGCCGCTGTCCAAGCAGGTGCTGCTCGGGCAGGTGTCGGCGCACCAGACCGCGCTCCCCGAACGCCGCCCGCTGAACGCCCGATGGCGGCTCGGCGTCCGCGCCGTCGGGCTGGACCGGGACGCCGGGCGGGTGCTCCTGGCCGACGGCGACGACGTCTCGTATGACCGCCTCCTGATCGCCACCGGCGTACGCGCCCGGCCGTGGCCGAACGCCGCCGAGGGCGCCCTGGACGGCGTCTTCACCCTGCGCACCCGCGAGGACGCCGCACGGCTGCGCGAGCGGCTGGACGCGGGACCACGCCGGATGCTCGTCATCGGGGCCGGGTTCACCGGCTCGGAGATCGCCTCCGCCTGTCGCGAGCGTGGCATCGAGGTCACCGTCGCCGAGCGCGGTCCCGCTCCCCTCGTCGGCGCTCTCGGAGGCGCGCTCGGCGCGTTCGCCGCCGCCATGCACCGCGCGCACGGCGTCGACCTGCGGTGCGGCGTCACGGTCACCGGGCTGGAAGGGGACGAGCGGGGGCGGCTCCGCCGGGCTTACTTGTCGGACGGTGGCACGCTCGACACCGACGTGGCCGTCGTCGCACTCGGCGCCGTACGCAACACCGAATGGCTGGACGGGTCCGGGCTCGCCGCGGGCCCGAGAGGGGTCGCCTGCGACGCCGGATGCCGCGCGTTCGATCTCAACGGCATCATGACCGACGACATCTTCGCCGCCGGTGACGTGGCCCGCGCGCCCCATCCGCTGTACGAGTACCAGCTGATCGCCCTGGAACACTGGGGCAACGCGGTCGCGCAGGCCGAGGTCGCGGCGCACAACATGATCGCCACCGGGCGACGACGGCGCCCCCACCTCGCCGTGCCCGCGTTCTGGTCGACCCAGTTCGGGATCAACATCAAGTCGGTCGGCGTCCCGACCTTCTCGGACCAGGTCATGATCGCTCAGGGCTCCCTGGAGGACCGCCGTTTCGTCGCCGTCTACGGCTACCGCGGGCGGGTGACCGCCGCGGTGACCTTCAACCAGGCGATGTGGCTCGACTACTACCGGATGCTGATCGAGACGGCGGCGCCGTTCCCACCCGAGCAGCGCGCCATGGACCGGCCGCGCAGGATCGCGCCGGGCACGACGGGGCCCGTGCCGTCGGACGTGCCCGACCCCGCCGTGCTCAGCCACGGCCCCACGATCGCCCTCACCGGCCATCTGCCTGACGAGCGGCAGGTCAGGCTTGTCCGGTACGCCACCGCGTGACCGGCGACGACCTGGGATCGCCCCTGCGACCGATGTGCGAGGAGCCCCGATGACGACGCCGGACACGATGTTCAAGCGGATCGTCGACGACGCCAGCCGGCCGGACCCGTATCCGCTGTACGCCGAGCTCCGCAGGACGCCGGTGGCACGGCAGGAGGACGGCACGTACCTCGTCAGCACGTACCACGAGATCGTCGCCCTGTTGCACGATCCGCGGCTCAGCTCCGACCCGCACAACCGGGAGGACGCGCCGCCCGACCTGTCGGCGGAGGCGGGGCTGGCCCCCGCCTTCATCAGGATGGACCCGCCCGACCACGACCGGCTGCGCGCCCAGACCATGCGGCTCTTCGGCCCGCCGCACAACCCGGCCCGCGTGTACGGCATGCGCGACGAGCTGACCCGCATCTCCACGGGCCTGATCGACGGGTTCGCCGTCAGGTACGACGGCGGGGAACGGATCGACATCGTCGACGAGTTCGCGTATCCGTTCCCGGTCACCGTGATCTGCGCGCTGATGGGCGTGCCACGCGACGACGAGCACCTCTTCAAGGAGTGGGCGGACGCGCTCATCCAGACGCTCGATCCCCGGCTGGACCCCGGGCTGCAGCGGCAGGCGATGACCGAGATGGGGCAGTACATGGCGGCGCTGATCGGGCGGCACCGCCAGGATCCCGGCGACGACATGCTGTCCGGGATGATCACCGAGGGCCTGCTGCCCCCGGAGACCCTGGTCACCACCGCGATCATGCTCTTCATCGCCGGGCACGAGACCACGGTCAACCTGATCACGAATGGCATGCTGACGCTGCTGCGGCGGCCGGAGGTCCTCGATCGCCTGCGCCGCGAACCGGAGCTAATGCCGGGAGCGGTGGAGGAGCTGCTGCGCTACGAGCCGCCCGTGCACATGCTGTCGCCGCGCGGCGCCCTGGCGGACATCGAGGTGGCCGGGGTCACGATCCCCAAGGGAGCGTCGGTGGTGCTCGTGCTCGCGTCAGGCAACCGCGATCCCAAGCGCTTCCGCGATCCCGACGTGTTCGATCCGGCCCGTGAGGACAACCAGCACTTCGGGTTCGGGAGCGGCATCCACAGCTGCTTCGGCGCCCCACTCGCCCGCCTGGAGACCCAGATCGCGCTCACCGGCCTCATCCGGCGGCTCCGCGATCCGCGCCTCGTGGCGGATCCGCCTCCCTACCGGTCGAATCCACGGCTGCGCGGCCCGGAACACCTGTTCATCGAACACGGCTGACCGCCGTCACGCGTCGTCGCCGGGAGGCCGATCCCGGGAGGGCCCATGTCCGGGAACGGGCGCTAGCATTTCTTGATCCACTGCCTTCTGAAGCAGGACGGAACATGCCCGAAGAGCGCACGGTCGTCTCCGACCTCGGCGTCATGTCCGGACTGGTCTCCATACTGCTCTTCCCCATCGCCTTCGTCGCCGTGGCCGTTCTGGACAAGGTGGACGACCATTTCTGCGGCCCCGCACTGATCGGGTCCACGTACGGCGGCTGCCATCTGACGCGGCCGCTCCTCGTGTTGACGGGTGTCACGCTCATCCTGCTCGTCCCCGCGTGCTGGCTGGTCGGCTGGGCCCTTCCGCGCCGGTTCCCGCGTACGCGCGGCGTGCTGTTCGGGGTGGCACCGGCGGTGCTCCTGGCGGCGATCATCCTCATCGCCGTGGCCGTTCTCCTCGCCTGGTAGCCGCCAGGAGATCACCGATCGGTACGACGCAGGCGTCACTCACCGTCGCCACCCACCATCGAGCCGCTAGGAATGATCCAAAGCCGGGCCACCGGAACCCAACTCGGCGCGCCGATTCGACGGCGGGCCGTCGGGCGGCCGTAGAACGGAGCCTCGATCATCGTCGACGGAGGAGACCCGATGCCGTCTCTCTGGTGGAGAAGCGCGTGGCGGAGCCGTAAACCCGGGTCGCGGAGAGGACTCGTGACACCCGGGGAACACGCTCGGCCCTTTGTGGTCGCGGTGGCCGTCGCGGCCTGGCTGACGACAGTGGCGGCCGTACCGATCCCCGCTGTGGCCGCAGCCGCACAGGATCGGGAGTTCGCCTACGTGGCCAACCTCGACTCGAACACCGTGTCGGTGATCGACACCACGGCCACCCGGCCGTCCGTCATCGCGAGCGTCGCCGTCGGGACCGGTCCCCGGGCCGTGGCGGTCACTCCGAACGGCACCCGCGCCTATGTCACGAACTCCGGGTCGGATTCGGTGTCGGTGATCGACACCACGGCCACCCCACCGTCCGTCATCGCCACCGTCGGCGTCGGAGACGACCCTCACGGAGTGGCGATCGCCCCGAACGGCACCCGCGCCTACGTCACCGACTTCGGCTCTGACACCGTGTCGGTCATCGACACCACGACCACCCCGCCGTCCGTCGTCTCCACCGTCGGCGTCGGGCGCGAGCCGGAGGCTGTGGCGATCGCCCCGAACGGCACCCGCGCGTACGTCAGCAACTTCGGGGCGGGCACGGTGTCGGTGATCGACATCACCGCCGTCCCGCCCTCCGTCATCGCGAACGTCAGCACCGCCCCCCCGAGCGCTCCCCGGGGACTGGCGGTGACCCCGGACGGCACCCGCCTGTACGTGCCCAACTCCCTTCCAGGAAGAGTGTCGGTGATCGACACCACGACCACCCCGCCGTCCGTCATCGCGCACGTCGGCGTCCAGCTCAGCCCCATGGTGGTCGCGTTCGCTCCGAACGGCGCCCGCGCCTACGTCACCACCTCCTTCTCCGGCTCGGTGCGGGTGCTCGACACGACGACGCGGCTGCCGATCGTCATCGGATCCGTCGACGTCGGGAACAACCCTTCGGGGCTGGCGATCACCCGGGACGGCACCCGCGCCTACGTGGCCAACTCCTTCTCGGGAACGGTGTCGGTGCTCGACATCACCGTCAACCCCCCGTCCGTCGTCGCCACCGTCGGTGTCGGAGCGCATCCCGAGGGGGTGGCCATCGGACGCATCGTCAGCGACGTCCCGCAGCCTGGCGGATCGAACGGTGGATCGAGCGGTGGATCGAGCGGTGGATCGAGCGGCGGGTCAAGCGGCGGATCGCCCGGTGGCGGTCAGCGGGGTAACGGTCAGCAGGGTGGCGACTCACCTGGTGGCACACCGGCCCACTCCGGCGAGATCAAGATCAAGACTGGGGTGGCCATGGCTCAATGCGGCCACCAGACCGAACATCGCCGCCCCCGTACCCACTGCGGTGGCAAGAACGGGCACCGCGCGTCCGGGCCATGATCCGTTCGGGAGGCGCGGACGTCCCCGGCTCTCCCATTCGGGTGCCGGGGGCCGCCGCGATCGACAGCCTCACGACCGCGCCGGCGACCGCCGTGACCGGCGGCGACGATCAGCAGCCCGACGTGGGCTCGTGCGGCCGCGGCGCCAGCTGCGTGAACCGGATCGCGTTGCCGAACGGGTCACGCAGCGCGCAGTCGGTGCCGTAGAAGTGCTCGGTGGGCTCCTGAGTGAACTCGACGCCCTTGCCGAGCAACGTCTCGTAGGTCTTCCTGCAGTCGTCCACGGTGAAGATCAGCAGGCCGATCGCGCCCTTCGCGACCAGTTCCCGTACCTGCTCGGCCGTCGCCTCGTCCAGCGCGGGCGGGCCGGGCTTCTCCAGCAGGATCTCGCGGTCCGGCTGGCCGGGGACGTTGACGGTCAGCCAGCGCATGAACCCCATGTCCGCGTCGGTGTTGACCTCCAGGCCGAGCGTGCCGACGTAGAAGTCGAGGGCCTCGTCCTGGTCGAAGACGTAGATGTGCGAGTGTGTGAGCGCCTTGAACATGCTTGTCACGCTAGTCATCCACGGTCGCGCGGGGCTTCTCCGAAATTGCTCGGTCGCGTCCAGGCCATCGCGAAACACGTGGGCACGTTCGGAATGCGCCCACGTGTGCGATGCGCCGTCGGGGATTCGCCCACGATGGCGCGGAACGTCCGGCTGAACGTGCCCAGACTGGTAAAACCGACGTCCAAACAGATCTCCGTCACGCTGCGGTCGGTCTGGCGGAGCAAGAACATCGCGCGCTCGACCCGGCGGCGCTGCAGATAGCGGTGCGGCGTCTCGCCGAACGTCGCCCGGAAGGTCCGGATGAAGTGCGCCTCCGAGACATGGGCGATCCGGGCGAGCGTGGGGATGTCGAGCGGCTGCGCGTACGCGCGGTCCATCGCGTCGCGGGCGCGAAGCATGCGCCGGTTGGACTCCTCCACCGCACGGCTCATCGGGCCGGCACCTCCGCCCCGCGCTCGGCCCGCCGGCTCCTCAGATGACCGATCCCCCCGGCCGCGTCCACGCTCTTCACGGTAGCCGCCGACCCGCGCCGCCTCCCACCCGCAGAGAAGGGGATTGCCCCGGAGGGGCCCGCATTGCTGAACTGTGCACTGTTCCAGGAGCCCGGCGGACCGGGATACATGGGGGGCATCGATGAGCGTGCTGGTGGACCGGGGCATCGTGTACGGGCCGAGCGGCAAGGCCCTCGACGTCTATCGCGGCGATGCCGGCCGCTCTCCTCTGGCCACCGTACTGCTCTGGCACGGCCGGGGCCCGGACGAGCGGGACGTCCTCGAACCGCTGGCCCGCGTGGTCGCGGAGCGGGGCACCGTCGTGTTCGTCCCCGACTGGTGTTCCGACGCGCCGGACGGCGGGCGGTGTCACCTGCTGGAGTCGATCGCCTTCGTCCGTGAGAGGGCCGGGGTGTTCGGCGGCGATCCCGATCGCGTCCTACTGGCCGGATGGTCCATGGGCGGAAAGGCGGCGGCCGGCATCGGAGTCGCCGCCGGCTGGCGACCGGCCGGGGTGGTGGCCATCGCCTCCGGCTTCGACCGGCCCGCGCCTTCGACCGGGACGACCCCCCTCGACGAGATCGCGACGACGGCCGCGGAGCCCGTTCCGTTCTGGCTCGTCCACGGCGTCATGGACCCCATCGTGGACGTGGCGCGGTCGCGTGACTTCGCCGCGGCCCTGCGGAGGCGCGGATGGCCGGTGACCCTGCTCGAAACGGACACCGACCACGCCGGCGTCGTCATGACGGAGTACGACCCGTCGAGAGGGCGCTGCTCCGCCACCCGGGCTCTGCTCGTGGTCGAGGCGGGCCTCCTCACCGCTCGCGTCCTCGCCGAAGCGGCCGTCACCGCCGGCCGACCTCCCCCTCATGACGGCGAAGCCACCACGCGGCCGGCCCGCTGTGGAGCCGTACCTCCCGGGGTGCCGGGTCCGTCATATGGGGGACGCGAGGTCCATCACGTTGGGGACATCGCCCCGGATCGGGTCCCCGTTCCCGGGGACGTCCCGGCCTGATCAATCTTTGTACGCTTCGATCGTGCCGGAAGGGACGTGGAGGCTTCGATGGCGATCACGCTGGTCATCGCGGACGATCAGGCCATGATCCGGGCCGGGCTCCGGCTCATCGCCGAGACCGCGCCCGGCGTCGAGGTCGTCGGAGAGGCGGCCGACGGCCACCAGGCTCTCGCCGTGACCCGGCGGCTGCGGCCGGACGTCCTGCTGATGGACATCGAGATGCCCGGTCTGGACGGGCTCGCCGCCGCGCGGCGGCTCCTCGACGACCCCCGCCCACCGAAGATCATCATGTTGACCACCTTCAACACCGACGACTACCTGTACGCCTCGCTGCGTACAAGGGTGCACGGCTTCGTCCTCAAGAGCTCGCCACCCGAGCAGTTGCTCGACGCCATACGGGCGGCGGCGGCCGGGGACGCGGTCATCGATCCCGCGGTCACCACACGGGTCATCGCCTCGTTCGCGAACCATCCCGAGCCGACCGCACCGGCCGAGCTGGCCACGCTCACGCGACGCGAACTCCAGGTCTTGCGGAGGCTCGCGCACGGGATGTCCAACTCCGAGATAGCACGGGAGCTCCGCATCGGTGAGGCGACGGTGAGAACCCATGTCGTCCATATCCTGCACAAGCTCAACCTGCGGGACCGCATCCACGCGGTCGTGTTCGCCTACGAGGCCGGTGTCGTACGGCCGGGGCAGGAACCGCCGGGGCAGGCGGACGAGGACCGGACGTGCTGACCCGACCGCTCCGCGACCGGCGGCCGACGTGGCCGGACGTGCTGCTCTCTCTCGCCGTGGCGGTGGCCGGGCTGGTCGAGTCCTTCGGCCGCCAGGGAGCCGGGCTCGAACAGATCAAGGATCCGATGCCCCTGGCCGCGGGAGCGATCGTCTCCGGGGCGCTGTTGCTGTTCCGGCGCAGGTTCCCGATGGCCACGCTTCTCACGCTGACCGCCGTCGGCTTCGCCGTACAAATGATCACGGACGCCGGGTACTACGCCGCATGGCACTTCTACTCGACCCTGATCATGGTGCACACCGTGGCGAGCGCTGCCGAGCTGCGCAGCCGCCGCGGGATCGCCGGGCTCGGCTGTGTGCTGATCGCGTACGGCCATCTGCAGACCTTGCAGTACAACGACGTCCCCGAAGTCCTGATAGGTGCCATCTTCGTCGGGGTGGCGTACACCAGCGGCATCCTGCTGCGCCGGCAGATCGACCGGACGGCACGGCTGGCCGAGCACACCACGCGGCTGGAGATGGAACGCGAGGAGCGGGCCCGCTGGGCGGTGGCCGAGGAGCGGGCCCGGATCGCCCGCGAGCTGCACGACATCGTCTCGCACAACGTGAGCCTGATGACCCTGCACGTGGGCGGGATGCGCAGGATGCTCGGGGACGGCCGCGACCACGAACGCGAGTTGCTGCTCGGCGTCGAGCGGGCCGGTCGCGAGACGGTCGAGGAGCTCAGGCTCATGCTGGGGATGCTCCGCGGCACCGAGGACGGCGACGCGCCGACTCCCCAGCCGGGACTGGACCGCCTGGACGACCTGGTCTCTCAGGTCCGGGAGGCGGGACCGGAGGTCCACCTGCGGATCATCGGCACGCGGCGTGCCCTGCCGCCCGGACTCGACCTGTCCGCCTACCGTCTGATCCAGGAAGCCCTGACGAACGTGCTGAAACACGCCCAGGCCGCCGGGGTCGACGTCACCATCGCGTACGGGCCCGACGAGTTGAGCGTCGTGGTCATCAATGACGGGGCGGGATCGGGCCGCACGCCGCACGGCGGAGGCGGGGGGCACGGCCTGATCGGGATGCGCGAGCGGACCGCGATGTACGGCGGCGAGCTCTCCGCCGGTCCGATCACGGGTGGAGGCTATCGCGTGTTCGCCCGGTTCCCGCTGGGCGATCCCGCTGGGGCCGGCTGAGCCCGCAACTCTCCCGCCCATTCATCGTCGCTCATCCGCAGCATCCTCAGCCCGATCACACCGGAACCGGCCAGGTAGAGCGCCCCGCCCACGACGGTGCCGATCGGGAAGACCGGCGCCCCCAGAGCGCCCAGGACCATCGCGAAGGGGGCCCACCACGGCGTGTGGCGGGCGTAGGCGAGGGCCAGACCCAGCAGAAGCAGGCCGAGCAGCCCGAGGAAGCCCGGGATCTGGAACGCGTACCGGGCTCCGGGGTCGGCGAACGCCTCGTCCGCGAGCATGGCGCCCTGAGCGGCCGGCATGGCGCGTTCGAGCCGCGAGTAGAAGAAGTCGCCGAGCATCAGCCCGGAGAAGTTCACGATGCCGAGGAAGGCGAGGCCCCCGGCGATGTGCCCGAATACCACCCCGCGCCACCGGACCAGATGGATCATCCCGACGATGCCCGGGAGCAACAGCACCCAGCTCCAGTGCAGGAGCGAGGCGCTGACCGAGACCTGATCCGGATATCTGCCGTAGACCCCGACGGTGTCACCCCCCTGCCTGAGCGCCGGGTCGGCGACGACACCCGCCACGTAGAGGACCGGGGCGACGACGAGGCAGAGCCCGGCCGCCGTTCTGCGGAATCTGCGCGGATCTGAGAGCGCCGACATGAGACCTTTCCCTTCCGTACGGCCCGCCGAAAACCGGCGGGACCGGATCGGAAAGCTAGGCGGCGGCATCGCCCCACGTCGTCCCCCACAGGGCCGACCGGCGGTCCACGATTCAGAGGACGGACGGCGGCGGCAGGTGCTCAGCAGATCGGTGCCGGGCAGCCGACCGGTGGGTGGTCATGGCCTGCAAGGGGTCTGCTGAGGTTGAACTCGTGGTGTCGTAGAGGCTGGCTGTGACTTGGCACTTCATCTGGCGGGGCTGAGCGCTCTAGTTGGCGAGCCGAGCATTGCGGCTGGTGAGCGAGCTGATCTCTGTGTGGCGACGGTGCGGATGTCGTCGCAGAGCGGGTGCATAGGATCGCCGGCATGGCGTTGCGACCTGTCCAGGTGAACATAAAGGCTCTTGATCACTCCACGATCGGCCGGTTCTGGGCGGAGGCACTCGGCTGGAGTGCTTACAGCCCCGGCGTGACCACCTACGTTGGACCCGCTGGCGGCCTCGTTTGGCCGGACCCGGTCGCCGTCTGCGTCGACGTCGTTCCCGTTCCGGAACCCAAGACAACAACAAAGAACCGTGTGCACCTCGATCTCGCCACCACCTCTGCGGCCCATCAGGCGGAGTTGGTCGCGTTCCTAGAGGCTCTCGGCGCGACGCCCGCCCACGTGGGCCAGGGCAAAGTGCCGTGGACGGTCCTCGCCGACCCCGAGGGCAACGAGTTCTGCGTGCTGGAGCCTCGGGAGATCTACCGGGACACCGGGCCGATCGCCCGGGTGGTGGTCGACTGTGCGGATCCGCAGGCCATGGCCCGGTTCTGGGGTGAGGCGATGGACTGGACCCTGCATGAGGTGAGCGACGATCATGCGGTGTCGCGCTCCGCCAAGGGTGTCGGCCCGTATCTCGAGTTCCTCCGCACGCCCGGCGTGAAGACCGTGCCAGACCGCGTCCATCTTGACCTGCTGCCGTACCCCGGTGACGACAAAGCAGCGGAGGTGGCCCGGCTGCGGGCCCTCGGCGCCACCGACCTCGACCTCGGCCAGGGTGACGTCCCGTGGACGTGCCTGGCCGACCCGGAGGGCCACGAGTTCTGCGTCCTCGCCCTGTCCTGACGCGCAGCCTTAACGACACCCCGACACGTGAGCCTTGTGTGCTCATGTGCCATGACCCGGGTGGGTCGGGCTGCGGTGTCTCGGCACGCAGCTAGAGGCGGACCTGGCCAAGGGTCCGGCCGCGCACGACACGGCCGAGCGGGCGGGCCGCGCACGACACGGCCGAGCGGGCGGGCCGCGCACGACACGGCCGAGCGGGCGGGCCATCGCGGTGACGCCCTTCCGCGGGTCCACGCCACGTGGGCGCACTCAGGTCATCGTCGGCGACGTCCCTCGCTGCCGCCGTCCACGTCTGCGGCTCGTCCGTACTCACGCCTGGTTGTGGCCGCCGACCTCCAGCCGTGCCGCGACCGTGCGGATGGATGCCTGCAGGTACTCCTCGTCGTCGCCGCCGAGGGTCCCCATGGCCGCCGGAAAGGCGGCTGACAGATCCACCATGATGTCGAGGACCACCTCGTCCAGGAGCTCGTCGAGAGCCGACGGCCCCACCTTGGATCGCGCGCTGGCCAGCCGTGGCCCATTGACCATGGCTCGGGCGACCTGGCCCAGTTCCTCGGGGGCGAGGATCACCTGCGGATCCCAGGGACGGCTCTGATCGAACCGTCGCTCATCGAACTCTTCGATCTTCAGTTTGAGTATCGGGCGCTGCTCGGGAGAAAGGGGGCTGTCGGGCCGCAGGACGATCCCCTCGGCCACGTTGTCCGGCAAGCCGGGCAGACCGAGTGCCTGCGGCACACGGCTTGGGAACCGGACCGGCAGGGTGTCGAGGTCCGACCGACTCCCTCTGGCGAGAAGCGGCACAACGTCGAGATCCGCGTCAGCGGCGATCGAGGCGACGTCCGCGTACGCCAGGAAGACACCGGGATCGCCCGGCTCCTTGTGGCGCAGCACGTCGAAAAGGGCGAAGCGGATTTCCGGGCTGTACCAGATCCCTGTCTGAACCGGAGTGACACCCGGCATCGGCGTGACATCACGGTGGGGGTAGCTGCCGCCGTACAGTTCACCGAAGACGCGCACGGCCGCGTCGCCCCGGGCCAAGGCGGCCTTCGCGACCTTCTCGAAGCGACCGCGTAGAAGCTGCCATCCGAAGAACGGCTCGTCGCTGCGTAGCCACGCCTTGCGCTTACCCACGCAAATGTTCCGACCGTCGTAGGCGATCACCATTTGAGCCCCGTGAACCTTCTCGGTCGCGGCCCAGGGGCCGCCGAGGACCGTTCCGCCGGACCGCTCCGCCGTAGGAATCTTGGGATAGGCCAGGTGTCGCATTGAAGCAGTATGAAGCGCTTCCCCTGGAAGGGGATCACCGGGCGCGCTCGTGACGCCGCCCGCAACGCGTGGGAGCGGAGCGGCCGGCGCCGCGAGTCGGCGCGAGTCGGCGCGAGCGGAAGCGTACGGCTCCCGATGCGATCGTGCGGTACGCCATGGAGCTCGGAAGGCTAGCCCACACCGTGGCGAGGGCGGATGAGCAGCATGCCGATCAGGGCGACAGCCATCCAAGCCGAGAGGTAGGCCCAGGCGGCATTGGGTGAGACAAAGGTCCACAGCAGTCCGGCGACGGCGCTGGCGGCGAAACTTCCGAGAGCTTGGACTGTGGCCAGCAGACCGAAGGCCGACCCGCGCAGCTCGGAAGGGGCCAGGGCGGCGACGGCCGCGTGTTCGGCGGTCTACGCACCCGACGGCCGGTCCCGCGGCGCCGAACGGCAGGGCCAGCAGGAGGTAGCCGGTGGTGTTGACGGCCGGCGCGGCGTAGGCGAGGCCGAACAGGGTGATGCCCGCGGACGTGACCAGGACGGGCCCGCGCGTGCCGAGCCGGTCGGAGGCGTGCCCTGCGGGGACGGACACCATGGCCGCGGCGATGTTGTAGGCGATGTACAGGCCCAGGGCGATGCCGGTCGCCGTACAGGTTCCGTGGACGGGAGCGAGTTGCTGGGTGGCGCGCAGGATGAGCAGGGTCGCCGCGGCGTTGCCGACCTCGAAGGCGGTGATCGCTCCCAGCAGGCGGCCCAGGTCCCCGTGCAGGACGGGGCGGATGCGTAACCAGATGGGCGCGCGTTCGCGTACGACCGGCTGGGCGGCCCGGTGGATGGCGTAGACGATGGCGAGCGCGGCGCGGATGCCGGGGACGACGGAGACGAGGATCGCGGTACGGACGCTGAAGACGGCGACGAGGCCGAGGGCGAGCAGTGGTCCGCCGATGGCTCCCAGGTTGTCCATCGCCCGTTCGAACCCGTATGCCCGGCCGTAGGCGTTGGCGGGGACGAGGTCGGCGAGCAGGGCGTTGCGGGATGGCACACGCAGGCCGCGAGCGAAGCCGTACAGGCACGGTGCCGGAGGCCGTCCGGGCACCTTCGGCATTCCTGCGGCCCGATCCAGGGAATGCGGCCCGATCCAGGGAATGCGGCCTGATCGAGGAAATGCGGCCTGAACTGGGAGATAACGCCGGGCGCTCACGTGCCGGTGAATCCCAGCAGTCCGACCCGAAGGAAATTGTCGGTCCCCGCCCATACCGTTGGCCGTAGCCGCAAGGCTGCCCGCTTCCGACCGCCCGGCGCTCACACCGCCGCGTGGGACGAGGGCAAGACCTGTTCCAACCAAACGATCACACAACCGTCTCCACGAATTGAGGCAGGATCTTGAGCACAGTCACCTCGCAGGACGGCACGGTCATCGACTACGACCGTTACGGTGACGGGCCTGCTGTCATCTTCATCGGCGGGGCCACCCAATACCGCGCCATCGACCAGAACACCAGGCAGGTCGCGCAGCAGCTCGCGGCCGAGGGCTTCACCGCGATCGACTACGACCGGCGAGGGCGCGGACGATCCGGCGACACCGCGCCGTGGGCACTGGAGCGAGAGATTGAGGATCTCGCCGCCCTGATCAAGGCAGCCGGAGGGACGGCGACTCTCTACAGCAGCTCGTCAGGAGCGACCGTGGCTCTGGCAGCGGCGGTCGCCGGCATAGGTGTCACCGCATTGGCGCTCTACGAGCCACCGCTGTTCGCGGGTGCCGACCATGCCGAGCACCTGGCCACACTGCACTCTTTGTTGGCAGCCGGCCAGAACGACGAAGCGATGCGCTACAACCTCAAAGCGGTGATCGGGATCCCGTCCGAGGTCGTCGACGGGATGGCTCAAACACCCGGATGGGCCGAGATAGTCGCCGTCGCCCCAACGCTCGTCTACGACCTCACGGCCGTCCATGAGATCAACATCGATCCCGACTGGGCCACCCGTTGGGCTTCGATCATCGTGCCGACGATCGTGTACTCGGGTGACCAGACCTTCCCCGGCCTGCCCGAGGCCGCCGACGCGGTGGCGGCAGCCCTGCCCGACGCAACCCGCCGCGTCCTGCCAGGCCAGGGACACGGGCCCACACCCGAGGCCATAGTGCCGGTGCTCCTGGAGTTTCTCCGCTGAACTGAGCACCCCGGTGACTGACACGTCGGATCAAACGGGATCTTCAAGGAACTGCAGGCCGCTCGGCCGCAAGCTGCTGCGCGACCTGCAGTCGTTTGGCGAAGATCCCGTGGTCGCCGTCTCCGGCATCGGCGAAGGCCTGACCGCGCGCCCGTGGCAGGAGCGGCGTCCATCCCTCACTCGGCGCTGTTCTCCTACTGGTCTACGCCTAGCGCCACGACGGCTAACAAGAGATCGTCGACCGGAGATCGATGACGCTCTGGCAGCGTGACGTACGAGGCAGAGAGGCAGGGTCTCGGAAGCCATCCGTGACCCTGCGGCCTTCCTGCTTTCTTGAGCCATCAAGCCATCAAGCCATCACCAGCCCGTCATTCGCCGGCGCCACCACGCCGCCGCGTGCCATGTGCTCAGGGGCTCCGCTCCCGGGTCAGGCAAGGTGCGGTTATGGAACTGGTCGTCCAGTCGATCCACAACGTGGCGTAGCTCAGAACGAGCAGCGGAGGGAAGGGCCTGCAAGGCTTCTTCCAAGCGATCACGAGCCTCTACCGGATCACACCAAGGGCAAGCCCGGTTCACATAGATGTACCGGCCTCGACCTCGAAGAAAGCTCGTGTACGTGTCCAGCGCATCGGCAATGGCATTGGGCCAGAAACGTTGATCTTCAAGTCGCCGTATCGCGGCATCGGTCTTGGCCGAGAGTCCACGTATGTGTCTACGCGGGCTGCGCTCGGACGATCCGCTCCACCCAGTTCGCAGAGCACCGGGGGGCTTACGCGGCATGGTCCTTTCGGGTCAGCATGACCCACATCGTGTCACGTCGTCGCAGCCGATCGGAGGGTCACCTCCGCAGTCCCGCAGAAACTCCCCTGCCGGACCCTCACGACCATCATCTGAGGGAAAGCAAACCAGCACCAATCAGACGACGCGCCCACTAGACGATTAAGTCCGATGTTTTGGGGCCGGTGGTCGGACATAGGGAGAGGGCGTTCAAGATCATGTTGTGACGCAAGACCTGAACACCGTCTTGACCGCACTCTACGTGAAGATCGACGACGAGATCGGAGGAACCCGGTGCATGGGCAGACCGCCCCTGCTCAGCGACTCCGAACTCGTCTGCCTGGCCGTGGCCCAAGCCCTCCTCGGTCACCACTCCGAGGCCCGCTGGCTACGCTTCGCCCGCAAGTACCTGTCCGGCATGTTCCCGTACCTGCCCCAGCAGTCGGGCTACAACAAACGCCTGCGCGCAGCGTTACCCCTGATCAAGCGGATGATCCGGGAACTTGCCATAGACAGCGACTTCTGGTTCGACAATCACTGGATCGTCGACTCCACGCCGGTGCCATGCGGAATGTCGCGCCCGACCGTACAGCGCTCGAACCTGGCGGGATGGGCCGGCTACGGCTACTGCGCCTCGCACTCGCGGTTCTTCTGGGGCCTGCGCTTGTACTTGGTGTGCACGCCCACCGGCATGCCGATCCTGTGGGCCCTGGCCAACCCGAAGATCGGCGAACGCGAGGTACTGGCCGCGATGCTGGAGATCGACGCCGACCTGGTCGCCACACGCAAGGGCATCTTGCTCATCTCCGACAAGGGCTTCGCCTCCAAGTCGTTCGAAAAGGACCTCGATGCCTCCGGGCAGGGGCTCTCCGGTTCCGGGATGGCGTTCGACCACATGCGGGCCTCCGCCGTACAACGGCCCGCCGTGACGGCATTGGCGGTGCCGGGTGCGAGTGCGACGGTGACGGTGACGGTGACGGTGACGACCAGCGCGAGCATGGTGACGGCCGTTCTCCGGATGTGGATGCCTGTCGGCCACGCCGACCAGAGTGCGCTGAACGCGCCGATCGGGAACGGATCTCGATCGGCGCGTCGCGAACGGCAGTCGCTGGTATCAGCCCAGATGCCGGGCGAAGAACCGCAACGCACTGTCGGCCTCGAAGGCCGGCACATCCCCGTGCTTGCCGGGATTGGCGTGCAGCGTCTTCTCAGTCGAGGCCAAGGCGTCGAACAGTGCCAGGGCCTCCTCGCGCGGCACCCGCTCATCGTCCCACTGCATCAGGAACTGCACAGGGATGGTGACCCCGGCGGCGCCCTCGGCCGACGCCAACGACGTCCCGTTCAGCCCCAGTACCGCCGCGCGGATCCGCGGCTCGGCGGCAACCAACGGAATGCCGAGAGCGCAGCCCAGCGACATGCCCCAGTAACCCACGGGGCCCAGATCCCCGAGCGCGTCCAGGACCGAGCGCCATTCCGGGACTGTCTGGGCGGCCAGCAGCGTGTGAAGCTCGGCCAGCAGCGGGACCGGGTCGCCCGCGCCGGCCATGCAGGCCCGCATCTCGGTGATGATCCGGTCGTGTTCGGCGGTCTTGGGCCGGTCGCCGTGGGCTGGGGCGTCGATGGCCGCCACCGCGAAACCGCACTCGGCCACCAACCGGAGGGCGCGGGCCACGACGCCAGGAGCCTGCTTGTCCTGTCCGCCGCCGTGTCCGATGAGGATCAGGGCACGGGGTTCAGCATCTTCCGGCGTCCACAGCACGCCGGGGATCTCGCCGAGGGTGAAGGATCGTTCGGTGACGCCGTCGGTCGACGTCTGCGAGGTGAAGCGCATGCGCGTTTCAAGCCTTTCGGGATGCCTTGTGCGGGCGCTCCCTAGGCGATACATGGGAGGGAGCCCCGACCTGTCACAGCGTTGATCGGTCTCACCTCCTTCGGTCGATGCGGTGCACTGCGGTGCGCACCGTATCACAACGGGCTTCACTCACGTCTCGCCAGGGCGAACGTTTCCTGACGCGGCACTATCGGAACCTGCTGCAAAATCGCTGGGCCAATGGGCTAGAGAGAAACGCTTTTCGATAAACAGATGAGGCCTCCGGCATGACAGGTGATCGCCTCTCTGCCGTCTACGGCCACGCCAGTGACGGCGCGGAGGAACCACACACATACGTCTTGGTCCAGCCGGACATCGACGGCAGCCCCCACACCATGAACGCCCGAGCCACCATCGCCGCCACCCCGATGATCATCGCCGATCTCGTCGAACTGGTAGCGGGAGCCGAAAAGGACGCAGACCATCCGGTGTAGCGCCGCCGTTCGAAGTCACGCAGCCTGACAGGAGCGCCCAGCAGTCACCTTCTTGATGATCGCCGGGCGTCTTCTGGTTTGGCTCAGCAGCAGGACTTGGCCGCGATTGTCGTGTCGTCTGCCGAGTCGCCGACAGCGCAGCAGACCGAGTCCTCCTGCTTGGTCAGAGCATCGGCGTCGGCCTTGACCACGTAGACCTCCCAAGGCTCGCTTCCAGGGCCGTGGACCCAGACCTTGTCCTGGAGCGCGTAGCAGCAGGTGGTGTCGTTCTCCTCGAAGGTCGCCAGGCCGGCCTCCTTCAGACGCTCGGTGGCGGCGTTGACCTGGGCGGTGTCCTCGACTTCGACGCCGAGGTGGTCCATCCGGGTCGGCTCGCCCGTCTCACCTTCGAGGAGGACCAGCTTGAGCGGGGGCTCGGCGATGGCGAAGTTGGCGTAGCCGGGCCGCCGCTTGGCGGGCTCGACACCGAACAGCTTGGAGTAGAAGGCGATGGAGCCTTCCAGGTCGGCGACCCGGAGGGCGAGTTGGACACGGGACATGGCGTTCCTCCTGACGGTGATACGGGTCTTACGTGTGGGCTGGATCAAAGGCGGCCGAGGCCGGCCGCGAGAGCGGAAGTACGGGCTCGATCGAGGCGGGCGTCGCTGCGGCAGGCGGAGTCGCAGACCTCACCAGTGGCCTCGTTGAACGTCACGACGCCGCGTAGCGGGCGAGCCCGGTGGGTGCTCCTGCGGATCAGGGCAGAAAGCCGGCGGCCCATCGCAACCTCCTGATTAGATGTCCGTCTAATTAACGGATGGGCCCAGCTTGCCTCGACGCATAGATATCTGTCAAATTAGAGCTATGTCGAAGCAAGAGCTACCGATCATCGATGCAGGTGTGGACGTGGCAGGCGCGGCATGTTGCGCGCCGTTGGTGTGTGAGCCGCTCTCGGAGAGCGAGGCCGCCGAGCTGGCACCGCTGTTCAAGGCGATCGCCGACCCGGTGCGACTGCGCCTGCTGTCGCTGATCGCCTGCCACGAGGGCGGCGAGGCGTGCGTGTGTGACCTGACGGTGGCGTTCGACCTGACCCCGCCGACGATCAGCCACCACCTCAAGGTGCTCAGGCAGGCGGGCCTCATCGACTCCGAGCGCCGGGGCACCTGGGTCTACTACTGGATCAACCCGAGCATGCTGGAGCGGCTTGCGGTGGTTCTGGGACCCCGGGTGGCGGCGACGACATGACCGACGTACGCCCCGCTGCCAGCGCGCGCGGCATCGCGGACGGAGCAGCGGCGGTCGTGGGAGGGCTGTCGATGCTGGACCGGCTATTGCCGGTCTGGATCGCCGCCGCGATGGCGGCCGGACTGGTGGCCGGACGGGCGGTTCCCGGCTTGGGTACAGCCCTGGAGGCGGTGCAGGTGAATGGGATCTCACTCCCGATCGCTCTCGGCCTCCTGGTGATGATGTATCCGGTGCTGGCCAAGGTCCGCTATGACCGCCTGGAGTCGGTCACTGGGGACCGGCGACTGCTCCTCTCGTCGCTGGTGCTGAACTGGGTGGCCGGACCCGCCCTGATGTTCGCACTGGCCTGGATCTTCCTGCCGGACCTGCCCACCTACCGCACCGGACTCATCATTGTCGGCCTGGCCCGCTGCATCGCCATGGTCGTGATCTGGAACGACCTGGCCTGCGGTGACCGGGAGGCCGCCGCCGTCCTGGTCGCACTCAACAGCGTGTTCCAGGTCCTCGCCTTCGCCGGTCTCGGCTGGTTCTACCTCACCGTGCTACCCGGCTGGCTCGGCCTACCGCAGACCGAGTTGGACGTCTCCACCTGGGATATCGCCCGCTCCGTACTGATCTTCCTCGGAATCCCGCTCGTCGCCGGCTACCTCACCCGCCGCCTGGGCGAGAAGGCCAAGGGCCGGTATTGGTACGAGACCCGTTTCCTGTCGAAGATCGGCCCCGCGGCGCTGTGGGGTCTGCTGTTCACCATCGTGATCTTGTTCGCCCTGCAAGGTGAGGCCATCACCTCCCAACCCTTCGACGTGGCCCGGATCGCGCTGCCGCTGCTGGCCTACTTCGCGATCATGTGGTGTGGATCCTTCGGCCTGGGACGGCTGGTCGGCCTCGGATACGCGCGCACCGCGACGCTGGCGTTCACAGCGGCGGGCAACAACTTCGAGTTGGCCATCGCGGTGGCCATCGCCACCTTCGGCCTCACCTCCGGCCAAGCCCTCGCCGGAGTGGTCGGCCCGCTGATCGAGGTTCCCGCCCTGGTCGCGCTCGTCTATCTCTCCCTGGCCCTGCGCCGCCGCTTCCAGTCGCCGACCTCCTGATCCGCACCCCACCCGCTGAGGAGTCACCCGTGTCCGACATCCCCGAGGTGCTGTTCGTCTGCGTCCACAACGCCGGACGCTCGCAGATGGCCGCCGCCCTGCTCGACCACCACGCCGCCGGTCGGGTACAGGTCCGGTCCGCCGGATCGGCCCCCGCCGACACCATCAATCCCGCTGTCATCGCGGTCATGGACGAACTCGGGCTCGACCTGTCCAAGGAGTTCCCCAAGCCGCTGACCGCCGAGGCCGTCCAGGCCGCCGACGTGGTCATCACGATGGGCTGCGGAGACGCCTGCCCATACTTCCCCGGTAAGCGCTACCTGGACTGGCAGCTCGACGACCCCGCAGGCAAGCCAATCGACCAGGTCCGCCCCATCCGCGACGAGATCGACCGCCGCGTACTAGACCTGCTCGCCGAACTCATCGCCACGCACTAGTAGAACGCCTTAACGCCTACCGGCCCGGCATTCGCTGCGCCGGTCTTTGGCTCTTCCATACCAGCGATTCATCGTCTACCGCCGATGAACGATGAAAGGCGAAATGAAACCGATCGACCGAGCCACCGCCGCCGAGTACGCCAGTTGGTTCAAGGCCCTGGCCGACGCCACCCGCATCCAGATCGTGCCCTGCTCGCCCGTGCACAGGCGCCCATGGCGGTCAAGGACATCGTCGAGGTCGGCCAGTCGACCGTCTCGGCCCATCTCAAGGTGCTGACCGAGGTGCGGTTCGTTCTGGTCGAGCGTCGCGGCACGGCCAGACTCTTCAGGATCAACGACGCCTGCGTGGAGCGCTTCCCCACCGCCGCCGACGTCGTCATGGGCCGTCCCGTTCCCGATCCCACGCCCTCGCCCTGCTGATCGGAGGAGCCATGTCCGACGTCACCATCCACCCCATGATGGAGACCGACGCCGGGCAGGTTCTCGACATCTACCAAACCGGTCTTGACGGCGGAAACGCCAGCAGCTCGGGCCGCCTTACGCTCTTGACCTCAATCCGGATCATCGGAATAGCATCCCTCTCATGGCACAGGGACAGTTCCGCCCCGAAGGCGGCCGTGGGGCGTCGAACACCCTGCTGTTAATAGGATGGGCCGTCATGCTCTACGGAGCAGGAGCCGCCGTCATATCGCCTCGCGATCCTTACGGATTCCAGGGCCTTGGGATCGGCCTCGTCGGCTTGGGCCTCATGGTCTCCGGCGTACTCATCAGGCTTCACCAACTGGTAGATCGCCTCTCACTGCGCGTCCCACCGCCGCCGACCGCTCCGCCAACCGGAGATGCGGTCCGCAGCGCAGAGCCTTGTCAATAGCCCTCAATGCAATTGCCTCCGGCGGGGGCCTCGGCTCCGGGATGATCGCCAGGGCGTGAGCCGGGGCCGTAGCTGGCTGAGGTGGAAGCCTGATCATCCCGCCCGCCACGACCCAGGCAAGCCCAGCAGACCGGCCCCTACGGCTCAAGCCCGTCTGTGCCCCTTGGCGTCCCATGATCGGAACGGCGACCGGCTTGCGTACACGCGAAGGCGGGCTTGCACCTCCGTCGCCGGCCCGCTGCCGCTGCGTGATGGGTCGAGGCAGACGGGATGATCAGAGGCGAGACGTGCGCGTCCGCACCGAGTTCCGGGTTGATCGCGTGCCACACCCGTGCCATATCTCGCGGGGAACAGTGGGAAATCAGAGGTACTCACAGATCAAGAAACGAAGAAGCCCCCGACCGGCATCTCTGCTGGTCAGGGGCCATCTTTACTACTGGTGGCAGGTCCAGGGTTCGAACCTGGGTAGGCTGAGCCGACGGTTTTACAGCGCGTGACCTTTAATGGTTCTCAGGTACTCCTGACCTGCGGCGTAATCCTGCCGAATGGCTTCCGTGAGCAAGATCATTGCACGTATATTGCACACTGAGGCCCCAGGAGGAGCTAACAGCATCGCTCGTCCCCACCGCAGGGCTAGTCGGTGAGGTACCTGCGCGCGGTGATGCCGAGCGTTGCGCAACCGACAAAGGCTGCGCCACCGGCCCCCAGAGCAGCCGGAAGGTTGACACTCAGAGCTCGGAACACCAGGTAGGTCAGGGCAGCCGCGATCACGGCCCCCAGCACGATGAGCGCGAGCCAAATACCCCGCGTTGAATCATCGCTCCTTCGGGCACCCTTCCTCATAGCCGATCGTTCCTCTCCCGATAGTTGGGACGGCTTGACTGCGGTTCGCGAGGCATTTCTCGCCTCTGATCGAAGAGTGCCAGAGGTAAACCTGCAGTTCAAACGGCATTACCTACGCTAGCGAAGGACACGCACGACGCTTGCAGCAGCGTAAATCGGCAGTTGGAGCGGGGTTATTACACGATCTCTGCGGAGATATGCGACCATCTCAAAGGAAAGGAAGGTATTACTGATACAGCCAGGACCCCCGTGCACCCCCGCATCCCCTGTTTCTCCTTCAGGAAGGCGAAATTCGTGTCAGCGGACGAGCCACGCGAGCATGCCCTAGAACTGTTGAGAGCCGCAGCTAACAAGGCACGACGGTCCGGTAACGTGCCGTTCCCGCCAGCCTTCATGCTTGCGAGGGAGGGGGGTCGCCCGCCACTAGCGCGACTTATACAAGGAGGGAGAGGAGGAGAGGTACGGCTCAAGCTCTATCTCTGCATCACGATGATGGCGACGAGCAGGCCCTACGACCTCAGAACAACCCCCAGCCCTGCTAGGTGGGCCAAGCTCCTGGCGCTACCACGCGACACCGGTCCTCGCCGCGTCACTAGCAACCTCAAATGGCTACACGCACAAGAGTTCATCTCGCTCCAAGCCCGTTCTGGGCTGCCGCCAATGATCACCCTGCTAAGTGCCGAGGGAGACGGAGGAGAGTACGTTCGCCCTCCAGAACAGGGGCGTTACGTGGGTGTACCTATCGAGTTGTGGACGGAAGGCTGGATAATCGACCTATCGGCTACCGGCTTGGCGCTACTCTTCATCCTCATGGAATTACAAGGTGGACATAAGATGCCGCGCTATGTGACCACGTATAGACGCGAGGCATATGGGCTTTCTGCCGATACCTGGACACGCGCCCGCAAGGAGCTAGAACACAACGGCCTACTGAAAGTGCACCGTATCCCACAGGGCGGTGATTTCGATTATCAGAGGCTGCGCAACACTTACTGGATTCACGTGGATCGCTTGAAGGCACCTCCGACGCTGACCTGAACTCATTTGACTCGCCGCAATTCCCCGTTGATTCCCGGCCCTGCTGGCCGGCGAGTGGCACGCTCCAGGAGCTTCGAGTGCTGTTCTACCGTGCCGCCCTGCCGTTGTCACGCCGCACTCTGGAGGTTAATCAGCAGGAAGTAGAGCCGGATCCTGTGTCACCGACTGAAAAGGATTGATCTGCGATGCTCATATATGAGCAACCATCGCCTACCCCGCGTGAGCAGTGGTTCGATGCGCTCTTCGCCCAAGTGCTGACCTTAGCAGGGGATTCGGCTCACGTTATGCGGGCGTTTAGACCAGTGAGCAGCCGACCAAATTTAGGTGCGGCTTCTCTAGTGGCGTGGATCTGCCTTCAGGCCGGCAAGGCCAAGATGACTGGTCAAATCGTTCAGGATTTAATGGCATCAGGCACCTTAATCAACATTGATCGGTCGGCAGCTACAGCCGCTGTCCGTGCCATACGCGTGAATTTTGCTCAGCGAGGTCTCCCGATTCCCGACTGGTGGGACGCCGGCCAACTCTTGGAGGCATCGCTGCACCACCTCTTACCACGGATACAGAACGAGCACGGCCGCGCGGCAGCCTCAGAACATTTAAGAATCTTTGGATTCCAGTCTGAGTCCATTATTGATAGTTTCTTAATGACTCCGCTTGAGCCGCCACCCGTTCCGGAGCTCCCCTCTTTTTGCGGCACGAATGTACAGAGCGCAGTCGATCTGCTCGCAAGTATAGCAAGCCAGACTGACTTCATTGAGAAAGTGCGTGATACCTGCGCACGTTCCATGATTGGCGAGGCAGGGGTGACTTTGAATCACTGGGCTAGTTATGAAGAGACGTCTGGCAACTGGCTTATTGGTGAACAGTTCGCTCTTCAAGGCTGGCGACTGCTCCAGAGAGTTATCGCATCGGCGCTAGAAGAACGCGGTCCAATGGCAGCCTCTACCCCATCACACGGCGATCGCGCAATACGTTTATTGAAAGAAGCTGCTGTCGTAGCCGATCAAGCATTAGATAGGTATCGCACATGGGCTAGTAGCTTATCTCTGGTGGAGCTTAACTTCATCCAACCACAGGATGAGGCTAATATACGTCGCCGTCGTTGGTTGGATACGCACCTGAAGGTGCGCAACGCAGGCCTGCTGCTTCCAGACAGTGTTCCTGATACTGAAGAAACCGAAGCTTCAGCATTAATACCTGCATGGGTCGAGAATATGGTCTTCAATAAAGGGGGTCGATCTATGCATTCAACCATCGGACCGTTGAATCTATGGGGAGCAGTGATAGAAATCGATGCGGACGAAAAGGCCCTACTTCCAACCCTAAGAGGAATCCGCAGGGTTCGCATACATGAGGAAGGTTCCTCAGTGGTATTCCAGGTAGCGATAGGCGCGCCAGAGTCAGACGATATAGCATGGGCGCAATTCTTTTTCAATCCAGATACGCTGGAGGGTGCGATCCAACTCTTGATGTTGTCATACAGCGGTGCTCGACTGGATTGGTATCGCCTTCACGATGAACGTCGCATATCACATTTGGCGGCGGAATTTCTGGAATTTCCTTCTGCTCTACTTGATGAAATGCTGGCTCGGGTCGACGAAACGTTCGCTCAGGCGGAAACGGCAAATCCAGACAAATCAATGATGGCACAGTTGTTCCAAGAGCTTGAACCAGCCAATGGAGACTGGATGATGTTTGAAATATCGGACTGGGCGAAATCGGAAGACATATTGTTTGAATTAGGTCTAGTTCTATCTCCACCGACAATCGGACATGAAGAGCATCTGGATCTAATTTCTGCGCGCATCGCGCTAGCAGATGCTGAACTAGCCAAGGTGTCCGCCACTTTAAGCGGGGAGGTTGCTCCTACAATTCTAGAGCACGCCGGGGAGGCGCAGTCCCGGTATGGTGTAGTCCGGCAGAATACGGTTGCACGCGACCATATTCGCTCAGTAACTGATCTAACTGCAGGCATAATCGGTGAGGGCCGAGTATTTGTCCAGTTTTCTGAATCTGATGAATGGCTAGCTGCAATAGTCGCATTCGACCTTGGCGATGGAGTAAATGTTCGTTTCGTCGATCTTGGTCGTGTTCCTGTGAAACGACTTCAATATGAATCCGACCGTTGGGTGTCACTGTGCGCAAGATCATGGATCGAGTCAGCCGATATCCTTGATGAGCTACTCTATTGGGTTGGCAACAATATTGTTGATCCACTCGTCGACACACTTAGTGAAGTCGAAGCTCGCCATGTCATCTTTTGTCCAAGCCGATCCCTCGAACCCATCCCTCTTCACGCGGCACCACTTGGGGAAGGCGCTTTTTGCGATCGCTTCAATGTCAGTTATGCGCCTAGCGCCGCCATCACTTCTCGACTTGCGTTAGCTCCGTCCATCGTGCGGCATTTAGATTTAGTTGTCGAGTCAAATGGAGCTAGTTCTCCAAGTGAACTGGGGCTGAATATCCTCAATGGTCCTATGCAGGAAGCTGAAGCACTACGAAGCCTGGCAGCGCATGTAAGCGTACTCACAGGAGCATATGCAGAACCTACTGCAGTTCTTGCTGCGATCTCGAGATCGCGTGTAGTGCATATAGCCGCCCATGCCTGGGCATCGGCGGACAGATCAGCATCTGGCCTTTGGCTTGCCGGTGCTCGGCCGCCAGATGCGCTCTTATCGGCGGCTATGGTCTATGCCGGGCCACCCCTTAGTGAAACTGCTTTAGTGGTTTTATCTGCTTGTGAAACTGCGCACCATCCGTTGGTTGGGCGGGCAGTTCAGGCGTGGCGTGGATTGGATGGCACCTTTTTGTCGCGCGGCGTTCGGGCCGTCGTTGCCAGTCTATGGAATGTTGAAGATCTTGCTGCACTAATCTATGGGACAGTATTTCACGTGCTCCTGTGGGAGAATGCCTCGATCGCTGAAGCGCATAAAGCGGCGACAAGGGCACTCAGAGGATTCCCTGTGAATCAAAAGGCGATGGATTTGCTCGATAGAGTTCGACCCTCGTGGCGAACCGAGATGGTTGAGCGAGGGCTCAATCGAGCATATCGGTGGTCCACCTACAGGCCCTCTGGAGTTTGCTGGTAGCGAAGCCATAATCTCTGTCAACGCCGTCCGTTCTCCCGTGACGTGGATACGACCGGTAGAGCACTGAGCTCTTTTCGTGCGTCCAGCAGAGCAACACAGGTGGAGCCGTACCGTAGCGGAGGATCTTGTTCCTGTAAGGTCGTCGTCGCTTGCTGGCGGAGTCGGTCCGTGTAGCTGACAGGAGGTCTGGTAGCAGGCTGGCGGTTCCGTCTGGAAACCGGGCGGAGTCGAAGCCCAGCGTCAACGGCTGGCCCTGTAACAGGGAGGCAAGAGTGCGATCCGTAGCATGGTTCTCACTGCAGACCCGGGCACGGTTCTCGGCGTCGTGCAGCCAGCACGACAGGATGACGAGCGTTGGCGTTGCGCCAGCGCTGATAAGTCTGGAGCTTGCGGGCCAGCACGGTGTGATTGGGATGGTTGGAGTTGCCCATCACGAAGCTGCTGCGCAATGGGCCCAACTGTGCCTCGATCGGGTTGGCCCAGGACGCACTGGCCGGCGTCAGACACAGCTCGACCTTGTTCTTTTAGGCCCAGGCGCGGATGGCGGGAATCTTATTGGCGGCAGGTTTATCCATGATCCCGTAGATCGGGGCGCCGTCCGGGCGGGCGGCCCGGATCGACTTCAGCGCGGCCAGGCTGTGGTCTGCGCCAGTGCTGGATCTGCCGCAGCCGCTCCGGCCGATCCCAACGATGCGTCAGGGTTGTCAGCCAGGTAGGCCAGCTGTAGCGGGTGAACACGCGGTGCACAGTGGGGGGGGTCAAACCCAGGCGGGCGGCGATCCGCGCTGGTCCGGGCATGTGGGCGACGCGGTTCTTACGGATGCGTCGTTCGGTGCGTTGTGGGGTGCGGCTCGGCTGTGGTGCGGGCGGCTAGAGCGGTCGGTCATCCCGGCAACGGGCGCGGCCACGCCGTCTTGGCTTGTATCGCTGGGCCCAGCGGGCGGCGGTGGTGTGGGAGATTTGGAAGCGTTTGGCCGCGCGGCGGATGCTCCACCGATCCTCGGTAATGAAGCGGACGAGGCGAAGATGGCCGGTTTCGGTCAGCGGAGCGTTACGGTGGGGCATTGAGGGCCGTTCCGGTTGGCGCGAATCTTGGTTGACTCACACCACGCCAGAAGGCCCTCACCCGTTGCAAGACCATGAGCAGCGTGTCGCCAAATCCGGCTCTGCTGTCACCAACGTCCGTGGTCAGTAACCTAGGTAGGGATCACTCGGCCTCGGCGCCATCGAGGTCAATCTGAGGTTCCGGCTCTGGGCTCAGACTGGGGCGGCCCGTTGGCATCTGCATCGGCCGTGCTTGACCAGTTGCGGGTTGGTGGCCACCCTGAACTCTCTTCGGCTGATACCCGCGGGTTTCCTCCGCGTGGGCTATCTTGGACTCCCGCTCCTCTTCCGCCATTCGTTGTTCCTTCCTGTGACTCGGGTGCTTCGACGAACTCAAGCACTTCGATCTCGTTCAACTGTACATATAGCCCAGACGAACCTTCGACCTCTCGAGCGAACTCTCCGTCTGAAGTCATCTCGCATCCCAATTCCAGGAATAAGTCTGGCGTCTGAGGGTAGGCCGAAGCATGTGAATTATAACCGTACCAGCCACCGATCCAGCGCCCGCTTTTAAGCCGAGCTCTGACGAAACCTGCTCTACGATTCGCGAAGGCGTAGTCCCAGGATGTGGGCGTTGGTAGGTAGGCGCTCTTCCGACGCCTGCTCTCTAGGAACGAGAACCCGAGGGCCGCTACAGCGGGTATGCCAACAAGAAGAAGCAGTCCAACAAGGGCGAAGGATCTCGGGTTGGACGCGAAGGCCGTGAGCCATTCATCTGACCGCTTCCTTAGCGGCATGGCCAGCACAGGGCCAAAGATGATCACATAGAGTGCGTCCAAGACAATCGTTGCGACGACCGCCCGAAGCACTCGTTCGCCGAGATCGCGATGCCCTGGGAGAGGGCCGCGGAAGCGCTCCCGGAGGAACTGGTAGACCACACCCGGCAGTACAAAGCACGCCACTAGTACGACCTGGACGAACGCCGCCGGAGTCTGAGACACTACGAGTTTCTCCTCGAGATAACGTAGAGAGCCGTTAACATACAGGAGAACACGATAGAGCACTCTTTGCAGTCTGTTCGCCAATTCGCCACGGTTCGAGGACGCTGTTGAACTTCGACGAGATGCATGGCGTGCGTGACCGATGGATCGAAGATCTGATCAGTAGCGTCATCGACACGCTTGACGAGGACCCTAGCAATCTAGTGCCAACTTTTGTGTTTAGGACGGGAATCGGCCGCCTGCCACAGGCTCTCACTGTCGTCCGAATCGCGCTCCTCGACTCCATCGCGATAGAGTCGACCTCGATTGCCGAGGAACTTCAGAGTCATGACCTTACTGCGTACGGACTGGCCGCTGCAGATGTCCGCAATCGACTGGTGCTCCCCGTAATCCGAAGATTTCGAGTAAGCGGTGCTCCTTGGGCTCGATGGTGGGATGTAGCGGGGCTCTTTGAGGCGTTAGTTGAACTCTGGACCGCCGAGCGACTCCTCGTCCACTCGAGCACACGTGTACGCCATGAGCTACGAACGATCTGGAAGGTCCAGGACGAAAGGAAACTCGACTGTCTGCTCAAGTGCAGAATCAGCCCCTACGCTTATCTCCCAGAAGACGTGCTCGAAGAAGGACCGCTTAGCATCCCCGCACAGATACTGCAGAAGCATACGCGTCATCCGCTCACGATCGATCTAGATGAGCAAGTGCGCCAACGTCATCCTGAATTCGGGAATCGCCCAGATCTAATGGAGGTACTGCGACGGAGCCTTCTGCGTGTCCAGCTTGAAGCACGCCTCACGCGTCTACCCGGCTGGGCTGATAGCAGCGAAGACGAGTTCACGAAGGAAATCGTTAACGCGTTTACCGCTTGGGACAACGACTTCGCACGATGTATGCAGAGCATGACCGCGCATGAGGTTGAGCTTCTTCAAGAGCACGAACCAGAGAGAATCCGGCGAAATATTATTCTCTCGGCCGCTCGCGATTATTCGGCCCATATTCCTGCAGATCTCGATGTTCTGTCCAGCTCTCGCGATCTCCAAAGCGAACCAGCTTATGCTGCCCCATGGATTGTCGACAAGGTAGTCGTGGATGGTGCCAGGAGTTGGCACGCGTCAACCGGGCCGCTCTCAGCATGGTTCATCGCCGCCGAAACAGATGATCAAGAGATCATGCTTCGTCGCTTACTCGCCAGCGGCTCGTTCGGTCTTGGCTGCGGCATTAGGGACACTACGGTCCAGCTACGCATCAACCTCTCTGGGTCTTCCGATGAAGAGGAGCCTCCGCTAGAAGTTCCGTTCTTCTACCGTATGAGTCAGGTTGGAAGTGCTTGGGAGCTTCTTCTGATGTCTGCAGTTGGTAGAGTGCGACTTGTGGGGCTCCGGCTCACGCCTGACGGAGAGGTCAGAGTTGTGGGCGCCAATTCTATAGAGCTACCAAAGTCGCTTATACATACCTTGGAAACTAACTCATTAAACGCGCTTCGCAACTCGGTCGGCGATGATATGGAAAAATTGCGACACGAAATCGAGACCTGCGATGTGGCAGAAGTCAGCCTAGAGCTCTTCATGGCCTGCGAGCTCGCGAAGGCTGAAGATCTCCTCGAGGAGTTGACGGCGCTCTCTCCCGTAAACGTCGACTCCATACCCTGGACCCGCTTTCGGCAGGCTAGCCGTGCGCTTGCCAACGCACGGGCAGATCGAGCTGCCACTGCTGCCGATGGCGGGGATCCCGAGAAATTTGATCAGCCCATCAAGCGGGCCATTGAGTCACGACAGCGAGCCTTGGAAGTCGCCCGAACCTGGTCTCCGAAATCCCTCAAACACGATAACCGTCTCAGATCACTCGTGGCCAGCCTCCCCGATAGCCGTACGTCCTTCGCTCATTTGATGATCAAAAATGAGAAGCTGTATCTGCTAACTCTGGTCCAATCCCCGGAGCCCTTGATTGAATGGCGCTATCTGCGTGTTTCCGTTGCGGACCTCCTCATGCTGTGCAGCAGGTGGACCACTGGGACCGCCCAGCAGCGCCGCGAGATGATCAGTGATGGAAGCATGCTTCCTCTACGTGACATCGCCAAGAGTGTCATCTCCGCCCTGCCGCCAGAAACTGGCGTAAGACGACTGATACTTAGCCCCGTAGCACCGCTGGACCTGCTTCCGCTCCATGCGATTCCCATCGATGACGAGGACGATACTGCGGGCCTGCTCGACTACTTTGATGAAATAACCCATGCACCTACCCTTGCGATCGCCGCCAAGCTCGCCCAGGCAACGGCGTCGCCCTCGGGGTATCCACTGATCGTCGCGCAGTTAGGTGGCCATCTTCCAGACCTCCCACTACTCAAGATGCCCGTGGCGGAGGCCGCGATCTTCTCGGTGCTGTATCAAGACGCTCGCGAGTTAGTCGCAGGACATGCCACCCGAAACGCGGTTATCGAAGCTATGTCCGGCGCCAAAGTTGTCCATATAGCTTGCCACACACTCTTCACAGGTGACCGCTGGGGCGATGGTTTGATTCTTGACGGAAGATCACTTGGGAGTGCACTCCTGAGCGCTGGCCACATTATGGCTGAGACAGATCTCCGAGGCGCCGAGCTTGTCGTGCTGAGCTCTTGTCACACTGCAGGGCATGCCAGTCTTGGTTCAGCCGTACAGACGGTGCGAGGACTCGAAGCGGCCTTCCTTGCCCGCGGGGCACGGGCTGTGATCTCGTCTCTCTGGAGCGTCTCTGATATCCCTGCGCTGGTATTCTCAACCGTGCTGCATGCGAATATCGCCGGCGGCGCGACCGTCGGACAGGCCTATTCCGGTGCCATAAAGTATCTCCGCAGTCGAGATTGGAACCTCGTTCCTCCCGCCGCAGATGCGGCACATATGATTTCTCCTGAGCGCTGGGCCGAAGTCCATCTCGACCTCTGCTGCCCCGACTGGCGGATCCTGATGGATCGTCATGCTGACGATGGTGTGGCTATGTGGGGGACATTCAAGTTGAGCGGTGCTGCCTGGCGTTGACTTCTGGTGTTGTGCGGTTCCTCGGGCCTTTGCACCTCGGCAGGGTCGAACCCCATGCGACGCACAGCTTCTTCGATGGTGAGGACACCTGCGTCGAGGATTGTCGCCGTGTACGCCATAGTGCCGAGGCCGAGGTAATCCAACATGTCGGTGTAACGAGCGACGACCTCATCCAACATGACTCGATTGACCTTTCTACGCAACGGGTGCCCCCAGGGGCACGGCGTGGCAGCTCTACAGAGCACACGCTGTAGGAAATCGCGGTCGGTACTGCTTGGTTACTACGGGGGATCTGCAAAATGCCGAGTACGACACTCGCGATTCTTATGATCACCCCGCTCATGTCCCGCATCCACCGATGGTCGGCGAGGACAGGACTTTCCTACCGGGCTAGTGATCGCGCGATAGATCGAACGCTCTAGCATGAGATCTGGCAGGTCGAATGCTGCTTCTTGAGGCCATGCGACCGACGGCGGCCGAATGGGTGGGCCGAATCATCGCTGGCCTGTGACTGGGGACCATTCGTCGGCGAAGGTCTCCAGCTGCTGGATGACCTTGTCGATGGCCTCCTTCTCTTCTTCCGGCGGGTAGCCGTGCTTGGCGAGTAGCCGCTTGATGATAGAGCGAAGCTTGGCCTGAACATCGTCTCGGGCGGCCCAGTCGGTCGAGAGATTCTTCCTGACAGCCACGACGAGATCGCGGGCGATCGCTGCGAGTTTCTGCTCCCCGATGGAGGCATCGCCGTCGCCCATGAGCGCCTTCACGGTGTCCTTAGCCGCTACGGCGTCGAAGAAGGCGAGTTCGTCGTTGTTCAGCGCCGGGTTGAACTGCTCGCCTCGCCTGGCGTCGGCGGAGACCTCCTTGGCCATCTCGATCAGCTTTGCGATGATCTCGGCGGCGCTCAAATTCTGGTTGGTGTACTTGCGCATCAAGTCGATGAGGCGGTCAGAGAAGGACTGCTGCCGGACGATGTTGTGCTTGGTGACCTTGCGCATCTCCTGCTGGACCAGCCGGCGCAGGGCCTCGATGGCCAGCACGGGCTGGTGGGCCGCCTGCATCCGCTTGAGGTACTCCTCATCCAAGTCCGATAAGTCTGGACGGGTCAGCCCGGCCTCGGCGAACAGGTCGGTGACCGCGTCGGCCTCGATTGCGCCGGCCGTGAGCTGCTTGAGGAACAGCTCTACGTCAGCGGGGATCGGGCGGCCCTCGGCGACCCGCTCGGCGGCGTCGAACTTGGCCATCACGGTCCGGACTTCCTTGAAGAAGACGATGTCGTCCTTCACGTCGTTGAGCAGCCCCGTATTGCCACACAGACCATAGAACCTGAAGAGCCGGGCGCTCTCAGCGGCGAACCGCTCCTTCAGTGTGGGCTCTCGCTTCTCGGCCTCAAGGTCGACCTGGTTACCGGCGTGCTTGGGGTCGCGCAGGAAGGCCGCGGCACCTCGCACGGTGTCACGCCAAGCCTTCGGCGAGTTCGCCGCAAGACCTTCGCGCCAGGGGTAGCCGTGCAGATGGGTGTTGCCGAGCACGTCAAGGATGTCACGGACCTTGGCAATCGCGCCGTGCTGCTCGTCCAGCAGATCCTGGCCCATCGGCTTGCTCTTGGCGTCGCTCTGGTCGTCGGCGCTGTATTCGGCGAGCGCCTCCAGCAGGTTGTCGTGGAGCGGGGCGTACCCCACCATCAGACCGTCCTGCTTGTTGAGGTACGTGCGGTTCACCCGGGCGAGGGTCTGCATGAGCTGCGCGCCGCGCATCGAACGGTCGAGGTAGAGGGTGTGCAGCGGAGGGGCGTCGAACCCGGTCAGCAGCATGTCCTTCACGATGATGATCTCGAGGTCGTCGTCGGCGTTCTTCATCCGCCTCTGGACGGTCTTCTGCTCCGACGGACGGAGCCGGTGCGCGGTCAGCTCTGGCGGGTCGGAGGGGCTGCTGCTGTAGATGACCTTGATCTTGCCTTCGGTCACGCTATCTGAGCGCCAGTCCGGCCTTATGGCGATAATTTGCCCGTACAGTGCGGCGCAGATCTCCCGGGTGCCGCACACGATCATCGCTTTGCCCTTGGCGTCGATGAACTGCTTCATCGACTCGGACCGGGCCTCCCAGTGGCCGACGATGTCGGCGGCCAGCTTCTCAAGACGCGCCGGCGCCCCGTACACGCTGGTCATCACTGCCGTTGCCTGCTCGACCTGCTTGCGCTCGTTGTCGTCAAGCCCCTCGGTCGCCTGGTCGACCTGCTCGTCCAGTTCCTCAGCGGTGAGGCCGTCGGGCAGGTGTACGGGGATCAGGCGGCTTTCATAGAAAACCGGGACCGTTGCGCCGTCCTCGACCGCGCGGGTCAGGTCGTAGGTGTCGATGAGCTCGCCGAACACCGCTGTGGTGTCCTTCTCTGCGGTACGGATCGGGGTTCCCGTGAAGGCGATCATCGTCGCGTACGGGAGCGCGTCCCGGAGGTGCCGCGCGTAGCCGTTGAGGTCGTCGTAGTGGCTGCGGTGTGCCTCATCGACGATCACGATGATGTTGCGCCGGTCCGACAGCAGCGGGTGCGCGGTACCGGAGTCCTTCTCGGCCTTGGTCCGGCCGAACTTCTGCAGGGTCGTGAAGTAGATCCCGCCGGTGCGCCGGTTGGTGAGCTCGGTCCGCAGGTGGTTCCGGCTGGTCACCGGCACCGGCTTCTCCGGTAGCAGCTCGCTGGCGTTGAAGCCTTGGAACAGCTGGTCGTCCAGGTCGGTCCGGTCGGTGATCACCACGATCGTCGGGTTGCCGAGCGACTTGTGCCGCAGCACCTGCCCGGAGTACAGCTCCATTTCCAGCGACTTGCCGGACCCCTGGGTGTGCCACACCACGCCGGCTTTGCCGTTGCTGCGGACCGCCTCGATCGTCTTGCTGACTGCGCGCTTTACCGCGAAGTACTGGTGCGGCTTGGCGACCAGCTTCATCAGGCCGTTGTCCGAGCGGGAGAAGCCCACATAGCCATCGAGCAGCTCGATGAACCGTGCGGCGTCGAAGAGGCCGAAGAGAGAGAGGACCAGCTCGGAGTTCTCCCAGCCGGAGTTCACGTCCGCGACAGGCCGGCCGCTGTCGTTGACCTTCCAGGGCGCATAGTGGTTCCACGAGGTGAAGGCAGTGCCGTAGCGCGCCTCGATCCCGTCGGATACCAGACAGATCACGTTGCTGCGGAACGCACGCCATGCATCCTTGGTATAGGAATCCAGCTGGTTCTTGGCGATCTCCGAGGTCGCGTGCGGGTCGCCAGGCTTCTTCAACTCGACCACGCCGACCGGCAGACCGTTGAGGTAGAGCACCACGTCGAACCGGGACTTGATGTCCTTGTTCGCTGCGTTGACCACGGTGACCTGCCGCACCGCGAGGAAATCGTTGTCGTATGGATCCGCTCGATTGATGAGGTGCACCGTCGGGTTCTGCTCGGCGCCGTACTCGTCGGTATAGGCGATGTCCCGGATCCCCTTGGTCAGGAACTCGTGTAATCGGAAGTTCTCGTTCCGCAGATCCTGCGACTCGGCCGTCAGTACCAGCTGGACGACCTCATCCACGGCCTTCGCCGGCAGCCCAGGATTGATCCGCGCCACCGCCTCCCGCAGCCGCCCCGGAATGATCGCCTCATCCCAGGACTCCCGCTCACCCGACCCGGGAGCGATCTGCTTCCCCTCCTTCGGATCCCACCCGAGCTCCCCGAGAATCTCGAGAACGTCGTACTCCAGATCCGCTTCGCTATACCCGCTCATACGACCCCCTCCACAACCTTCACCGCATCCCGCACCTTGACCTCTCCCGACATCAGCTTCGGCAACAATGTGTCGCGTAGCTCAGCCAACCTTCTAGATTCTTGAGCGCACACGACAATCCGGCGATGGAGCGGTTGCGATACCGCCTCAAATGCAGCGATTTCGTTTCCCTGAGGAATAATGACGCTGAGAGTGGCTAGATCACTCTTATTGAGATGGGCGACTGTCGTGCCTGTCTTGTAACTCTCGACGAGAGCCAACGGCCTAAGCAAGGCTTCATGCGCCAGTGCATCTCCCCCGCCGACTCGCGAGCGAGCTCTCAAGACCCGTTGATTCATCACTCCCTCCTCTCCAAGCCAATAGGTGGGTCTGAACTCTGCGTCCATCCCCGCAACTACCTCGCCGGGAGCGATTACCGTTTCCTTGCCTTCCAGCCGCTGTGTCGTCCACGTCTGAGGCATGAAGGTTTTCAGATCACGGATGCGGATCAGCGGACGTCCTTCTCCCGCACTATTGAAGCCCGAAGATGCAAAAGGAGCGCCAAAGGCGATGTCGACTGCCTCGAACAATGGAAGTTCTTCCGGGGTGCCTCGGAGGAGTGCTTGCGCATATAGCGATCGGATGAGCTCTTTGCTCGTTGTCGACAAACGATCATTCATCGAGATCTTGTCGTCAAGGGATCCGAGAACGTCGATTACGCCAGCTTGCTGATCAAGGGGCGGGATCCTTATCTTGAGCGACTGAATATCCGACAGGCTGAGGTAGTCAGCCATGTCAGTCTGCCCCTTGAGGGCATCAGCCTGGTTCCAGAACTCAGTGCTCTTGAACCAGTAGTAGAGGTACCGCGGTTTCAGTGGGCCATTAGCGGTTGGGCGAAAATAGCACAGTTGGGGGCTGTAGGCGAAGACCGGTCCCTCGGGTGGCATCAGAGTAACTCGCCCTACGGTGCCCTTAGTGGTGAGGACGACGTCGCCCGGCCTGGAGACCTTTGGCCCCATTGCCATCCGATAGGCATCTGGCGCGTAGTCCTGGACCGATGATTCAATCCTGCCGTCCAGAACTTCTGCGACACGCAGGATAGGAAGTGAAGGATATAGATCCGAAAGTGCAGAGCGTGGCCGCCCAGCGCCGAGCTCCAGCAGGTTTTCGTTCTCCAACCCGGAGAAGGTAACTGTGCGGTCAGACATCGATTCGCTCCAGCTGTGCACGGATGACTTGCTCGAGGCGTGTGGACTCGCCGAAGTGGCCGAGGAGTTCTTTGGTTAGGCGGTCGATTTTTTCGGTGAGGAGTTCGTCGTCGGTGGTGTCGGTTTCGGTGGCGCCGACGTAGCGGCCGGGGGTGAGGATGTCGCCGTGGGTGGCGAGTTCTTCGCGGGTGGCGGAGTAGCAGAAGCCAGGCTCATTGGTGTAGGTGAGGTCGCCATCGCGGGCGCTCTTGGTGCCGCGCCAGGCGCGGTAGATGTCTGTGATCTTGCTGATGTCGTCGTCGGTGAGGACCCGCTCGGTGCGGTCGAGCATGGTGCCCATGTTGCGCGCGTCGATGAACAGGACCTGACCCTGCCGATCGGTGTAGCCGCCGCGTGAGGTTTTGTCCTTGGCGAAGAACCAGAGGCAGGCAGGAATCCCTGTGGTGCGAAAGAGCTGTGGGGGCAGGGCGACCATGCAGCTGACCAGGTCCGCGTTGATCAGTTCGGTACGGATTTCGCCTTCGCCGGATTGCTTGGAGGCCATGGAGCCGTTAGCCATGACGACGCCTGCGGTGCCGCGGACTCCGAGCTTGGAGACGATGTGCTGCATCCAGGCGAAGTTGGCGTTACCGGCTGGCGGGGTGCCGAAGCGCCAGCGGGGGTCTTCGGTGTTGCGGTGCCAGTCCGACATGTTGAACGGCGGGTTGGCAAGGATGAAGTCGGCTTTCAGATCGGGGTGCTTGTCCTCGTAGAACGTGTCCGCCCAGCCGTTGCCGAGGTCGGCGGACAGCCCGTGGATCGCGGTGTTCATCTTGCCGAGCCGCCAGGTGCGCTGGTTCGACTCCTGGCCGTAGACGGCGATGTCGTCGCGGCGGCCCCGGTGGTTGAGGATGAATTTTTCGGCCTGGACGAACATGCCTCCGGAACCACAGCACGGGTCGTACACCCGGCCCTTATAGGGCTCGAGGATCTCGACCATGAGGCGGACGATGCTGGAGGGCGTGTAGAACTCGCCACCTCGCTTGCCCTCGGCGCGGGCGAACTTTTCCAGGAAGTACTCGTACACCTCGCCGAGCACGTCGGCGGCGGTCCTGCCTTCGTGACCGGTGAACCGGGCGTCGCTGATCAGGTCGATGAGCTCGCCGAGCCTCCGCTGGTCCACCTCCTTGCGGTTGAAGATCTTCGGGAGGACGCCGGTAAGCGCTGGGTTCTCCTTCATGACCGCGTCCATCGCGTTATCGATGCGCTCGCCGATGGTGATCTCGCCCGGGTTGGGCTTCGCGTTGGCCTTGAGCTCGAGCCACTGTGCATCGGCCGGCACCCAGAAGACGCCCTCCCGTTCGTACTCGTCCTTGTCGTGCAGGAACGATTCGATCCGGGACTCTGGGACGCCGTCGGCGATGAGGTCGGCGTGCAGGAGGCGGCGGCGTTCCTCCCAAGCGTCGGAGGTGTACTTGAGGAAGACGAGGCTGAGGACAAAGTCCTTGTATTCAGCGGCGTCCATGGAGCCGCGCAGCTTGTCGGCGGCCTTCCAGAGGATCTCCTTCAGGTCCGCCATCGTGGTGGTGCCGGGCAGAGCTTCTTGGCTGGCGGCCGGCTTCTTGCGGGGCGGCATCGTGCTCCTCAGTCTCGGGTGACGTGGTCGGCGAGGGTCAGGGTTCCGTCGGTGAGTCCGGTCGCGGCGATCTGGCCGAGTTCGGCGAGAGCGTTGAGTTCGGTACGGGCCAGCCGGCGGCGTTCGTCGAGCTCGACGAGTAGCCGGTCGAGCCGGTGCAGGTCGGCCGGGGACAGCAGCGGCAGCCACAGTTCTTCCAGCCGCTGTACGGGGCGGATCGCCCCGGCGGCCCGGCTGGAGCGGGACAGCAGTGCGGCGAGGACCCGCGAGGTGAAATGCTCCCGGCCGAGTTCGCTGATCCGGAGCACCCGGGCGGGGAACTCGATCACGGAGTAGCCGTCATGGTCGACGATCACGCCCGGTTCGGGGATGGTGGTGATCACCACGTCGCCCGGGAGGCTGCGCCGCGCCTTGGGGTAGCGCCGCTCGAACTCCAGCCGGTCCACGACCCGGGACCCGAGACGCGACCGGCCGCAGGCCTCCTGCGGGCCGATCAGCGAATAGGAGTGCGCGCGGCCCGGCTGTCGGCGGATCAGCGCGGCATCGACCCGGGTCCCTCTGCGCATCGACAGAAGGTTGGCCTTGTCCCGTGCGCCCTTGGTCAGCTGGCCGAGGGTTTCGGTGCGGGGCCGGGATCGGGCGCCGCTGGTCTCGATGTGCAGGTCCAGGGCCCGGCTGGGCCGTGCTTCCTGGAGCACCCGCTCGATGTCGAGGGAGCGGGCGACCTGTTCGTACGGGTCGACGGGGTCTTCGGTCAGGTTCAGGTAGCGCGGGGTGAGGGTCCGGGAGGACCGGACGACCGCCGCGATCGGTAGCTGCACCGCGTAGGACAGGCGGTGCGCGTCGGGGTCGTAGTCCGGCTCGCGCCAGGTGAGGATGTCGGTGGCGAGGGCATCGACTATGCCCTCGGTGGGCGGCTGATCGGAGATGTCGGCGACGAGCAGGTTGCCTTTCAGATCGTCCCCGTAGTAGGCATTCAGCACCCAGAGTGCGACCTCATAGCCGGGCCGGAACGGGACAAGCCCGCCGGGCAGCCGGATGATCGCTTTGGTCGCGTCCTTGATGAGGTCGCTGCGGAGTCGGCCGGCCCGGCTGGTCGGGTCCAACGCGGCGGTGGTGTCGCCCGGCGCGACGATGATGGCAGTCGCCCCTTGCCGCAGGTCCGCCGACAGGTCGCTCATGAGCTCGAAGGTGTCGTTGACGCTGCGCTCCTCACCGGAACGGTAGGGCAGCTGGGCGACGATGACGTCGGCTTGTTGCAGGCTTGATCCCGGCGTCGTCCGTACTGAGAAGTCTCCTTCATGCAGGTCATGGACGGAGAGACGACGCCGGGTGAGCCGTGCTAGGTAGGGGTCGGTGCAGCAGGCGGTGAGGTGCATCGGCTGGTCGTCGCGGAGCCGAGAGACCTCGAGTAGCAGGTCCCCGGTGCCCGCGTACGGGTCTGCGATCTTCGCGGTGCCGTACCGGTCGGCGCGGGCCACGGCGGCGGCAAGCTTGGCGATGAGGCGGACCAGGAGCGGGTCGAGACGGTCGGCGGCCAGGCCGGCCGCGCCGAGGCGCTCCCTGATGTCCATGACTTTTTCGTATGCACCGGCCGTGCCGTAGGCGGCTTCGACCAGTTCGTCGACCACCGTCGGCAACCAAGACGCACGGATCGCCTCGACCTCCGACCGCAGCAGCTCATCGGCGGGGTCGTGCTCTGAAGCCTGCTCCTGAAGTCTGCCTAGAGCGCCCGGCTCACCGTCGTCGAGCTCGTCATCGGTGCAATGCCGCAGCGCGATCAATGAGGTCAGGGCTGCCATAAGAGCTCGTGGCGGTAGCTGGCCGGAGAGCCGACCGAGGGTGTGCAGGCGAAGATCTCCGTCGATGTCCCGGCGCTTGGCTCGGCCGGTTTCCACCAGCCAGTCGGCGATCTCAGTAGCATCAAAGAGCGGGTGCGTGTGGTCACCGGAGGCAGGTTTGGGGAATTTGGGGTATCTGCGACGCCAGGTGCTGACAACGGGTCGCTGGACCTTGGCCAGCTCTGCGATCTCGGACATCGAGATCAGCGTTGCGCCGTTCCATGGGTTCCGCATCGTCAGCACCTCCTCTCTCACGTCTACGCCCAACCTAGGCGAGCAGATCGAAATCAACCATCCGTTCGCTTGATAACCCCCGCTATCAGGCGCTTTCTTCCAATTCCTGCGCTTCGGCGATCGGCCGGACCTTACGGTCGGCAGCCGCAGATTCCAGCAGCTCGGGGCGGGTCAAGGGCCGTGCGGTGGTGGTCCGGGACTGTGGGCGCTTGAGATCAGCCTCGACGATCTTCAGTTCCTTGAACTTCGCGGCGGTGACGAAGAGCCGGCTCTCCATGGACCCGACGGTCTCGTTGTAGGCCTTGACGGTCCGGTCGATCGCGCCGCCGAGCTTCTCCATGTGCCCGCCCATGAGCGACAGGCGTTCGTAGATCTCCATACCGAGGTCCAGGACCTGGCGCAGGTTCTCGTGCAGCCGTTCCTGCTTCCAGCCGAACGCGGTGGACCGCAGGCTGGCGATCAGGGACATCGGGCTGACGATCAGTATCTGCTTATCAGCGGCGTAGTCGAGCATGCCCGGGTCCTTCTCCAGTGCCGCGACGAGGATCGCCTCAGCCGGCACGAACATCAGCACATACTCGGGAGAGTCGGCGACCTTCCGGTAGTACTCCTTGCCGGCCAGGACGTCGACGTGCTTGCGTAGCTGCTTGGCGTGGTCTTCCCAGTGCTTGGCCGCGACGGTCTCATCCGTCGCCTCGGTCGCCGAAATGAACGCGTCCAGCGACACCTTCGCGTCGAGGATCACCTTCTTACCGCCCGGAAGATGGACGATCATGTCGGGGCGCTGAGCCGCATCCTCGTCGAGGATGGGGACCTGCTCGCTGAAGTCGACGTGCTCCAGCATCCCCGAGAGCTCGACAGCCCGGCGCAGCTGGATCTCGCCCCACCGTCCGCGGGTCTCCGGACGCTTCAGCGCCTGCACGAGGCTGCGGGTCTGCTCGCGGCTGCGCAGGCTCTCCTCGGCCAAGCCCTTGATCTCCTGACTGAGGGAGGCGTCGGTAGACGCGCGCCGGATCTCTGCCTCCTTCAGACGTTCCGCCATCTGGGCTAGGCCGTCGACCACCGGCTTGCTCAGCTCCGACAGGGTGTCGCTCGCGGTGCTCACGAGGGCTTCGTTGGACTTGGCGAGCATCTCCTTGCACGCGGCCTCCACCGACTCCCGGTAGAGCCGCTGGTTCTCCGCCGCCACCTCGTCCGCCTGCTTGCGTTCGGCTTCGAGCGCCGCAGCCTGCTCGCGCAGCGCCTGATTCTGGGAGGTCAGCTGGCCGAGTTGCACATCCAGCTGGTGGATCCGCTCGCGCAGCTGCAGCTCGGTGGCCTGCAGCGCTGACACTGCGCGCTCAGTGTCGTGGAGCCTGCGCTTGGTCTCCTCAACGTCTGCGCCGCCCGCCTCCACTAACACCCGCAGCCGCGCGACCTCGGCCTCCTTGCTCTGCAGGTTGGTGCGGGTGGTCGCGAGCTCAGTGGTGAGCTTGCCCAGCTGCTCATCGAGAGACCGGCGCCCTGCGGCGAGATCGCTGTTGGCCTTCTCCATCTGCTCCGAACGCTCGCGAGCCTGGTCGCGTTCGACGCGGAGCTCGCTGGCCTGCTTGCGAGCCTCCTGGCTCTGCTCCTCCGCGACCTTCTGAGCCGCCGTCCGCTCGCTCGCGGCAGCGGTGGCCCGAGTCCGGGCCAGGAGGTAACCGACCACCCCGAAGGTCACGGCTACGGCGAGGGCGAGAGCGGTGAATCTGACGTCAGGCACTGCATTCCTCCGGGGAAGTGGCGCGGCCTGCACAGTGTGGCCGACAAGGAAGTGTGGTCGCGGTGACGCCCTGGCCTCTCGCGGAAGCCAGTGTCACAACTGTCTCGACCGTAGACCTTGCCAAGTGATATTGACGATAAATCACTGATAAGCAGGGTTATCAGTGATTACTCGTGCCGTTACGAAATCCCAGGTAAAACAGGAAAGATCACTGTGCCTCTAAGAGAGCCGCACCTATCCTGATTCGTTATCCCTGGGCGCGTAACCCGGCGAGGCCTTCGAGAACGCTGAAATGGCACGGCATACCGCACAAGTTGCTGCGTCCAGTGCCAGGTAGCTGGCCCATCCGCCGTATGCTTACGGCGCGCCATCCGGGTCATTCGGTGGCAAGCCGACCCGTAGCGCAGGGCCGCCAGGCCCGAGCAACGGAAGCGGCGCGGCAGGAATTACGGAATGTTGTCCAGACTGTCCGCACCTGTTTCTCCCGGTCGTAGGCGATGTTTCGGTGATGTCCGCGTGGGCGGCGCAGGCCGCGACCGGCCGAAGAGCCGCAGCGCGGCCAGCGTCCGCCCAACGCGCGGCGGGCCGCGAAGGCGGACCGCCCTTGAAGACGTAGAGAAAGTTCTCATCCGGCACTGTTGGCCCCAGCGTGTCGTGTCCCGTGCTGATGCTTGGCACTTGCGTCCCATCTGGTGCCCGACATGATCCTCAAGAGGCGTTGCGGAGGCCCTCACGGTCCGCGACAAGGGCGCACATCGCGGCAATTGCGGGCGTTTCTGATGACGGCTGTCGACGGCTTGACGTGAGAGCTCAGCCTCAGGCGTCACCGCGACGGCGCAACCGCTGTCCGGAAGCGGTAAGCCGCCGGCTGGGTGTCGCACAGGGCGAAGCGCTCAACCCAGCGGCCAAGATTGACCGTGGCGATACCATTCGCGTGCGAAACGAAACGCGGGACTTGTGCACCGCCTTGTAGTCCCTTCAGGAGGTGCTGACGATGGCCTTGCCGCGTGTCCCGCTCGCCGTCTTCATCGGCAGCAGTATCACGGGAGGCGTCGGCGTGGTGGCGGGCGCCGTCGGCGGCGTGCAGATCATGCGTGCTGAAACGCAGACCCAACATCACATGACACGTTTAGAGGATCGCCGCACCACTTACCTCGCGAATCTCGACGAGGCGAACGCAGCGGTGCAGTCATTCGGCCGAACGCGGGAACGAGCCCGGCGCGACGTCATCTTCCGGATGCGAGACTTCTTCGTGCGCCATGCCAAGCAGGTTCGAGTGGATGAGTACCCCATCCTCGACGGAGTCGACTACTCAAACACCGCCCAAGTCGTAGGGGTGGCGAAGCTCGATCCGGATGTCGCGGGTTGGATCCGAGGCGTCGTCGGCTCAGCCTTAGCTGGCGGCGCAACTTCGGTGTTCCTCCGTGAGGCCGTAACCCGGCTGGCAAAGGCCAGCACCGGGACGCCGATCTTGGAGCTGCACGGAGCCGCGGCAGAGAGTGCACGGCTCGCAGTCCTCGGCGGCGGAAGCCTCGCTTCTGGCGGCGGTGGGATGGCGCTCGGAGCGAAGGTCCGCAGGGCCGCAGTCGCTGGCCCCGTCGTCCTCATCGCAGGCCTCACGGTGAAGACTCGAGGAACCAAGGCACGAACTGAGGCTGACAACTGCCGGGCAGCAGTCGACGTCCTCATAGCGCAACTCGATGTTCACGACCAACTCCTCCGTGGAGTGCGGAAACGAGCGCATGAACTGGACGGCACCCTCAATCGGCTGGTTTCACAGGCAACGAATGCCCTCGACCTGCTCGAATCCGAACCTTTCGACATCGACGCTCACGGCGAACGTGTCCAAGCGGCTCTGCTCCTGGCCAAGTCGGTGCGGGAGGTAGCCACAACACCCATCGGTGACGAAGACGGCAACCTCGACCCGAACACCGAGCAACTCATCTTCAACTACCGCGACGCGCCCAAGGAGACACCGAATGCCTGATCCGAAAAGCTTGACCAAGGGCACCGCCCTGCCTGTGAAGGCAACCCAGGCCGTGGCCGGGGCGGCAAGAAGGCTCAGCCCGGCAGACGTGTTCAACGCACTCAACCAACTCGTCAACGCTACGCTCGAATCGATCCAGATCCACGAAACGGAAAGCACGAAGCGCGAAAAACTCAGAGCGTACCGGGAGACTGAAGTCAAGCGGATCAAGGCCTCTGAGAGAGCTCTGCGGGACTACTTCGACCTCATCTTCGAAGAGCGGCGCGAGGCGAACAAGCGACTGTTCGACGGCCTTGACCGGGCGTTTGAATCTGGCGACATCGCAGCGATGCAGACCGTCGTCGGGGGAATCGTCGAAATGGCACGCACATCGCCTCTCGCCATGATCGGCAACCTCGGCGAACTGAGGCGCGCCATGGATGACCCCAACACCGTGTTCGAGCTCTAACGCGATGTGCCCACACCTTGAAACGTCCGCTCATCGGCATGTGAGTGCGCCCACGGCCGCTCAGGTGCCACCGACTGTAACCAGGACGACTGAGCACCAAGGCCGGCTGTCGTGCATGTGCTGGGACGGATCGTCAAGCATGTGGTGGGACCAGACAACTGTTGGCCCCAGCGCCTAACGAGTCATCTGGTCAGTCGCCTGCAGTCTGTTCTTCGGGAGCCTTGACGAAGGAGCCCATGCCGGGCTCGGTGTGGATCAGCTCGGCTTGCCGGAGTGCGCGCATGACCTTCTGCGCGGTGGCGTTGGCTATGCCGAACTCCTCGATGAGATCGACGATCGAGGGGATGCGCTCGCCTGGCTTGTACTGCCCGGAGTGGATCCGATCGCGGATGATCTCGAAAACCTGCCTCCATCTGGGCTGATTCGACTTGAGTTCGACCATGCCGCTGAACGTAGGAGATCATCACATGCCATGGCGATGGACGGCACGCTATAGCGCGCCATATCTTTATCTGCCTATGATGAGGTCCCCCCAGACAGGAGGACGTCATGCCAGACGGATCACTCATCGATGCCTCCACACCGAATGTCGCCCGGACGTATGACTACCTTCTCGGCGGCAAGGAGAACTTCGCCGCGGACCGCGCCATGGCGGAGAAGGTCGTGCGGCTCGTCCCACAGGCACGGACCTTCGCGCGGCTGAACCGGGAGTTCCTCGTCCGGACGGTGCGGTTCCTCGCTGGTGAGGCCGGGATCACTCAGTTCGTCGACATCGGGTCTGGCCTGCCAACCCAGCGCAACGTGCATGAGGTCGCCCAACAGATCAACCCGGACGCTCGGGTCGTCTACGTCGACAATGACCCGATGGTGCTCGTGCACGCGCGGGCGCTGCTGGCGACCAACGCCAATACGAGGGTGGCAGACGCCGATCTACGTAAGCCGTCCAACATCGTCGGACATCATGACGTGCTCGACCTGATCGACTGGTCCAAGCCGGTCGCGGTCCTGCTGGCGGCCGTACTGCACTTCATCACCGACACTGACGATCCGCGCCAAATCATCGGCGAACTACGCGCGGCGATGGCGCCTGGCTCCTACCTAGTTATCTCCCACGCTGAGCGGCGTCCCGACATAGCCGAGGCGGGCGAGCTCTATCGGGATGCCAACGCGCCGGTCGTGCCACGTACGGCAGAGGAAATCGCCGCGTTGCTCAGCGGCTTGAACCTGGTGGCGCCGGGATTGCTTCGGCTGCCGCTGTGGCGTCCGCAAGAGCTTGAGATGTGGCCCGAGGAGCTGGACGCTCCGCTGCTCGGGGCCGTTGGACAGGTGGCCTCCATGCGCACTGGGGGTGGGTGAGGAGGCCACCGCTCAACCGCGCCCGCCGACGCCGGCCTTCCCCCAACCCGTCGGCGGGCGCCGCCCCCGCAGAGCCACACGCCCCCGAGTGCCCCTCTGCGGGGGCCACCACCCCAGACGCCCCCATGAGAAGGTGATCACGGTATGGCAGCAGGCGGCCTGACCGTCGAGTACCACGGCATCCATCCCGCACACCCGAAAGCCGGGTGGGAGAAGCTCCCGTGGCAGGAGTGCCGCCCGCGAGCGAGCCGGATCCGGGTGCTTGAGCACACCTGCGAATGCCAGGACATCGTCTATGAGCTGTGCCAGGCCGGGGGCCTACTCTTCACCCGCCGCCACTACCGTGCCGCCGACGGCATCGTAGTCAGCGAGAGCGAATGGCTCCGCTCCATCCCCGCCCGGCGGCTGTGGACGAACATCCTGCTCGGTCATATCCGATGACCGACCGAACCCGCCCCCTCCCCCTCAGCGGACAGAGCGACGAAAGCGCCGGCTATCTCCCTCGCCACCGCTACGGCCTCGGCATCCTCGGTGAAAACCGCCAGATCGAACGTCGCCGTCTCGGCATGGGCGTCGAAGTCGGCTTGGGCCTCGTCCCACGACTGGAGGCGCTTGCCGGTGTCGGGATCACCACGGCCCCGGGAACGCTGCTCGCACACCTCGCGGGGGACCCAGAGTCGTACCTTCAACCAGTCGCCGCCACTGTCGGTGAGCTGGTGAAGGTCGGCGATGCTGCCCACGTGGACAATCGGGATCTGACCAGCCTCGGCCATGGCCTCGACCGTGCACGCGTCGACGGCGTAGACGTTGCCGTACCGGCGGGTCTCGACCAACAACCGCCCAGCCTCGCGCAGCTCGTCCAGGTGATCGCCGGTGACGACGTCGTACTCATCGGCGCGGCCGGTGCCGACCTTGAGCTTACGGAGCAAGGTGAACCGCGGGTCGATGTCGGCGAGTGCGGCGGTGATGGTGCTCTTTCCGCTGGCAGGCGGGCCGTACAGCACGATGCCGCGCACGGTCACGACAGGATCCGCTTGAGCGCTTCGCGGGTCTGGTCGGCGAGGCTGATGGCCGCGCCGAGCCGGTTGTCGACGGTGACGTGTGCCGTGGGCGGGCTGGTCTCGACCTTGAGCCCTGTGGCGTACTGGTCCCAGTTGCTCAGCTTCCAGGCGTCGCGGGCGGCGGCGCGGAACTCGATGTACTCGCGCATCGAGTCGGTGTCGCAGCGGACCCAGATCGCGGCAACATCGATGCCCTTGGCGGCGCACCGGTTCTCCAGTCGGGCGAACCACGCCTCATCGTTCAGTTCCGCGATGAACGGCGCGGACAGGATGGTTGACGTGCCGACGTTGAGGTTGTCCCACGCGGTCTCCATCAGGCACCGGTACTCCAGCGGGCGCACTTCCTTCAGATACAGGTCCGTATGCCGGTCATGGGGGTCACCGCCGAGAGAGATCAGCAGCCGTTCGACGATGAAGCGGGTCAGCGAGTCCTTGTCCAGGAACGCCCACCCAGTGATGTCGGACAGGAAGCGGGAGAACTCGGTCTTGCCCGATCCGGCGTACCCGCCGACGAGGACAAGGATCGGTTTGGGGCTGCCTCCGCCGTGGCGCCTACGCCAGGCGTCGACCACGCGGGCGCGCAGGAGAGCCTGTGGGGTGTCTCCCAGCTCGATGCCGCCGACGGAGACTTTGGTGAACGCTTCTTCGATGACCTGGGCGGCGGCATTGTCGGTTGCGGGGTCCGTGGGCGCGGGTAATTCGGAAATCACAATTTCCGCTTTCTGTGATTCACTGGGCAGAGGGGGGCGAAATCCTAGTTCGGGCTCCGTTGCCTGATAAAGCAGACAGTACGCGCGTCGATAGTGCGGGCCGGGGAAGATGGTTCCCTGCTCATGCCCCCACAGGGTTTGGAAGTTCGCCGCCGGTACGGCAAGGCCGTGGCGGCTGGCCGCTTGGCGGAGTCGCTCGCCCGCGGCTTCGAGGGTGAGGCCGTGTGCTTCGCGGTGTTCCCGCAGGCGGGAAGGGGTCCAGCCGGGTCGCTGGGTCGTCTTCATTGCATACCTTCGCCTTCACGCTTGGGGTGGTGGTGCGCGGTGTGCGGTCGTGCATGTGAAAACGCTCGTGTAAATGCCCGTTGAGACGGACTGAAAAATCTTAACTAGATCGGCGTGATACCGGAAACCCGCAGCTCGCGGTGAACTTGAGCCATCCCGAAAGGGCGAAAGTCGCCAGGGGTGAGCGAGGAGAGACGAGCGTGAATGCGGACGAGCGGCGCATCATTCAAGAGCTGGCCGAAATGCGGGCGGAGCTGGAGGAGTTGGCCTGCCGGGTCGCGGAGATCACTTCCGCGTTGGGAACACCGCCGATTCCAGAGCGGCAAGCCGATCCCCCAACTCCTTGACCGATGCGCGCATCTGCGTGAGCTGGTCCAGGACCTCGGCGTTGATGCCGGACGGCTCAGGCTCGGGGGCCGATGCCGGGGCTTCGCGGACGAACACGCCCTTGCCTTGCTGGCCCACCACGAGTCCCTCGGTGCGCAGGACGCTGATCGCGGACTTGACCACGCTGGCCGAGACCTCGAACCGCTCGCAGAGCTGCGCGATGGACGGCAGTGCCGTACCCGGCGGCAGTGAGCCGGCGCGGATCTGGGCGCGCAGCTCGTCAACGATCTGCAAGTAGGCCGGTCGGCCGGTCTTCTCCACCATCGGTGCTCTCCTCGTCTCCGCCCTCCAGTTGAGCACACCCAGGTAAAGAAACCAACCAAGTCCTCGAAGCACTCCTTGACAACTTAGAATTCCAAGCGTTCCATGTACTCCAAGTAGTCTCACTCTGATCAAAGGAAAACGATCATGCGCAACATCCCGATCCCCGTCGACGTCACCCGACTGTCGGTCTCCGTCGCCAAGGGCGCCCGGCCGCGCCTGGTGAGCAAGGAGACCGGAGAGGTCAAGCGGGACCGCGACGGCAACGTCATGTATGAGGTCACGCTGTTGATCGAGGACGAGTTCGGCCGGATGGAGCTCGTCAAGGTCAGCGCCACCCCGGAGCCGCAGGTCTCGGCGGGGGACGAGGTGATCCCGGTCGGCCTGGTCGGCTACGTCTGGGAGCAGGCGGGCCGGTGGGGCATCTCCTACCGCGCCCAGTCCTTCACCCCCGTCGCGGCTGGTGCGGGGGTGAACTGATGCCCGACATCCCCCGGCCGATCCTGCTCGCCGTCGCCGCCCTGGTCGTCCTGCTGGCCTGGCGGCGGTGGGCGCCGGTCTCGTACTGGTATCTGCTGGTCTTCCCGCGCAAAGCGGTCTGGCTGCGCTGGTCCTGGCGGCACGTCGCTTCCGGCTGCGGCCTGACGAAGAAGCGGCACCGCTGGTGGTTCACCACCGTTCCGGGCCTGGTCGCCTCGACCGGCGTCGTCCGGGTCAAGCGGCGCTTCCAGCGGGTCGCGGTCGACACCAAGCCGTGGATGGGCCTGCCCCGCCCGGTACGGCACGGCTTCCGCATCACCTTCCACCTGCTGGATGGGCAGGTCCCGGACGACTACGCCAAGGTCTGCGACCGTCTGGCGCACGCCTGGCGGATCGAAGCGGTCCGCGTGGTCGCCTCGCGTCCGGGCCGGGTGACGTTACAGGGGATCAACCGAGACCCTTTAGCGCACGTCGCCCCGGCCATGTCTCCCGCTGAACCGGCAGACGGCTGGCGAGCCGAAGACCTGCTACGGCCGGTGGTCGGGGTGCTGGAGACCGGAGCGGCCTGGCGGATGGATCTGCGGCTGATCCCGCACTGGATGAACGCCGGGGCAACACAGTCCGGCAAGTCCAACCTGATCAACGCGCTCATCGTCGGCCTGGCGCCGCAACCGGTCGCTCTGGTCGGGTTCGACCTCAAGGGCGGGGTGGAGCTGTCCCCGTACGCGCACCGGTTGACGGCACTTGCCACGACGCGCGGGGAGTGTCTGGAGTTGCTGGCCGATCTGATCGCGGTCATGGGCGCTCGGATGCTGGCCTGCCGCCGGTACGGGGGGCGTGACATCTGGCAGCTCCCCGACGGCGCGCGGCCGATCCCGGTCGTGCTCCTGGTCGACGAGGTGGCCGAGCTGTTCCTGACCGCCGACAGGGCCGAGAAAGATCAGGTCACCCAGACGGCTACGGCGCTTTTGCGGATCGCCCAGCTCGGGCGGGCGTTCGGCATCCATCTCGTCCTGTCGGGCCAGCGCATCGGCTCCGACCTCGGCCCTGGCGTGACCGCGCTGCGGGCGCAGATCGGCGGCCGGGTCTGCCACCGCGTGAACGATCCGGAGACCGCGGTGATGACGCTCGGGGACCTCGACCCCGACGCGCTGGTTGCCGCCCGGTCGATTCCGCCGGAACTGCCTGGCGTCGCCGTCATCACCGGGAGCGATGGCCGCTGGTACCGCGCCCGCTCCGGCTACGTCTCCACCTCGGCGGCGGAGCAGGCCGCCGAGACCTTCACCGCCGTGACGCCCTCGTGGTCACAGGTCGCCGCCTCCGGCCTCGGCCACGAACTGCCCGCCAACGGCAGCCCCGAACTCGCCGCCTGACCACCTACCGCATGCGAAGGGAGTGAACAGCATGAGCATGACCGTGTCCCGCCTGGCGCTACGGCTAGCCGACTCCGGACCGGTCATCGTCCTGGCCGCCATCGCCGGGGCCGGCAGCTTCACCCACATCCGCGACACCGCCGCCGCCAGCGGACAGAGCGGCTGGATGACCTGGGCCGTGGCGGTCTGCGTCGACCTCACCTGTGTCATGGCCGCTCGGGAACGCCAGCGGGACAAGAAGACCGGACGCGCCCGACGGGGTTGGGTGTCGTGGCCGACGCTCGTCCTCGTCGCCGGAATCGTCCTGTCCCTTGCCGCCAACCTGCACCAGGCCGAGCCGACCGTGTGGGGGTGGCTTACCGCCGCGACCCCTGCCGGGGCGTTCCTGGTCGCGGTGTCGATGCTGGAGCGGCGGGCCTCCGGCCCTCGTCTGGAGCCGTCCCCGGTCCCGTCCACAGCCGACGTCCCGGCGTCCTCGCCGATCAGCGCCTCGCCGTCCGCGTCCGTTGCCCTCTCACCGTCCAACCGTCCGGCGCCGTCCTCAACCGTCACGGGCTCGTCTCGGTGTCGGCCTCTCCGTCCTCGACCGATGGCGGGCCGTCCTCATCGGGCGAGGCCTCGTCCTCCATCCCGGCTCTCGTCCCCACCGACGAGGACGAAGTTCCGGGACCCTCCCCGGCGCTCGTCGACTACGCCCGGCGGGTGGCCGACGAACACCACTCGAAACACGGCAAGCCGATCACTCGTGACCTGCTCCGCGCCCGCCTGGGCGTGTCCAACCAACTCGCCTCAGACCTGCTCCGCACCCTGCGGACCGCACCCGACGCCCTCTGAAAGGACTAATCGCCATGTCCACCATCGACCGAATGGCCATCGTCGCTGGTCTGCGCGCCCTGGCCGATTTCCTGGAGGCCACCCCCGCCATCCCTGCCCCCGACTTCCCGATCTCGATCCGCTGCTTCCCCAAGCGGGGGAGCGACGCCGAGATACGCGCGGAGATCGACCACATCGCCGAACTCCTCGGAACTGAGATCGATCCGGACGACCTGCCGTTCGGCCACTACAAGACCGGCCTCGACTTCGGCCCGGTCCGCTTCGAGGCGGCCGCCGTTCTCGCCGGCGCCCGCGCCCGCTATGCGGCCGAAAGCAGCTACTTCGGCTGCGTCCAGCCCGACCCCATCAACTCGACCACCGACCCGGCACCCGCCGCCTGACCACGAAAGGAGAAACCCGATCATGCGAATCCGCATCGACGGCACCCACGCCGAACTCGCCTACACCATCAACAAGATCCGCACGATCCTCCCGGTCGGCTCCATCTCGCCGATCTACCGCCGCCGACGCCCGTACTCCTGGCGCGTGTTCATCGACACCGCCCCCAACCGCACCGGAACGAGGTGGATCACGTGACTCCCGACCAGGAGGACGCCCGGCCCGTCGACCTCACGCCGAAGCGCTGGCAGTGCTGCCACTGCGGAGGAACCGGCGTCGACAGCCACGGCGAGACCTGCCCGCACTGCGAGGGCCTCGGCTTCTGCTGAGCCTCGGCGCCCCCGGCGTGACCGCACAACCGCCAAGAAGTCCGTCACGTCGGGGGCCATCCCACATCCGAACCGCGAAGCCCGGAAGGGACAGCCCCATCATGCCAACCACCCACGCCAAAGCCGGACTCATCGCCCGGCTCCACGACCCGCAATACGCCCGCTGGGCATCCCAGATCAGGAAGACCGGCGGCTGCCGACAGCCCGTCCACCTGCGCGGCAAAGTCGAACACATCGACCGCGCCACCGGCGAACTGCTCCACCGCTACAGCACCCACCTCGAACCGAACGGCGTCCTGCGGGTCGCGTGCAAGACCCGCCGCGCCTCGCGCTGCCCGTCCTGCGCCGAGACCTACCGGGCCGACACCTACCAACTCGTCCGCGCGGGCCTCGTGGGCGGGAAAGGCGTCCCCGAGACGGTGACCGCTCACCCGTGCCTGTTCGTCACCCTCACCGCTCCCTCCTTCGGCGTCGTCCACACCAGGACGGAGAAGAACGGCAAGGTCCTTCCGTGTCACGCCAGGCGCAACGCTGAGACGTGCCCGCACGGCGTGGTCATGTCCTGCACCGCCCGGCACGGGGCCGACGAAACATGCCTCGGTGAACCGCTGTGCCCGGACTGCTACGACTACGCCGGGTCGGTGCTGTTCAACGCAACCGCCCCCGAACTGTGGCGGCGCTTCACCGAAGCACTTCGCCGGCGCTTCGCCCGAACCTCCGGCCTCACGCTCAAGGAGCTGCGAGAACGCCTCGTCATCTCCTTCGCCAAGGTCGCCGAATACCAGCGCCGTGGCGTTGTCCACTTCCACGCCGTGATCCGCCTCGACGGCCCCGACGGACCCACCTCGCCGCCTCCGGCATGGGCGATCGCCGACGCCCTGGCCGACGCCGTACAGCACGCCGCCTCCGCCGTCACCGTGACCATTCCGGCCGTGGCTGGGGAACCGTCGCGGATCTTGCGGTGGGGTGATCAGCTCGACGTCCGGCAGATCACCATGAGCGGCGAACTCACCGAACAGGCCGTTGCCGCCTACATCGCCAAGTACGCCACCAAGGCCGCCGAATGCGTCGGCACTCTGGACCGTCGCGTTCAGCTCCTCGACGACCTGGCGGCTCTGCCAGTGCGTGAGCACGCTCGGCGGCTGATCGCCGAATGCCTCCGGCTCGGCTCGCTGGAGGAGCTGGCCGACCTGCGGCTGATCCAGTGGGCGCACATGCTCGGCTTTCGCGGCCACTTCTCCACCAAATCCCGCCGCTACTCCACCACGCTCGGCGCGCTACGCGCCGCACGGGCCGACCACATGCGCGACGAGCAGATCACCACGGGACGGCTCCCCCTCTTCGAGGAAGACACCGTTCTCGTCCTCGCCCACTGGGAGTACGCCGGACAGGGGCTCTCCGCCGGTGACGCCCTCCTCGCCGCCACCCTCACCGGGAGGCCGTTCTCACCCTCGACGCCGATCGGGAGTGGTGCCTGATGATGCGCAACGACCAGCTTCTTACTGTGCCCGAGATCCTCGAACAACTCGGCGGCGTCTCCCGCCGGACCTTCTACCGGTGGCGCGAACTCGGCCACGCACCAAACTGCATCAAGCTGCCTAACGGCGAGCTCCGCCTATGGCGTAGCGAGCTCATGGTCTGGCTGGAGACCCTCCGGGAGGCGGCGTGAACACCTCCTATGACGTGAAGCTCTGGGCGATCACCCGAAACGAGTCGAGCAAGACCCCGTCCTATGTGGTGCGTTGGAAGGTGGGCGGTCGGCCGAGGTCGAAGACGCTGCGAACCAAGGCCCTCGCTGAGAACCTTCTGTCCGACCTCCGGCAGGCGGCCAAGCGCGGCGAGCCGTTCGATATGGAGACGGGTCTCCCCCTGTCCATGCTCCAGGCCAAGAGTGCCCGGACGGTCTTCGACTTCGTCCGGGCCTATATCGAGATGAAGTGGCCCCATGCTGCGGCCAAGACCCGGGACAGCATCTCTGACGCGCTCGCCACGGCGCTCCCTGCACTGGTGAAAGAACGTCCCGGCCGTCCTGACGCAGAGTCGCTGCGGACGGCGCTGCGCAAGTACGCCCTCCTGCCTCAGAGCAAGCGTTCTGTCGCTCCCCCGGACGCGACGCGGGCGATTCGCTGGCTCGAAGGTGCCTCGCTCGACCTGACCGACCTCGCCGAGACAAGAACCGTACGGTTGGCGCTCGACGCCATCGCGCTTCGGCTGGATGGCAAGGCGGCCAGTGCTAACACAATCAGGCGCAAGCGGGCCGTGCTGCACGCGCTCTTCGAGTACGCGGTCGAGCTGGAGGAGCTTTCGGCAAATCCACTGCACCGGATCAAGTGGAAGCCGCCCAAGACGACGGAGACGGTAGACCCTCGCGTGGCGGTCAATGCTCGGCAGGCTCAAGAGCTCCTAACCGCGGTGACATACGTCGGCAGGCGGGGACGTGGCCGACGACTCATGGCGTTGTTCGCCTGCATGTACTACGCGGCGCTTCGCCCCGGTGAGGCCGTCGCCCTGCGGAAGGGTGATTGCCACCTTCCGGCAAGCGGCTGGGGGCGCCTCCTCATCGACGTGTCCCGCCCTGAGGTCAATACGCAGTGGACGGACACGGGCGACGCCCACGAAGAACGCGGCCTCAAGCATCGGGGCCGTGACGACGTGCGGCCGGTGCCCATCCCGCCAACCCTGGTCAAGATCCTTCGGCAACACATCGCAGAGTTCGGAGTCGGCTCGGACGGCCGGATCTTCCGAAGCGAACGCGGTGGGGTGGTCGCCTCGACGGCCTACACGGAGGTCTGGCAGGAAGCCCGAAAGCTCGCCTTCACTCCTGCTCAGGTCGCCTCTCCTCTCGCTCGTCGGCCGTACGACCTCCGGCACGCGGCCGTCTCACTCTGGCTCAACGCAGGCGTCTCGGCTCCCGACGTGGCCGAACGGGCGGGGCACAGCGTTGACGTCCTCCTGCGCGTCTACGCCAAGTGCCTCGACGGCCAACAGGAGATCGCCAATGGAAGGATTGCCGACGCCCTCGGGGCGTAATGCGGGATCTCAGGGTCCGGGCCCGGAAGACCTCCGGGCCCTTCCGTATTTCACTTGCAGGAATGCATAGCCTGGCCGCAAGCCCAGGTGCGCAATATGGCCGCTTGAGCTGGCTTGCTAGGGAGTTATAGAGACCTTGGGGGCCGGCGATTTCGTTGGATCAGCGCCACAACAAGTGACGTTAGGAGTCTCGATGAAGTCGACTAGCCTTGACTCGTCATGATCTATGGTGAGAGTTGTATCGTTCGCATACAATTTCACCCTCACCCGATACCTCGTGCCAACTGAAGGGTTATGCAGCCAACAGCGAAACGTGAGGCCAGCCGCCCTAAAGGCAGCCATCTTCACATCGCAGTTCGATACAAGCAACGAATCCTTTTCCTCATCGTATGGATACGACGACTCCGACCTAGCATCTAACACCTCGGCTGTAGCCGAGTAGAGGCTGTCGCTAACTCCTCGGACGTTAGCCTTTACTATTACGACAATCCCCTTCTCATCAAACGGAGGCTGCGGGAAGCGGGCGTCGCCGTTTTTAAGGATTCCGACCTGTTGGCCCCCATACCCGGCCTTCCTTGGGAGGAAGTTATTGTAAGTAATGCCTTGCTGGATGGCGATCCGCTCCAGGCTTACCGACATCTCATCCACGGGACGCGAGTTAGGGTCAACCGCGTACAGAACATCCACCGACGAAGCAGCCACCGCAACGATCGCCGCAATCACTGTCACCACGGCTGTTGTACCGGACCCGAACCTATGCCACCAGTTCTCACCCTTGCCGTTCTCCTTGGACACACTCCTGACAGCAGATGCTTCAGCCGCATCGACCATCTCTAGCCACCCGTCTCGACACAAAGCGTCCTGTGTGTGACTGAACGTGCGATTGAGGCAAAAGGTTTCCAGCACGTCTCCTGTGGCTACTGTTGCCATATCCCGCAGGTCGGCGCAGTTACAGCCATGTGACATGCGTGGCGGAATGCGAAATTTGCTGCCGTTTGTCACCCTATGTGCGGGAGATACATTTCGGTGAGGTAGTGGTCGATGCGCAGGGCCATTGAGCGGTCCATGGGGAGGGCTTCGACATGATGGCGGGGTATCCATCGGACCTCGGTCGACTCGCTGCTCGGGGTCGGCTCGCCCGCGACGGCGCGAGCGGTGAGCACGATGGAGAACTCCTGACGGGCCTCGCCGTTGCTGGTGTAGAGGATCACGTGCTTGGGGTCGGTGTAGATGCCGACCAAGCCGGTGATCTCGCACAGCACGCCGGTCTCTTCGAGGGTCTCCCTCACCGCGGCTTGCGGGAGGGACTCGCCGAGGTCGATCGCGCCGCCGGGGACGGCCCAGTTGCCGTTGTCACTGCGGCGGATCATGAGGATGTCGCCGGCCTCGTTGGTGACGACGACGTTGACGGACGGCACAAGGCTGTTCGGAGCGGGGGCGTCGGGGTCGTCGTAGAAGTCGATCCGTCGCGCCATGGTCACGACATTACCGATGCAGGGGCGCTCCCGCCCTGTAAGCCTGTCCAGGTAGACGCCGATCGCGTCTCCGCTGGCACATCCGTCAGCTTGGTGCATGCTTGCTGTGAAACAGCCCGCGCGACCTGCGGGAACGCCCTCAAGATCATTGCGCGTATATTGCGCGATCATCGACATACGGCCGCTCAGAGCGGCACACGGCTGCATGATCCGGAAAAGCAAAAGAGCCCCCGGAGGGGCTCTGAGCTGCCGTTATGGCTGGTGGCAGGTCCAGGGTTCGAACCTGGGTAGGCTGAGCCGACGGTTTTACAGACCGCTCCCTTTGGCCGCTCGGGCAACCTGCCGTGTCTTCCGCTTGTCGCGGCGACAGGTAGAAGAATAGCGGACTTCGGGCGTGCGCGTGACACCGGTTTGTCCCGGCCCGAACCGGACGGCCGTACGTCTACAGGGACACCACCATGCTCGCGAGATGATTGCCTCATGATCAGATGGGCTGACAACGAGGACCTCGAAGGACTGGTCGAGGTCGAGCTCGCGGCTGACCGGACATTCGCCCCTCTGGGCATCGTCTTCCCCCCTGGCACCACAATGATCGAGGAGTGCGACGATCCCGGGCGTGTGATCGTCGCCGGTCGGCCGGCGGTGGGGTTCGCCCTTCTCGGGCGGGTCGACGGGCTGCCGCACCTCGATCAACTCGCGGTGCATCCCGACCACCACAACCAGGGCATCGGCACGCGGTTGCTCGACGCCGTCTGCGACGAGGCCGCGACCGGCGCCGCCGCGATCACTCTCACGACATTTCGTGACGTCCCCTGGAACGCGCCCTGGTACGCCCGGCGCGGCTTCGCCGTACTGCCTCCGGAGAAGTGGGGGCCGGAGCTGCGGGCCCTGGTCGAACACGAGCGTGCGCTGGGCCTCGAACTGGCACCCCGCGTGGTCATGCGCAAGGACCTCTGAGCCCATGGACCGCTGATGTACGGAGCAACAAGGAGAGGACGCCGATGGCCGACAGCGGTTTCGAGCATCGGCCCCTGACACCCCGCATGTGATCTGTCCGTTCGCCTCTCGGTGCTCCGAGTTTCCGCGGCTCGGGGCACTGCGTCGTTCCGGGATGTGGCCCTCCGCCGCGTCGGCCAACCGCGGAAGGAACCGTGCCTGAAGCGCTCCACCTTCTCGGCCGCACATCGCATCTGGAGTCATCTCCGCGAAAGCGCTGCCCACCGATCCTCGTGAGATCACCGGAAACCAGCCAGTTCGGTAATGCCCCCGATATTCCGGACATGGAGTTGGGTGACCGATGATCCAAGTGAGGAGGCCGGATGGGATCGGATCCCCACGGCCGGTTCGTGGACATATACGAACGTGCCTACCGCCCGATACTCGGGTACGTCCTGCGCCGCTGCGAGGATCCCGACGACGCGGCCGACGTGGTGGCGGAGACCTTCGTCACCGCGTGGCGGCGCATCGACGAGATCCCACCGGGCGACGAGGCACGGCTCTGGCTGTACGGCGTGGCACGCAGGACCCTCGCCAACCACCGGCGCGGTGAACGACGTCACGAGCGGCGCACCGCCGCACTGCGCGAGCAACTCGCCGCCTCCCCCGCGCTGGCCGCCCCGCCGCCGGGCGAGTACACACAGCTCGGCCGGGCCTTCGCCGGCCTCAGCGACGACGACAGGGAGCTGCTGTCGCTGGTCGCCTGGGAGCAGCTCGACACCGAGCAGGTGGCGCGAACGCTCGGCATCACACGCAACGCCGTGCGCGTCCGGCTGCACCGCGCGCGCAGGCGGTTCGCCCGCACCCTGGCCGCCACCGGAATCGACCTTCCGCTCATGGAGAGGACCGCACCGTGAACCTGACCGACCTCGCCAGAGTGCATGACGACGACCTGGGCGACGACCCGGCCGGGCAGGCGTCCGGAGCGGGGGCTCGAACGCTGCTGACCTCGATCATGTCCGAGCCGCCGGGTCAGGGGGGCAGGCCGCGCGCGAGGCGACTGCGCGGGCCGGTGCCGTGGCTGGCCTCCGCGGCCGGCTTGGCCGCCGCCGCGACCCTGGTGGTCACCGTGGTGGTGGCGCCGGACGGGCCGGTTCCGAACCCGTCTCCCACCACGGCCTCGCCCGGAATCCAGCCGTCGGCGCGCCAGGTCCTGCTCGCCGCCGCGTCCGCCGTCATGAAGGTGCCGACGTCGGGCGCGTATTGGCGTACCACCACGATCTCTGGCATGGACGCGATATCGCCTGATCGCGGCTACGTGATCAGGCGGCGTTTCTCCAGGGAGGAGTGGCTGGCGCGTCGGCCGGGAGCGCAGAGCTGGTGGATCTCGCAGTACCTCGGTGCTAAACCGCTCACGGACGAGGACGAGGCCGCCTGGCGTAAGGCGGGCTCACCTACCGAGTGGAGGTATCCGCTCGACATGACCGAATATGTCGGGGTCAACTCGTCGGAGGTGGTGCGAGCCGCCGCCGAGGAGAAGGTGGCCACGCGGCTGCGCGGCAAGTGGAAGGGCTCGGGCGGGACGCTGGCGAAGGAGCGCATCACCTGGGACGAGATCCGCCGCATCCCGAGTGGCGAGCGGGAGCTGCGCGCCTACCTCGAACAGCGCATCACCGCCCATGCCAAGGGTGGCGGGAACGATCCGGAATGGCGGGAGTCGGCCCTGCAGGGAAGCTGCATGGAAGTCTTCAGCCTGCCGGTCTCGCCCGCAGTCCGTGCCTCCGCTTACCGCATCCTGGCCACCTTTCCCAAGATGACGTCTCTTGGCAAGGTGAAGGATCCGCTCGGCCGTACGGGCGAGGCACTCGGGTATCAGACGCGCGACAGCATCCGGGCGGGCACCAACCAGATCGTGATGGTGATCGATCCCGAGACGGGTATGCCGCTCTCGCAGTCGTCGACGAGCACGATCGGACTCGCCGATGGGCGCACCGTGGAGGTCACGGGCTTCTGGGCCCTCCGGCGGATGGGCTGGACCGACGAGAAGCCGTCCCTGCCCGCCAAGCGCGATTGACGGCGGAGGAGCGAATAGTGCCTGCACCCCAGCATCGGACGATGCTCGATAGGCTGATCCATACGTGAAGCTGTCACGGGTCGGTCCCGTGAAAAGCCGCGCGCATCGCTGGTGACACCTGTGTGGGCGCCTCCCGACGATGAGCCGGACCAACAGTGAGAGAGGTTTGTGCTTTGGCAGATTCGTCATTCGACGTCGTCAGCAAGATCGACCGCCAGGAGGTGGACAACGCACTGAACCAGACGGTCAAGGAGGTCGGACACCGCTTCGACTTCAAGGGCACCGGAGCGAGCATCTCCTGGTCGGGCCAGAACGACGTCGAGATCAAGGCGAACAGCGAGGAGCGCGCGAACGCCGTTCTCGACGTGTTCAAGGAAAAGCTGATCAAGCGTGGCCTCTCGCTCAAGGTCCTCGACGCGGGTGAGCCGAAGCTGTCCGGCAAGGAATACCGCCTGATGGTCGCCCTCAAGGAGGGCATCGACCAGGAGAACGCCAAGAAGATCTCCAAGCTCATCCGGGATGAGGGCCCGAAGGGCATCAAGGCCCAGATCCAGGGTGACGAGCTCCGCGTCAGCTCCAAGAAGAAGGACGACCTCCAGGAGGTCATCACCCTTCTCAAGGGCAAGGACCTCGACATCGCCCTGCAGTTCACGAACTACCGGTGACGGAGCGGTGATCCGGACGGGTCACCGCTCTTCCATCTGGTGCCGCGTGACTGCCCGGCCGGTGGCCGCTTCGCGGGTCAGCACGAGCCGCGCACACGAGCCGCGCGCACGTGCCGCCCCGGCACGCCTGATGCTCGACCTCCTCGGCTGCCCGGACACGTGCCCTCTGAGGAGTCGCCGCGTCCGGGAGGGAATCATCGACCGGCTGTGGCCGCCGGAGGCATGTCCCCGGCGAGACGTGCGGGCTCCCGGCCTCCTTCACCGGCACCACCGCCCGCCCCGAGCCGTCCCTCGGGGCGGAGCCGTACGGGCCTCAGGCGCGCTTCCACCGCCACTTGCCGTTGCTGTACCGCACGCACCTGTACTTACGGCCCTTGTACTTGTCATAGCCGTACTTCCCATGCGCCGCGGCCGGGCAGTACGCCCCGGGCGTGACGCAGTTCCAGTGGTCACCGACCCGCTGTACGCCGCACGCGGCGGACACGAACGCCGGCGCCGCCACCGACACCGCAGCCGACGCCGGCGCCGCCACGGACACCGCAGCCGACGCCGGCGCGGGGCCGGCGAGCAGGCCGGTCGCGATGACGGCGACGGCGGCCAACGATGCCGTGGAGAGCGGAACGCCTCTGGATGCTCGAGAAGCCGGAGATGACGCCGAAGCGGCGGGGATCCGCATACGCACTCTTTCCGAAGGGGGATGTGAGAGTGGAATACACCCCCGACCCCGCCTTGTCCCGCTAAATCATCAAGATTGGCATAATCTCGCTGGAGAACGTCACCGCAGGGCACATCGAGGGCACGTGAGACGACGAGAACACCGACAGCCACGGCACCCGGCGATCACGCTCACGATTCGCCGGACGGGACGGCCCTCTGATCGGGCCCATCCGTTCTACGCGGAGGCCCTACGAAGGGTGCTCGGGTGACCGCCCTCTCTGAGCAGGTACGGGCGGCGATCGCCGGAAACGTCCGGCACGCCCGCCGTACGAGAGGGCTCAGCATCCGTGACCTCGCCGACCGGTGCGGGTTCAGCAAGGCCCTGCTGTCGCAGATCGAACGCGGTCTGGCCAACCCGACGGTGGAAGTCCTGTCGGGGATCGCCGAGGCCCTGGAGCTCTCCTTCGCCGACATCACCCGGACCCCGCTGTACGAGCCGCAGGTGATGCGGCGCACGGCGGCCGACGCGGCGGCGCGCACGCTCCTCAGTTCGGTGGATCGCCGCCGCTTCGAGATCTACGAGTCTCTGCTGCCGCCGGAGCACAGCCACGAGAGCGCGCCGCACGGCCGCGGGTCGGAGGAATTCGCCTATGTGGTGTCCGGCGCGGTGACCCTGGAGATCGCGACCTGGACGGTACGGCTGCGCGCCGGAGACGCGGTCCGGTTCTCGTGCGAGGTCGAGCACAGCTACCAGACCGGCGCGCGGGCCACCCGCCTGCTGACCATGGTCTCCATGCCCTCCGACTAGCGTCGCCTTCCACCGTTCCGCCCGCCCCCGGCCCCTTCCTCCGCATGATCCGCCCGGCTCCCGCGCGCCCGTACGATGATCGCCCGGTTCCCGCGCGCCCGTACGATGATCGACATGCCCCTCACACCCTCCGAGGTATCCGCCGACCCCGTACAGGCCGAACCGGTGAACACGCCCGTGGCCGTGGCCGACGGCACCCCTACCAGGACGAACCCCGCCACGGAGCCCTCCGACGCCGAAGAGGGCACCGGTGTGGTCGACCTGCTCGAACGCGGCGGTTCGATCATCCTGCCGATCGGCATCGCCCTGTACGCCCTGCTCTACCTGGGCATCCAGCAGGTCTACGGCGTCTTCAACATCAGCCCCGAGCAGGCGGGCATCGACCAGGCGACCATGTTCGGCCGCCTCGTGGGAACGCTGATCCTCCTGGCACTCGGCGGCGCCCTGATCCTCGGAATCATCGTGGCGATCTGCTGGCTGGTGGACAAGGCCACCCTCGGCTGGGCCACCCGGCTGGTCCGGGCCATACGGCGACGCCCCTGGGCGATGGCGTCCGTCGGCGCGCTGTGGTGCGGCGCGAGCTACTGGGGATTCCTCGGCTACCTCGACCTGGACGAGGGCGCGACATTCGCCTCGATCGTGATCGTCGCGGCGATCATCGGCGTCCTCGCCTTCCTCGTACCGTTTCGGCTGCTGCGCTCCCGCCCGGTCGGCCGAGCGGGCATGAAGATCGTGGTGGCCGCGTTCACCGGGATCGGGCTCGGTTTCGCGCTCATGGGCCAGATGGAGAGCGACGCCGCCGACCTCGCCACCACCGGGCGGTCCAGCCTTCTGCTGAGCATGGTCGGTTTCCAGGACCAGTGGGCGGTCGCGGTCGATCGCGAGAGCGACAAGCCGCTGCGCGACGGCGAAGAGGTGCTGCTGCTGGGCGAGCACGAAGGCGTCTACGTCTTCTACGACTGCGCCAAGCAGGAAACCTTCCGCAGATCGATGGAGGCGACCGTCATCCGCCAGATCATGCTCGACCCCGAGCGCCCCGACGACTACCAGTGCGGGGCGCCGCAGCCCGCGTCGTGATACTCCCCGACGCGGCCAGACGCGGGGATCAGGCCGCCCTGAGCACCACCATGCTCCGATAGCTGGGCGCGCCATACCACGCCAGCCGGTCCAGCGTCGCGGCGGGAAGGGGCAGGTCGAGGGCGTCGAGGTAGGTCTCTCCCAGGTCCGCGTCCGTCCACGGGTCGTTGGCGTAGAAGATGTCACCATCCACGCTGTGCACCGTGATCCAGTGCGGCGAGGGCTCGGCGTGCATCCCGAGCTGCTCGATCAGCACCAGCGCGATGCCGCCGTCGGCCAGGACCGCGCGCAGGCGGTCCAGGTCGAACGCCGCCGTCTCCACCGCGATCCCCCGGTCGGCCAGGTCGGCGCGGAAGCCCGACTGGATGAACCGCCGCAGATCGCGCTCCTCGTCCGTACGGCACAGCTCCAGCAGGATCGGCCGTTCGGTCGACAGCAGCACCTCGGGGACGGCGCCCCGGTCGGCGGCGGCGAGCGCCAGCCCGAGGGGATCGCATCCGGCCACGGTCGTGGCCTGGCGCCACATGCGCATCTCCTCGGCCCGGTCCGGCTGGTCCTGCAGTCCAAGCCCGCACAGCGCCAGCTGCAGTGCCACCGGCCCGCAGGTGAAGTCCGTGGTCTGCCGCATGTACGGCAGAGCCCGGTCGGGGGCCGCCCCCCGCCATCGCACCTGTCCGTAACCGGTGTCCGCCGGGTCGCTGGTGACCGGCGCCGCCCACACCGGAACCGGCATCTCCTGATACCCGCGTTCCAGCGAACGCCGCCAGGCGGTCGTCCCACCGGCATCCGCGGAAGCGTCGTTCCTCCCGGCATCGGCGCCACCACCGTGGCCCCGGCCGTCGCCGGCACGGTCGTCATCGGCCCCAGGGACGTCCACGGGGCCCCCGGCGACGTCCACGGAGTCCCCGGCCATGTCCACGGAGACTCCGGCAACGAACCCGGGAACCTCATCACCGGCGAAGCCGTCGTTCTCACGGTCGGCGGAGTCCTTGGCGGCGAACCAGCGTTTGACGGCGACCGCGCCGTCTCGCCAGGCACGCTCTTCGATGGTGTCCACCAGGATGTCGGCCACCCGCTCGTCCGGCGACCAGACGTCCACGATCTTCCGGTAGGCGGTCAGCGGGCGGTGTACCTCGAACGCGGCCCCCACCAGCACACCGCGGGTACGGGCCGTGACGAGGGTGCGTACCTGGATCCCTCCGGCCAGCCGCCAGCGGCGCAGGATGTCCTCCGGCAGGTCCCGGATGCCGTCGGCGACCTCCCCGACGTCCCCGATCACCGGCAGAACGTCGATGTCAAGCGTGTCGGGGTCCAGCGCACGACCATCGAGCGCACGACCATCGGCCGCGCCATCTTCAAGCGCCGGACCTTCAAGCGCCAGATCTCCAACCGCACGGCCGTCGACCCCATCGGCACCCTGAGCACCACGGGCACCGATGGCGACCGTATGGACATCACGTTCAGACATGTACGCGCAACCCCTTAGTCCGCTTTGGGAGTGTTTCGAGGATCTTTGCCGTAGCGAGGATCAGCCGGATGGACGCCTCGCAAGGCGGAGGAGAAGGTCGGAGCGGAGCCTCCGGCCCGCATGCCCGGGGCCCGCGAAACTCCGGGCCCACATACCCGGGGCCCGCGAAACTCCGGGCCTGCGAGCAGGTGCCGTGAGTGGGGCCGACGACACCGCGAGGCGCCATCCGAGCGACCGCGGTAGGCCGAGCAGGACCACGCCACACGGCCTAGTCCGCCGCCGGGATGGAGGCCAGCAGCCGTTGGGTGTATTCGTGCGCCGGAGCACCCAGCACGGAGTCGACGGGTCCCGTTTCCACCACCCGACCGTGGTGCATGACGTAGACGCGATCCGCGATCTGCCGGGCGACCGCCAGATCGTGGGTGATGAACAGCAGAGTCAGACCGAGCCTGCGCCGCAGGTCCGCGAGCAGGTTCAGCACCTGTGCCTGCACGGAGACGTCCAGCGCGGACACCGACTCGTCGCAGACCAGCAGATCGGCCCTGGGGGCGAGCGCTCGCGCGATGGCGACCCGTTGGCGCTCGCCGCCGGACAACGCCCGCGGCCTGCGACGGGCGTACGCCGCCGGAAGTCCCACGAGCTCCAGGAGCTCGCCCACCTCGGACTTCGGCCGTCCGGCCGCCCGCAACGCCTCGGCGAGCGAGGTGCCGACGGTCAGTCCGGGGTTGAGCGCGGAGTACGGATCCTGGAAGACGATCTGCACCCGCCTGGCCCCCGTGGCCGTGCCGTGGAAGTCGATCCGGCCGGTGTCCGCCCGCTCCAGGCCCACGACGCACCGGGCGAGGGTGGTCTTGCCCGAGCCGGACTCGCCGACCACCGCGACCGTCTCTCCCGCCGCGATCGTCAGATCGACCCCGTCCAGGGCCGGTACGGCAGAGCCCGGGAACGTCTTGGCCAGTCCTTCCACGCTGAGCAGCGGCGAGGCCGGAATCCCCTGGTCTTCCCCAGCATGGAACAGAGACGCCGCGGCCTCCCTGCCTCGCCCGCTGTGCTCAGGAGAAGGCGAGACCGTCTCTGCTGGAGAAGATGGGACGGTCTCCGCCGGAGAAGACGAGACGGTCGCCGCCGGAGGGAGCGGAACTGCCACCGCCGGAGGAGGCGGCACGGTCTCCGCCGGAGAGGGCGGGACGTCCACCGGGAGACCCGCCGTCTCGGGACGCAGGCAGGCCGCCCGATGTCCCTCGGCCACCTCCGCCAGTGCGGGCTCCGCCATACGGCAGGCGTCGACGGCGAAGGCACACCGTGCCGCGAAGGCGCACTCGGCACCGACCGACGAGGGCTGGGGGACGGACCCGGGAATCGTCGGAAGCACCGGGAGCCGGTGGGTGATCGGGGGGTCACAGGCCGCCAGCCGCGCGGTGTAGGGATGCGCGGGCGCGTCCATCACCAGGGCGGTCGGCCCTTCCTCGACCAGCCGGCCCGCGTACATCACCATGATCCGATCCGCCCTGCTGCGGGCGAGCCGCAGGTCGTGGGTGATCAGGATCAGCCCCATATCGCGTTCGCGCTGGAGCCCGGCGATCAGCTCCAAGACCTCGTGCTGGGTGGTGACGTCGAGTGCCGTGGTCGGCTCGTCGGCGATCAGCAGGTCAGGATCGGCGGCCAGCCCCGCCGCGATCGCGACGCGCTGGCGCATGCCTCCGGAGAGCTGGAACGGGTACTTCTCCGCGACATCGGCGGGCAGCCCGACCTCGGCCAGCAGACGCGCCACACGCTCGGCCCGGCCGCGCCCCGAGATCGCCCAACCGATCTGCTCTCCGCAGCGATGCACCGGGGACAGCGACGTGAAGGGATCCTGGAGCAGCAGCGCGATCCGCGATCCCCGGACGTCGCGCCAAATCGTTCCCTGCGCGGCCAGATCGATCTCACGCCCGGAGCGCCCCGCAGGCCCCGCATGCCCGAAAGGTCCCGCATGTCCGGAGGACCCCGCATGCCCGGAAGACCCCGCATGCCTGGAACGCCCCGTCGGCTCCGAAGGCCCCGCAGGCTCCTCCGTAGGCGCTGCACGCCCTGCCTGGCCGGAACGCCCTTCCACAAGTCCTGCACGTCCTGACAGCCCGGAACTCCCCTGCGCGAGCTCTGCGCGCCCGGGGAGCTCCATCCGACCGGTGGCGCGTACGCCTTCGGGCAGCAGTCCGGTCAGCGCCTTGACGGTCATCGACTTGCCTGACCCGGACTCCCCCACGATGGCGACCGTCTCGCCGGGCGCCACGGTGAGATCGAGCCCGGCGACGATGGTCCCGGAGGCCGACGCGACCCGGAGGTCGCGTACGGCCAGCATCGGGGCCGCGACCATAGCCGCCGTCGAACCGTCGACTGCCGCCATCGGTCCATCGCCTGCCGCCGCGGAACCGTCAATCGTCATCGGGCCACCGCCTGCCACCGTGGAACCGTCACCGTTCATCGCGCCATCGCCAGCCGCCGCGGAACCGTCACCAGTCATCGCGCCACCACCCGTCGGTCCAGCAGGTCGGAGAGCCAGTCGCCGAGCAGGTTCACCGCCGTGGCGGTCAGGATGATCAGCACCCCGGGAACGACGGCCGCGAGGGGGTTGTCGCCGAGTAGCTGTCGCCCGTCCGCGAGCTGGCGTCCCCAGTCGGGGGCACCCGGCGGGACACCGAGGCCGAGGTACGACAACGAGGACAGCGCGACCAGCGCGAAGGCGACGTTCAGCAGCAGGTTCGCCACCACGATCGGCACGATGTTGGGCGCGATGTGCCGGAACATGATCCTGGACGGGCGGATGCCGAGCACCCGCGCCGACTCGATGTACGGCCGGGGCGCCTGCTCGATGACCGCACCGCGCACCAGCCGTACGTCCGACGGCGAGAACAGGACGATCAGCACGACGACCGTGACCCAGTAGCCCCTGCCGACCAGTCCGGCGACGACGATGGCGAGCAGCACGGCGGGAAGCGCGAGCAGCAGGTCGGCGTAGCGACCGGCCAGCATGTCGACGATCCCGCCCCGGTATCCGGCGTACGTGCCGAGGAAGAACCCGATCAGCATCGATCCCACGGCGACGACAACCGGCCCGGCCAACGCCGAACGGGCGCCCGCCAGGGAGAGCTGGAGGATGTCCCGGCCGAGCTGGTCGGTGCCGAACAGGTGGCCGTCGACGCCGCCGCCGACCACTCCGAGATAGATGTCCTGTTCCAGCGCCTTCGGGGCGATGATCTCCTGGGCCAGGGCGCAGATCGCGACGAAGGCCAGCAGCGCGGCCGACACGATCGCGACGACCGGGATCCGCCTGCTACGTCCGTTGGCCGTACTGTCCGGGCGCGGGCTCATCGGCGCACCGCCCTGGCTCGTACGCGCGGATCGATCAGCAGGTACGACAGGTCGACGAGGAACGCGGCCGCGGATACCACGAAGGCGACGGCGAGCGTGAGTGCCTGCACCACAGGGATGTCCTTGAACAGCACCGACTCCTCCATCAGCGACCCGAGGCCGGGCAGGGCGAAGGTGACCTCGATGAGCACGGTGCCGCCGAACAGGTAGGCGACCATCAGGCCCAGGCTCGTGACGATCGGGATGGCGGCGTTGCGCAGGACGATGCGCAACGTCGCGCCCTCCGACAGGCCGCGGCCGCGGGCGAAGGTCACGTAGTCCTGGTCGAGCTCGCGGATCACCGCGGCCCTGGTCAGCTTGACGACGAAGGCGCCGAGCCCGAGCGCCAGCGCCACCGCGGGCAGCGCGAGGTGCCAGAGGGAGTCGAGGAATCCCTCACCGGTTCCGTAGATCGGGAACCAGCCCAGGCCGAGCGCGAAGACGTACAGCAGCAGGAGACCGATCGCGAAGCCGGGCGCGCTGACCCCGACGACGGAGACCGTGACGAGCACCCGGTCGAGCCAGCGGCCCCGGCGGACCGCCGTCGCGATGCCCGCGGGGACGCCGACGAGGACGGACAGCAGGAACGCCAGTCCGGCGGTGGCCGCGGTGATCCCGGTCTTCTCCAGCATCAGCGGCCCGATGGGGCGGCCGGTGCGGATGGAGGTGCCGAAGTCGCCGGTGACCGCGTGCGTCAGCCACCGCCAGTACTGCTGCAGGAACGGGTCGTCCAGGTGGTACCGGGCGCGGATCTGGGCCAGCGCCTCCGGGGTGACATTGCGGGTGCCCAGCAGGTTGCGGGCGACGTCCCCCGGCGCGAGGTACAGCAGCCCGAACACCAGCAGGGAGAGCGCGAGCAGCAACAGCAGCGTCGCGCCCGCCCTGCGCAGGACGAAGGCGAGCACCGGGCTTCTCACTTGGCCGCGTACAGGTGTTCCGGCCAGTTGGCCAGCAGGGTGTAGGAGGTGTAGTCGTGCACGCCGACGGCGCTGCTCAGCGCGATCGCGGACTGTCCCCACCACAGCGGAAGGTAGGCCACGTCGGCGGCCTGGGCGCTCTGCGCCTCGATCAGCAGCGCGGCCCTCTTGGCCGGCTCGGACTCGGCACCGGCCTTGGCCATGGTGTCGGTGATCGTGGCGTTGGTGTACTTCGCCGGGTTGCCCTCGCCGAGGAACCAGCTCGCGAGCTCGCCCGGGTCGCCGGTGGTGTTGAAGTACCACATGTAACTCAGCGGCGGGAAGGTGTTCAGCTCGGCCAGCCACTGCTCGATGGGCAGTTCCTTGACGTCGAGGGTGATCCCGATCTTCTTCAGGTCCGCGGCGAAGGCGAGCGCGGCCGTGCCCAGGTGCGGTCCGGTGTTGGGATACGAGAGGGCGGCGGTGAACCCGTTCGGCACCGACGACTGGGCGAGCTCCTTCTTGGCCTGCTCCAGGTCGTACGCGTACTGCGGGATCGCGGCGAGTTCCTTCGTCGCCTGGTCCGGCGTCCAGAGCCCGCCGAACTGCTCGGGCGTGGACAGCGCGGTCGCGACCTGCCCCCGGCCGTGCAGGATGTTCTTGACGATGGCGTCGCGGTTCACCGCGTGCGCGATGGCCTTGCGCACGTGGACGTCGTCGAACGGCTTGGCCGACACGTTGAAGGTCAGCCCGGCGTAGGACCGGTCGGCCGCGTAGACCACACGGGTGCCGGCCGCCGACTCCCATTGACGCGCCTGGGCCAGCGGCACGTTCAACGACATGTCGGCCTTGTTCGCCTTCCATGCCAGCAGGCGGGTGTTGTCATCGGCGATGAACTCGAACCGGATCTTGGCGACCTTCGGCCGGGTGCCCCGCCAGGTGTCCACCCGGGTGAGCTCGACGTGCGAGTCCGGCGCGAAGTCGGTCACCTTGTACGGCCCGGAGCCGACCAGGAGGGACTGGGCCGTGCCGATCTGGTTCTTCGCCTTCTCCCAGGCGGCCTTCGGAGCGATCCACAACGCGTCGACGTTGGACGGGATCCATCCGAACGCCTCGTCGGCGGTCTTGCTGGACAGCGTGATCTCGTTCGCGCCCGACTTGGTGGCCTTGTCGAGGTTGGCCCAGTAGCTGGCGGTGCTCGGCGACGCCTTCGCGTCCCTGGCCATCTCGATCGAGTGGAGGATGTCGTCGGCGGTGACCGGGCTGCCGTCGTGGAACCTGGCGTCGTCGCGGATGGTGTAGACGTAGGTCGTCGGCGAGGTGCGCTCGACCTTCGAGGCCAGCGCCGGGACGATCGCGCCGGAGGTGTCGACGCCGACGAGGCCCTCCATGCAGATGCCGGCCACGTAGTAGTTCAGGATGCCGGACTCCTGGCCCGGATAGAGGTTCGACAACGATCCGGGCAGTGCGACCCGCAGCAGTTCGATGTCCTTGCCGGTGTCCGCGCCCTCCGCGGCGCTCCCGCCCGATCCGGACGACTCGGGGGCCGGTGCCGCGCCGCACGCTTCCAGCAGCGTGGCGGCAGACAGGATGGTCACACCTGTGACGGCCGCCTTGAGCAGCCCGCGACGGCTGAGAACGCCGCGCTCGTCGATACCTGCCATGCCACACCTTCCCGGCACTGTGATCTGTCTACCAAAACACCCCAAATGGCTAGAAGTAGTAAACACCATCAATGTCCGGATCTTCCATAGCTTTCCCTACTGGAACAGTAGGGAAATGCTGTGACATTCGACACACCGTGGCCTATTCGTAACGCAACCTTTCGGCCAAGCCCGGCATCTATCAGATGACGAAAGGAGCAAGCGATGACAAGGAAACTGGCGGTCCTCGCCGCCGCGGTCGCCGCGACGGCCTCCGCCCTGGCCGTCCCCACCGCCGCGGAGGCGAAGACGGGAGCCGCCTCCGCCGCGAGCGCCCAGATCCGCTACGCGTGGGTGAAGTCATGCCCGAAGAAGGACTACACCGTCCCCTGCGGGTCGTGGACCCTCGCCCTGCGCGACGGCAAGACCCGTAAACTCACCGACGCCCGGGTCAACCCCGTGACCGCCTCCGGCAAGGTCGACAAGGACATGGTCTCGACGCTCGCCATCAGCGGCGACGGCCAGAACGTGGCCTACTTCCGCAAGTCGGACAACAAGCTGGTCGTCCGCGACCTCGCGGCGAACCGGGTGCGCGTACTGCCCGGCAAGGCGGCCCTCGTGCCCAAGGGCATCGGCATGGGCGACGTCGCCGCCACCCTGTCCCCGGACGGCGACAGCGTCGTGATCGAGTACCAGGACGACGCGGGCAAGCTCCCGTCGCTGCTGGTCGACATGAACGCGGGCAAGGTCACCAAGATCCGGGCGAATGTCGACGTCCAGGGCTTCAGCCCCGACGGCCACCACATCCTGGCGTCCCGGTACACCAGCGAGAACACCACGGAACTCGTCGTCTTCGACGAGAGCGGCGCAACCACCGGCCGCAAGGTCGTGCCGCAGGTGATCGCGAACAACATGCCGCAGGCCCTGGCGAACGACGGGAACACCGTCGCGGTGATGATCAGCACGTCGGGGGGCAAGCAGCGGGTACGCGTCTACGACCTGGCGAGCGACACCGTCGGCGACGCCGTGAACGTGAACACGCCGAAGAACGAGTCGCCCCACCGGCTCAGCTGGGACGACTCCGACAACCTGACCCTGTGGCAACTGCGCAACGACGCCGAGGGCAACACGACGGGCATCGTCCGGCGCTCCCTCGACCCGACCTCGGGCGCCACGAAGAAGGCCGACACATTCACGATCACTTCCAAGATGTACATGTGGTGGCTGCCGGGCGAGTGACGCCGCCCGCACGTACCGCACAGGATCCGCACACGGATCCGGAGACGGAACCGGAGACGGAACAGATGACGGACCGGTCGCGCACCCTCGCCTCGACGTGACCGGTCTGCCGGAACGCCGTCAGTGACCCGATCCGACTGAGCGCCGTCCGTGACCCGGCCTTCCGGGGCGCCGTCGATGACCCGTCCGACGGAACGCCGTCAGCGGACCCTCCGATTGAGCTCCGTCGGTGGACCCGTGCGGAACGGAGCGCCGTCGGCGGAACCCCCGGGCCGTCAGCGGCGGTAGCCGGCCATCCGCTCCAGCCGGGCGACCCGCTCGGCGGTCGGCGGGTGGGTGGAGAAGAGCTTGCCGATGCCCGCGCCGCGGAACGGGTTCGCGATCATCATGTGGCTCGCCGAGGCCAGCCGTCCGTTCTCCGGGAGCGGCAGCCGCCGGGCCCCCATCTCGATCTTGCGGAGCGCGGAGGCCAGCGCCAGCGGATCACCGGTGAGCCGGGCACTCGACTCGTCCGCGGCGAACTCACGCGACCGGGAGATCGCCATCTGGATCATCGAGGCGGCGACCGGACCGAGGATCATCATGAGCAGCGCACCGAGGAAGCCCGGACCGTCGTCGTCATCGGAGCCGAAGAATATCCCGATGTATCCGAAATAGGTGATCATCGTGGCCAGTGCACCCGCGACCGACGAGATCAGGATGTCCCGGTTGTAGACATGGGACAGCTCGTGCCCGATCACTCCCCTGAGCTCCCGCTCGTCCAGCATGACGAGGATGCCGTGGGTGACGCAGACGGCCGCGTTACGCGGGTTCCGCCCGGTCGCGAACGCGTTGGGCTGCATTGTGGGGGAGACATAGAGCCGGGGCATCGGCTGCCGGGCGTCGTTGGACAACTCCCGGACGACGCGGTAGAGAACCGGCTGCTCCACCTCACTGACGGGCCGGGCCCGCATGGCGGAGAGGGCGATCCGGTCGGAGAAGAAGTACGCGATGCCGTTGGTCAGAAGCGCGACCACGAGGGCCAGTCGCACACCGGAGCCGCCTCCGAGCCAGGCACCCGCCGCCAGGATCAACGCAGAGAGAGCCCCCAGAAGGATCGCGGTACGCAGGCCGTTGTGGTGCACGCCTCCTCCTCACGATTTGGTGCGTTCTCCCTTACCAACGCGTGTGGCCTGGCAGAACGTTCCCAATGGGAAAGGTCAGCCGGAGGCGGAGAGAACGAGCTGCGGAGCGACGGAGAAGGCCAGCGTGACCAGGACGGCGACCCCCACGGCGACCGTGACCGGCACCGATCGGGTACGGCTCGCGCCCGCCGGGCCGGGAGCGAACAGCCGGGCCGTCCACGCGATGTAGTAGTAGAGCCCGATGACCGTGTTGACCGCCATCACGACGGCCAGCCACCCGAGGCCGCCCTCCACGATCTCCCGGAACACCACGACCTTGGCGAACAACCCGGCGAGCCCAGGGGGCAGGCCGGCCAGGCAGACGAGGAAGAAACCGAGCGCGACGGCCGTGCCCGGCCTGCGGGAGGCCAGACCGCGATAGTCGTCCAGCTCGTTCCGCGGCGCCGTACGGGAGATCGCCATCACCACGGCGAACGCCCCCAGGTTCATCGCCGCGTAGATGACCAGGTACGACATCGACGCGGTGAACGCACGGCCGCCGACCACCGCGAGCGGGGCCAGGATGTAGCCGGACTGGGCCACCGACGACCACGCGAGCAGCCGCAACGCGGCGCGCTGGCGCAGGGCGAGGACGTTGCCCGCGGTCATGGTCGCCGCGGCCACCACCGCGACGACCGGCCCCCACAACGTCGCCTGGTCGCGCAGCCCGGTGACCAGGATCAGGATCAGCCCGGCGAACCCGGCGGCCTTGGAGACGACGGAGAGCAGCGCCGCCACCGGGACGGGCGCGCCCTGGTAGACGTCACCGGCCCAGAAGTGGAACGGCACAGCGGCCACCTTGAACGCGAACCCCGCCAGCACCAGCACGACGGCGACCGACACGACCCCGGACGCGCCCGAGCCCGCGGAGGCCGCGGAGAGGGCCGGGGAGAGCCGCTCCAGGTAGAGGGTCCCGGTAAGGCCGTACAGCAGGGAGACGCCGAACAGCGTGATCGCGGTCGAGACGACGGAGACGAGGAACAGCTTGAGCGCCGCCTCCGAGGCCCGGCCGTCGTACCGCTTCAGGGCGGTCAGCGCGAACACCGGCAGGGACACCACTTCGAGCGCCACGACGAGCGTGGCGAGGTCGCGCGCGGCGGGCAGCAGGACCGCCCCCGTCAGCGCGCTCAACAGCAGGAAGTACCACTCGCCGGCCGGGATCCTCCGGTCGGTCAGCTCGGCCATGGACAGCAGCACGACCACGATCCCGGCGACGAGCGCCAGCCCGGACATGACCAGGGTGAAGCGGTCCACCACGAAGGAGCATCCGCCGCCGCCCAGCGAGTCGGGCACGCAGAACGTGCGCCGCCGCCCGCCTCCGGCGGCCTGCGCCATCAGGACGCCGAACGCCGCGACGACCCCCGCCAGCGTGACGAGCCCGAGCGTCCCCGGCGTACGGCGGGGCAGGAAGGCGTCGAGCAGCAGCACCACCCCCGCCACCAGGGCGAGGATCAGCGGCGCGGCTATCGCGACGTAGTCGATCGACTGGATCACGAGCCCACCCCCGGGAGGATCGCCTGGACGGCGGGCGTGGTGATCGCGAGCAGCGCCTTGGGCCACAGGCCGAAGAGGAGCGTCAGAAGCACCAGCGGCATCCAGGCGGCCAGCTCGTACGCGGTCACGTCCACCGCCGGCCCGCGATCTCGCGCGGGACGGCCGTGCGTCACCCGGGACAGCATGAGCAGGAAGTACGCGGCGGTCAGCACCGTGCCGATGCCGCCGATCACCATGAACGTCAGGAACAGCGGCCGGGACAGCTCGACGGCGGGCCGGAACGCCCCGAACAGCGCGAGCATCTCGCCCCAGAACCCGGCCAGACCTGGCAACCCCAGCGACGCGACGCAGGCGAAGGTCAGCAACGAGCCGATGTACGGCAGGCGGCCCAGCATCCCGCCACCCAGCCGGGCCATGTCGGCCGTGCCGTACCGGTCCTTGACCGCCCCGGCGACGAAGAAGAGCAGTCCGGTGATCAGACCGTGCGCGACGTTGCCGAAGAGCGCGGCGTTCACGCCGACCGGAGTCAGCGTCGCGAAGCCGAGCAACACGAACCCCATGTGCCCGACCGACGAATAGGCGATCATCCGTTTCAGGTCGCGCTGGGCGAGGCAGGCCAAGGACCCGTAGATGATGCCGATCACCGCGAACGCCCCCAGCCATGGGGCCACCGTGGCGGCCCCCTCCGGGAGGATCGGGATCGCGATGCGCGCGAAGCCGTACGTGCCCATCTTGAGCAGCACCCCGGCGAGCAGCACCGAACCCACGGTCGGAGCCTCGGTGTGGGCGTCCGGCAGCCACGTGTGCAGCGGCCACATCGGGGCCTTGACCGCCAGACCGGCCCCGATCGCCAGGAACGCCAGGATCTGCGTCGAACGCGCGATGCCGTTGCCCCGGGCGAGCGCCACCATGTCGAGCGTCCCGGCCTGGGACCAGACGACCAGCAGCCCCAGCAGCAGGACGGCGGATCCGAGCAGCGTGTAGAGGATGAACTTGACCGCCGCCGCCCGGCGCTCCGGCCCGCCCCAGACCGCGATCACGAAGTACATCGGGACGAGGACGACCTCGAAGAACACGAAGAACAGCAGGAGATCGAGCGCGAGGAACGTGCCGATCATGCCGGTTTCGAGGACGAGCAGTGTGAACGCCAGCGCCCGCGGCCTGCTCTGCGGGCGGCCAGCCAGGTGGACGAAACACAGGAACGTCAGCAGCGCGGTCAGCACGACCAGCGGCAGCGAGATCCCGTCCACGCCGAGGTGGAACCGCAGGTCAAGGCCCGGGATCCACGGCACGTCCGTCTGGAACTGCATCCGCGCGGTGTCCCCGTAGTCGAAGACGGCCGCCATCGCGACGGCGAGGGCCAGCGTCACCCCGGACACGGCGAGCCCGTACCCGCGCGGCACCCGTCCCGCGAACCTCGGCAGGAGGAGCACGGCGGCCCCGAGCAGGGGCACGGCGAGCATCGCGATCGGGATCCAGCTCATCGGCGGGACACCTCCGGAACCCGTACCGACCGGCCCGGAACCGGTCCCCACGGCGAAGCATCACGAGGCATCCCGATCACGGCATCGCGGATCATGCGAGCACCACCACCCCTACCGCGATCAGCAGCACCCCGGCGAGCACGCCGGTGACGTAGAGCTGGGCGTTGCCGTTCTGCGCGAGCCGCAGGAGGCCGGACAGGCCGACCGCCGCCCGCCCCGACCCGCGCACCGCCCCGTCCACCACCCGGTCGTCGGTCCGTACGACGCCCCGGGCGAGCCGCAGGACGGGACGGGTGACCAGCCGGTCGTAGACGGTGTCCAGGTAGAACGCCCGCTCGCACGGCACCCGGAACGGGCCGAGCATCCTCGCCGGATCCTGCGCGGGCGAGCCGCGCCAGAGCGAGTAGACGACCCCGGCGCCGAGCAGCGCGATCACCACGCTGATCGCGGCCGACTCCGCGTCGAACTCGCGCACCCCGGCGAACCCGAGCAGCAGGGCCGGTACGGCGAGCAGCACGACGGGCCAGAGCATCGACCGGGGAACCGCCGGACGCCCCCGCTCCTCGTGCTGTGCGCGGCCATGGCCGTGATCGTCCGCGTCGGACGGCGGCACGGGACGGCGGGAGCCGAAGAAGGTCCGCAACCAGGCGCGGGCCGAGTAGGCGCCGGTCACCCCGACGGTGACCAGCGCGCAGCCGTACAGGAAGAGCTGGGCGGGACTGCGCGAGTGCTCGATGGCCGCGATCACCGCGTCCTTGCTGAAGAACCCGCTGGCCGGAGGCAACCCGGCGAGCGCGGCGAACCCGATCGTCATCGCCCAGAACGTGACGGGCAGGCTGGTGCGGAGCCCGCCCATATGGCTCATCAGGTTCGACCCGACGTAATGGATGACCACGCCCGCGCACAGGAACAGCAGCGCCTTGAACGCGCCGTGCGTCACCAGATGGAAGATCGCCGCGTGATCCGACCCCGCGGCCAGCGCCGCTGCCATGAAGGCGAGCTGGCTGATCGTGGAGTACGCGAGCACCCGCTTGAGATCGTCCTGGGCCAGGGCGGAGAGGGCCGCGCCCAGCATGCCGACGGCGGCGATCACGCCGAGCACGTCCAGCGTGGGCTGGGCCGCGAGAAAGACCGGATAGAGCCGGGCGACGACGAAGATGCCGGCCGCGACCATCGTGGCCGCGTGGATGAGCGCGCTGATCGGGGTCGGGCCCGCCATGGCGTCCGGCAGCCAGGTGTGCAGCGGCACCTGGGCGCTCTTGCCCGCGACGCCCGCGAGAAGCAACATCGTCGCCGCGATCAGCGTGCTCGTCGGTATGTCGGCGGCGAGGACGTCGTCGATCCGGAAGCTGCCCGCCGACAGGCCGAGCGTGAATATCCCGAACAGGAATCCGACGTCGCCGAGACGGGTGACGAGGAACGCCTTGACCGCCGCGCGGGAGTTGGCCCGGTCCTCCCACCAGTGCCCGATCAGCAGGTAGGAGCACAGGCCCATGATCTCCCACCCGACGTACAGGACGATCAGGTCGCCCGCGTAGACCACGAGCAGCATGGCGCTGGTGAACAGGCTGATGAACGCGCTGTACGACGGGTAGCGCGGATCGTCCCGCATGTACCCGACCGAGTACACCTGGACCGCGAGCGCCACCACGGTGACGAGGACGCCGATGAGTGCCGACAGCTCGCCTACCTGGAGTCCCACGGAGATCGGGACGGACCCGGTCTCGATCTCGGCCAGGGTGCCCGCGACGGTGTCCGCGGCCCCGTGGTCACCGGTGATCGCCTGCCGCGCGGCGAGCCACACCGCCGCGACGGCCGAGATCGCGACGGGCAGGACGGCGAACCACGCCGCCCGCCGCCGGGCCGTACGGGCCGGGGTGCGGCTGCGCGGGACCCGCGACCCGAGCAGTCCGGCGGCGGCGCCGACGAACGGCAGCAGGATGGCGAGTACGGCCAGGACGATCATCCGGCCTCCGAACGGTCAAGGACTGCCCCGCCTTCGGAGCCCGGGGCGGGAGGATCGGCGGGACCGGGGTCCGGCGAGTCACCTGGGGGCGCGCCCGCCGGACCGGGACCGGAGCCGACCGGAGTGTCCGGGCCGGAGCCGAGCGGGCCGTCCGGGCCGGGATCGGAGCCGACCGGAGCGTCCGGACCGGGACCGATGAGGTCGCGCTCGGTGAGGTCCCGGAGCCGGTCGATGTCGATGGTCCGGCGGTTCCTGAAGACCGAGAGCACGATCGCCAGGCCCAGACCCACCTCGGCCGCCGCGATCACGATGATGAACAGCGTGAGCACCTGGCCGCCGTGCAGCCGGTCCCGCAGCCAGATGTCGAAGACGACCAGGTTGAGGTTGACCGCGTTGAGCATGAGCTCGACGGACATGAGCACGAGGATCGCGTTACGCCGGGCGAGCACGCCGTAGACGCCGATGGAGAAGAGCAACGCGGAGACGACGACGGGATAGACGACGTGCACGTCAACCGCCGTTCCGGGAGACACCGTCAGAGCCGGTCTCCTGATCGCTCCGCGGCTCGCTCCCGGAGCCGCCCTCGGGGTCGCTGCCCGTTCCGTCCGGTGAGGGATCGGAACCGGGCGAGTCGGTGACGCGGCTCGGGCCGCCGATGTCGGTACGGGAGAGGACGATGGCGCCGATCAGCGCGGCCAGCAGGAGCACGGACAGCGCCTCGAAGGGCAGCACCCACGACCGGAAGATGCTCGACCCCAGCGCGCCCGCCGCGCCACCCCCGGGTTCGAGCGGCGTATAGGCGGTCGCGAAACCCTGGACGACCACGGTCACCAGGACCGCGGCCGTCGCGACCGCCACCAGAACGGCAGCCGCCCGGTTGCCCGAGTCGAGGTCGGCGCTCCGGCCGATGGGCGCCCGGGTCAGCATGATGCCGAACAGCAGCAGTACGACGATCGCGCCGACATAGATCAGGACCTGGACCCAGGCGACGAACTCGGCGGTCAGGACCAGATAGCCCCCGGCAAGCGCACCGAAGCACACGACGAGCCAGAGAGCGGCGTGGACGAGTTGTCTGGTGGTCACCACCAGCAGGGCGGACCCGAGAGCGACGACTCCGAGCAGCAGGAACACGACTTCCTGCCCGGTCGGCGGCCACAGGTCCGGCACCTGCGATGTCATGATTCGCCTCCCTGATCGGGTGGCGCGTCCTTCTTCGGCAGTGACCCGGGCGGTCGGATCGAACGGACGTTCCGCAGAGCTCTGGGCGGCTCGCGACGGTCCGGTTGCTCCCGCTCGCCGGACGCCCCGGACCCGGACTCACCGGACGCCCCGGTCCCGCCCTCACCGGAGGTCCCGGGCTCGGCGGTCGGCCCTGTGGACTCGCTACCCGCTGGCCCCGAGGGCTCCGGGGGTCCCGAGGGCTCCGGGGGCTTCGCGCCCGCGCCCGGTCGTGGAGGCAGCGAGCCCGGAGGGCGGATCGCGCGGATCGCGGCCGGACTCCGTGGCGCCTCCCGCCGTACGCGGGGGCCGCTGTCGGCCGCGCCGGCCCCGGCGGGGGCCTCCGTCGTCCCTGACGTGTCTTGGCCACCCGAGGCGTCGGCGGTGTCGGCTCCGCTCGCCGTGCCGGCCGTACGGGCGGCGGGACCGCCGGAGCCGGCCGTTCGGCCGGGTTCGCCGGGTCGGTCCGCGCTTGGACCGGTGGTCTCGCCGGGTCGGTCCGCGCTTGGACCCGTAGTCTCGCCGGGTCGGCCCGTCCGGGTGCCGGTCGCCTCGCCGGGCCGCCCGGCACCCGGACGGGCGGTGTCACCGGGGCGGGCGGCGGGTCCCCGAGCCGGGCGGGAAGCGGCGGCGGCCTCCTTGGGCGGCTCGGCGCCGATCTCGTGGGGCGGCGGAGGGGGCACGCTCTCGACCCACTCGCCCAATCGATCCTTTTCATGCAGAAGGTCGCGAATGTCGTATTCGGCGTACTCGAACTCGGGCGCCCAGAACAGCGCGTCGAACGGACACACCTCGACACAGATGCCGCAGTACATGCAGAGCGAGAAGTCGATCGCGAACCGGTCGAGCACGTTCCGCGCGCGAGGGCGCCCACCCTCGGGAGCCGGAAGCGTCTCCTTGTGCGAATCGATATAGATGCACCAGTCAGGACACTCGCGGGCACAGAGCATGCAGACCGTGCAGTTCTCCTCGACCAGGGCGATCACGCCCCGGCTGCGAGGAGGCAGGTCAGGCTGGACCTCGGGGTACTGCTGGGTCACCGATTTGCGCACCATGTGCTTGAACGTGACCGCCAGCCCCTTGGCCAGCCCTTCTCCTGGTATGCGCGCCACAATTCCCCATCATCGCGCACTACGGGCGACACGTGAATGCGCTGATGCGCCCCTCTGTGTTTTCCACAGTTTCCACAGGCTTCTCCACTGGTTGTCCACAAGTGGAGCGGTAGAAAGGGCTTATTCTGCCACTATGCGGCCCCCACACCCCGGTCCTCCTCCACAGTCGCCCTACGGGCAGGCACCGCACGGTGAGGCATCCGCCGAACCGCCCACTGCCCCGCAGCGGTTGCCACGCGAACAGGCGCCCCAGCGCCCGACGCCGTACGGGCAGGCACCGCAGGGACCGGTCCCTCATGGCCACACACCATACGGCCAGCCGCTCCAGACACGACCACCACACGGCCAGGCACTCCCCGGCCGCCCCCCGCACGGCCAGGTACTCCCGGGCAACCCGCCGCCGGGCCAGGCTCCGCGGACGCAACCGCCGCTGGGACAGGCACCCGCCATGCCCTCCGCTCCTCCACGGCATCCGCATTACGTACAGGGGCCACCCGGGCCGGTGCCGTACCGCCAGGTGCCCGGCATGCCTCCCGCCGCCGTCCCACGTCCGCCCGGCGCACGGACGTTCCTCAGCGTCCTGTGGGCGCTGGTCCCGTTGGGGAGCGTCGGGGCTCTCACTCCGGCCGTCTTCCTGCACGCCGCGATCAAAATGCGGTCGACGCTCGCCTGGGCCGCCTTCGTGATCTACCTGGTCGGCACGGTGACGATGTTCACCACCGTCAGTTCGAACGACGCGCTGTTCAGCGCGGGCCTGGTCCTCAACACCCTCGGCGGTACCGCCCACGCATTCGCCGTCCGCCGCCGCGTGTTCCCCCGTCCCGATCCCGTGGCGTACGGGAACGACCAGGCGATCCAGTTCGCGCAGCACCGCCGCGACCTGCGCCAGGAGGCACGCGAGCTGGCCGAGCGCGACCCCGGGCTCGCCATGGAGCTGCGCATCGGGCGGCCCGACCTGCCCCGGCGCTATGACGACGGCGGCCTCGTGGACATGAACCACGCCCCCGCCGCGGTGATCGCCGGCCTCCCCGGGATGACGCCCGAACTGGTCGAGCAGATCCTCGAGGCCCGGCAGGCGGTCGGAACCTTCACCTCTGCCGTGGAAGTGTGCGTCACCGCGAACCTCCCGGCCGACCTGACCAGCCCGCTCACCGAATACACCGTGTACCTCCCCTGACGGGGGGTTCCGCGCGCTCTTGCCGAAGGGTCCAGACGGCCCTTGCCGCGCGCCGCAACCTTCCGCCCGGCCGGTGGTGGTGGTGCCCGGCGTGGAGTTCATGAACCAGGAAACCGCCTGCGCGCTCGACAAGGCCGGCATCGTGTGCGGCCACCGGCACGATCAGCGCGGGCACCACCGGCGGGGCGGTCCAGTACCGGTTCCTGCGGGTCCCGGAACGGCGTGTCCACCGCCCTGGCGTGACAGAGCGGAGAGGCGCCCGCCTGGGATCGCCGATCGACGGGATCCGGCACGGGGATCGCGCCGCGGCTCGCTGGTGGCGGAAACCTCTGCGACCTGCGCCCCAAGTGAGCCACCAGTGAGCGCCCTTATTTTCCGGGGCGCCCTTTCCTGACGTACCGGGACGCATGATGCATCCCACGACAGACCAAGGAATCCCATGAAGCGCACTCTGGCTTTCGGTGGTGCCGTAGCCGCCGCGGGCCTGCTCGCGGCCGGGCTGACCGTCCCCGCGAGCGCCGCCCCCAAGGACCAGGCACCCAGCGTCATCCTGGCCAACACGAACCTGGCCGCTCGGCAGATCGCCGCGTTCTGGTTCGGTCAGCGCGCGGCGAACCTGATCGCCGCCACGCCGTACAACGTCGAGACCAAGGTCGTCGCCAAGCACGTCTCCACCGGCGGCCCAGCCGCCGACAGCAAGCCCGGCGTCGTCCCGGCGATCGGCGACGAGAAGAAGACGACCGCCAAGTCCAAGAACGTCAACCTGCCCAGGACCACGGGCAAGGTGTTCTTCATCGGCGCCGACCACAAGCCGCACTGGTGCTCCGCCACCTCCGTGCAGGCGAACTACCGCAACCTCGTGGCCACCGCGGGCCACTGCGTCTACGACACCGAGTCGAACAAGGCCACCCTCGACAAGTGGGTCTTCATCCCCGGCTACTACGAGGGCAAGACCCCGTGGGGCATCTACGTCGGCAAGCAGGCCTTCACCCACTACGACTACGACGTCTACGAGGACGGCGACCGCAACTTCGCGTTCGTCACCGTCTATGACGGCGTCCTGCCGACGAACGTCACCAAGGGCGGCACCTACAAGAAGGTCTGGGAGACCAGGGCCGAAGCCATGGCGGACGCCTCGAGGCTGGACGACGACCCCGCGTACTCGAACGTCCAGACCGAGAAGATCTACACCCGCGACCTCGCGCATTCGACCCAGGTTGAAGAGAACTGGGTGCACGATCACACCCGTGACGAAATCAAGCGACTGACCGGATTCTCCGACCTGGAGCTGGGCGACAAGCCCGCCAGCGCGTTTCCCGTCGACGTCGCCGCGCACCCTCTCGTCGATGCCAAGTTCTTCGAGGACGTCAAGGCCACGCCGGGCCCCGACGGCGGCGAGGGCACCAACGGCGGACGGGACAACTGGGCCTGGACCCAGAACGAGCAGAATCTCGTCTCCAAGCGAGGAGACACCTACACGTGGCGCTCCTTCCACACGGAGTACGACCTGGACTTCAAGGTCACCGCCACCACGAAGCGCGGCCTCACCATCGAACTGAAGAGCGTCGGCCGTCTCGGTGACAACGTCGGCGGGCAGGGGCTCGCCTACAACCAGAAGCTCGGCAACCCGGTCTTCGTGTTCGGCTACCCGAGCGGCGCCCACCTGGACGGCAACCACGCCTACACCGGCAAGACCCTCAAGTGGAGCTACGGCAAGACCTTCGCCGTCCAGGCTCCCGCCATCAAGGGCGAGGAACTCCAGGGCATGAAGTCCTCCTTCACCGGCGAGGGCTCCATCGGCTCCTCCTGGCTGCTGAAGTACAACAACAGCCGTCGCCTCGGCTATCTGAACGGCGTCACCATCGGCGTCGCCGACACCGACGCCAACAACCGCTTCGACACCAGCGTCTCCCCGTACTTCGACGGCGAGACCTACGGCGTCTACAAGGCCGCCGCCAACGTCTGGTCCGGCAAGATCGTCTGATTCTTCACGGACGACCGCCTCGCCATGGACTCGATCGTGGCCCGACCGGTGTCTGCGCTCCGGTCAGGCCACGATCGCAGGGCCTCGAACCCTTGAAGGATCGGGGCCCTGTCGACCTTTCCGTCTGTCGGCCTGATTCCTTCTCGAGGCTCGTCAGGCGGCGATGACCTTGACGACGCCGGTGAGAGCGAGCTGGAGGAGCGCGAGCGGCACCAGACCGACCCAGGCCAGCTTCTGGAGCTGGTCCTCACGCAGGCGCGGATAGCTCACCCGTACCCAGATCACCACGAACGCCAGCGCAAACACCTTGAGGAGCGTCCACACCGGGCCGGGAAGCAGCGGTCCGTGCCAGCCGCCGAGGAACAGCACGGTCGTCAACGCCGACAGCACCACGATCCCGGCGTACTCGGCGAGCATGAACAGGGCGAACCGGATCCCGGTGTACTCCGTCATCGGACCCATGATGATCTCGGACTCGGCGATCGGCATGTCGAACGGGGGCCTGCGCAGCTCCGCCAGCCCGGCGACGAAGAACACCACCCCGCCGATGGCCTGCCAGGGCAGCCACCACCACTGCCACTGCTCCACGATGCCGTGCAGCGACAGAGTGCCCGCCGCCATCGCCACGCTCGACGCGGCCAGCACCAGCGGCAGCTCGTACGACATCAGCTGGGCCGCCGCCCGCATGCCGCCGAGGACGCTGTACTTGTTGGCGGACGCCCATCCGGCCATGATCGCGCCGAGCACGCCGACGCCCATGACGGCGAGGACGAAGAACAGACCGGCGTCGAGGTCCACTCCGTACAGCCCGGGCCCCACCGGGATCACGATCATCACGACGAGGTACGGCACGAGCGCCACACCCGGGGCGATGGCGAAGATCCTGCGGTCGGCCGCCGCGGGGATGACGTCCTCCTTCTGGACGAACTTCACGCCGTCGGCGATGAGCTGGGCCCAGCCATGGAAACCCCCGGCGTACATGGGGCCGAGGCGCGACTGCATGTGCGCCATCGCCTTGTGCTCCATCTGCCCGACGATCAGCGGCAACGCGAGGAACACGACCACGATCACGACCAGCCGGACCGCGATGTCGAGCACCTCACTCACCACGTTCCTCCTGGTCGGGTGCGGATCCCGTCCCCCAGCCGGACGGCACGCCCGGCGGGAGCATCTTGCGGCGGCTCGGCGACCCGTGACCGGACTCGCCCGGCTCCTTGGCCCCGGGCCACGCCTTGGCGACCCTCGCCGCCAGGACGAAGTCCTTGCGCAGCGGATGGCCCTCGAACCCGTCCGGAAGCAGGAGCGGCCGCAGGTCGGGGTGGCCGTCGAAGACGACGCCGAACATCTCGAACGTCTCACGCTCGTGCCAGTTCGCCCCGCGGAAGACGCCGGTGGCCGTGGGCAGCCGCGGGTCCTCCTTGGGCACCCGGGTGCGCAGGAGCAGGTGTGCCATCGCGACCGGGTCGAAGACGTGCGCGACGACGGCGAAGCCGTCGGGCGGCTCGTCCACGCCGGTCAGCCAGTCGAAGAACTCGAAGCCCTCGGCCCTGGCGAAGTCCAGCAGCTCGATCCAGTCCTCCGGCGCCACGTCCACCACGGGCTCACCGAAGGAGTCGGAGATCCGGGCGCGCGAGCCGTACCTGGACCGGATCGCGGCCGCGATCCCGGTGCCGGCGTCAGGGGAGGCGGTCACGCGCCACCGCCCTGGTAGCGGTCGCCGAGCGACTCGGCGGCGATCTTCTCCTGGAGCTTCATGATGCCGTGGAGCAGCGCCTCGGGCCGGGGCGGGCAGCCGGGGACGTAGACGTCGACCGGGATGATCTGGTCCACGCCCTTGGTGACGCAGTAGGAGTCCCAGTACGGTCCCCCGCAGTTGGAGCAGGCGCCGAACGAGATGACGTACTTGGGATCGGGCATCTGCTCGTAGAGCCGCTTCACGGCCGGGGCCATCTTGTCGGTGACGGTGCCCGAGACGATCATCAGATCGGCCTGGCGGGGCCCGTTGGCGAACGGGATGACCCCGAACCGGATGAAGTCGTGCCTGCTCATCGATGTCGCGATGAACTCGATCGCGCAGCAGGCCAGCCCGAAGTTGAACACCCACAGGGAGTACCGCCGGCCCCAGTTGAGCACGAACTTCATCGGCTTGGGAGCCAGCCTGGACACCGGGCCGACCGTCGGCATCGGAAGGTTCACCGCCATGAGAGCCATTCTCCCCCCGTCCCGGCCGCCGGTACAGCGCCGGGCAAACCCTCGCCACCGTAAAACCGTGCCCGATGAAGCTCGCCGTGCCCCCGCGCCGCCGTAGCCCGCCCACCGTGAAGCCGCTCCAGGGGGTGGCGGTGCTCACTGGTAGAGCGCCGCCCGTGCCCGGTCGGTGATCTCGCGGGCGATCCGATCGCCCGCCGTGTCCAGCTCGCCCTGGATCCGCTCCATCTCTCCCTCCGTCACGGTGACCCCCGCCGCTCCGTACGGCAGGGCCACGGTGAACGCCATGCGCAGGTGACTCGGTGGGTGGAAGGCGTCGACCCGAACCGCTTCGAGCGGGGCCAGCCGACGCAGCCGCTCCTCCTCAAGTTCGGGGAACCCGTCCATATACTCCCGAAGCCCCTCCCACAAGTCTCCGGTGCGATGGGCCGAGGACGCCAGGTGCCTGCCGGCGGCGGAGACCCTGGTGATGGACTTGTCCATCAGGCCGGCTGCGGCGACCGGAGAGGCGACCTGGGCCGCTCTCTCGTCGGCGGCGTATTCGGCGAGTTGCGATGACCGATACGTCATCAACTCCAACAGCATGATCATGCCGGTGACCGGCACGCGGACCAGCCATATCACGATGTTGAGCAAGAACATCGCGGCGATCTCGAGCAGTCCCCCGTCGAGCACGATGGGGGCCAGCACTCGGCGCAGTTCGTAAAGCGTGTTCAGCGCGCTGCCGACATAGAGACCGTGTCGGGAGTCACCGTTGGTCGAGTGCCCCAACTCGTGGCCCAGCAGGGCGACACGCTCCGCCCGGTCCAGGATCAGCCACAGCGGCAGCCCGATCGTCAGCACGTGCCTGCGGCGGAGCCCGATGGTCGCGAAGCAGGCGTTGAGGTCGCCGTTCACGGCGACGATGTCCACGGGCGGCGCCCCGACCTCGTCGGCCACGCGGTCGAGCAGGTCGTACAGGGTCGGCGCCTCCTGCCGGGTGAGCGTCAGGGCGTCCTTTCTGACGCGCCCCAGGCGTGGACGCACCAGATAAGCGAACGCCAGAACCATGATTCCGAGGGCGATCCCGAAAGGGCTCGGCCAGGTCGCCGCCAGGAGCCAGACCCCGGCCAGCGTCAAGGAGAGCGCGAACAGGTGGACGGTCGTGGCGAGAGCATACGAGGCGATCCTGGCCGGATCACGGGACGGCAGGCCGGGCCCGGAATCGAGCACCCTCCGATGCAGGTCGGCGACGTACCGGCGAGCCAGGCGGCTGCGGGAACGAGCCAGCATGCCCTGCGGGCGCTGCCACTCTCCGTTGTCCGGGCGGATGTTCCATTCGCAATCCCGGCACCAGACGACGAACCGAGGGTCGGCGCTGATCGACGCCGAACATTGCGGGCATTCCTGAATGATCGCTGAAGGCGTCATGGACCGAGAAGCGTGGCACAGTGACGACGATCACGTCCAGATCGAACCCAGGCGAATCGGGCCAACTCCGCGTCAGCTCCAGGGCCGGGTCCGCGTCACGTCCAGGTCAGTACGCGCTTGCGCCAGGCGTACAGGATCCCGATGGCGATGAAGACCAGGAAGACGAACATCTCGACCAGCGTGGTGACGCCGAATCCGGGAGCGGAGAAGACCGTCGCCCACGGGAAGAGGAACACCGCGTCCACCGCGAAGACGACATAGAGGTACGTGAAGACGTAGTAGCGGACCTGGGACTGGGCCCAGCCCTCGCCGACCGGGTCGACGCCGCACTCGTAGGTCAGCAGTTTCTCCGGGGTGGGCCGGTGCGGACGCAGCAGCCGGTTGACGAGCAGACCTCCGGCGACGATGGCCAGGCCGAGTCCGAAGAGCACCACGACAACTAGATAAGAGCTGAAATATCCGTTCATGCCCGCCTCCGAGCCCGTACGGCCTTCGCCACGATCATAACCGTGTCACCCTTTAGTCACCGTTCGCAGCCAAAAGATGCGCGGTGATCACACAAAGGGGGGGTAAAACCGGCATATCCGCTCATACCCTCCACTCATGCCCCCACTCGGTTTCGTCGGCGTCATCACCTTGCTGATCATCGCCGTGACCAGCTGCGGCCTGCCCCTGCTCGGCGGTGGGCGGGACAAGGGCATCGACGTCGCGTCCGAACCGACGGTGCTCACCTTCGCCGACCCGGCCAAGATTGCGGGACTCTCGGTGGCGACGATCTCCAGTGGCACGGCCAAGCCGCACGTGCACGTCAGCTATCCCACGCTCTCGGACGCGCCCGCGCTCAACAAGCGCCTCAAGGAAGAGCTGTCGGCCAAGGCGCGGCGGTTCTCCGAGAAGACCGCCAACCGGGAGGGGTTGCGCACCCCCGAATACAACGTGGACTGGGAGCTCACCGCCGCGTCCCGCGACGCCGTCGGGGTCAGGCTGAGGGAGAGCCGGTTCACCGGCCGCACCTGGGTCGACTCCTACCGCACGCTCTGGTACGACCGGCGGGGCGAGAAGGTGGTGGACTCCACCAGCCTGGTCTCGAACATCAAGGAGCTCTCGACGCTGGTGCGCAAGCACCTGCCGAGCACCGCCCCGGTCCACGCCGAAAGCGTCGTCGTGGATCCCGATCTCTTCGACTCACTCAACTTCAACACGCGGGGCGACCTGGTCGTGGAGTTCGACGGCCAGGAGTCCAGCCCGGGATCGACCGGCAGGGTGGCCGTGGCCATCCCGCGCAAGGAGGCCGACCGGCTGCTGACGACCTTCGGGCGCCAGGTCCGCACGGCGGTGGCCGAGACGACCACGCGGCCCTTGTCCGCGACCCTGGACCACAACCCGACCGCCGTCAGCGAGCTGAACGGCACGGTCGACTGCGCCGTGGCCCACTGCGTCGCCCTCGCGTTCCAGGGCGGGCCGGGGCCGTACACCGAGCGGCTGCTGTCGACGCTGTCCACGCACGGCGCGCGGGCGACGTTCTTCATGGTCGGCTCGAACGCGGCGGCGATGCCCGGCCTCCTGCACCGGATGCGCGAGCAGGGGGATCTCGTCGCCAACCAGACGTGGACCCATCGGGACCTCACCCTGCTCTCGACCACTGTGATCTACGACCAGATCCGGCGTGCCCAGCACGCGATCGGCATGGGGAGCGGCCAGACCCCGGCCCTCCTCCTCCCGCCGTACGGTGCGACGGACGCCAGGGTGGCCGACGTCGCGCGCGAGCTGGGGCTCGCGATCGTGCAGGGGAACGTCGACGCGGGCGACGTGGCGGGAGCGACCCCGGAGGCGGTCGTGAAGCGGGTCCTCGCCGACGCCCGGCGGGGGTCGATCATCCTGATGCGCGACATGGACCAGGTCACCGCCGACGCGCTCCCCCAGGTGCTCGACAAGCTCCGCGAGCGCGGGTTCGTCTTCGTGACCGTGCCCGAGCTGTACGGCTCCGGCCGCATGATGCCGGGCCTGACCTATTCCTCCCCCATCGTGCCCACCGGCGTCGCGCCTACCGGCGGGTTGCGGAGCCACCAGGTACCGTGAAACGCGCGGGGACATATAGTTGGACCTCGTGACCCGCAACATCCTCTTCGCCCGCTTGCACGTTGATCTGTGCCGGCTCGCGGCGGGGCTGTGTCGCACGAAGCGTCACCCTCGATCGTGACCATGCCGTCGATCCGGCGGCCATGGAATCCCCGAACGATCTGCGTACCGGCGGGCGCCCCTCTGAGCGGGCGCCGCCCGCCGGTCGATGCGACGCACGTCACACCTTGGCGGTGAGCGGTTCACGCGACAATCGAACGCGTGCGCCTGGTGACTCCGCCGCTCCCTGAAGAGAGCGGCTTCTCGCTTTCCTCGGTTGAGGCGGGCGACGGCCAAGTCCTGACCGTTTCGAACAACCGAACCCTGACCGGGAAGCGATTCCCCTGCCGGGTGAACCGGCAGTCTCGTCGCTAGAGATGATGGATCTAGCATGGATAGAACAACGTGCCACGAGCTAAGACGCCTTGGCGCGTCGAGGAGGACTGAGCAGCTGTGACCAAGCAGGTTCAGCAACTCGATCGCGTGATCATCCGGTTCGCCGGCGACTCCGGCGACGGAATGCAGCTGACCGGCGACCGTTTCACCGCGGAAACGGCGAAATTCGGCAACGACCTCTCGACTCTCCCCAACTTCCCGGCGGAGATCCGCGCCCCTGCGGGCACCCTGCCCGGCGTGTCGAGCTTCCAACTCCACTTCGCCGACCACGACATCCTCACCCCCGGCGACGCCCCCAACGTGCTGGTGGCGATGAACCCGGCCGCGCTCAAGGCGAACATCGCCGACCTGCCGCGCGGGGCGGACATCATCGCGAACACCGACGAGTTCACCAAGCGCAACCTGCAGAAGGTGGGCTACGCCGCCAACCCGCTCGAGGACGACACGCTGAGCGAATGGCGGCTCCACTCGGTGCCGCTGACCTCGCTGACCGTCAAGGCACTCGAGGGCTTCGAGATCTCCAAGAAGGACGCCGAGCGGGCCAAGAACATGTTCGCGCTCGGTCTGCTCTCCTGGCTGTACCACCGGCCTACCGAGGCGACGATCAAGTTCCTTGAGGCGAAGTTCGCCAAGAAGCCGGACATCGCCAAGGCCAACGTCGCGGCGTTCCAGGCCGGGTGGAACTACGGTGAGACCACCGAGTCGTTCTCGGTCTCCTACGAGATCAAGCCCGCGACGCTGGCTCCCGGCGTCTACCGGAACATCTCCGGCAACCAGGCCCTGGCCTACGGGCTGATCGCGGCGTCGGTCCAGTCGGGGCTGCCGCTGTTCCTCGGCTCCTACCCGATCACCCCGGCCTCCGACATCCTGCACGAGCTGTCCAAGCACAAGCGGTTCGGCATCAGGACGTTCCAGGCCGAGGACGAGATCGCCGGCGTGGGCGCCGCCCTGGGCGCCGCGTTCGGCGGCGCGCTCGGCGTGACGACCACGTCCGGCCCGGGTGTCGCGCTGAAGGCCGAGACCGTCGGCCTCGCCGTGGCGACCGAGCTGCCGCTGATCGTCGTGGACGTGCAGCGGGCCGGCCCGTCGACCGGCATGCCGACCAAGACCGAGCAGACCGACCTGCTGATGGCGATGTTCGGCCGCAACGGCGAGTCCCCGGTCCCGGTCATCGCCCCCGCGACACCGTCGGACTGCTTCGACGCCGCCATCGAGGCGGCGCGGATCGCGCTGAAGTACCGCACGCCCGTCATGCTGCTGTCCGACGGCTACCTGGCCAACGGCTCCGAGCCGTGGCGGGTGCCCGAGGTCGCCGAACTGCCGGACATCTCGGTCGAGTTCACCACCGAACCCAATAGTGAGGACGGCACCTACCTGCCGTTCAAGCGCGACCCGGAGACGTTGGCCCGTCCGTGGGCAGTACCCGGCACTCCGGGGTTGGAGCACCGGATCGGTGGCATCGAGAAGGCCGACGGCAGCGGCAACATCTCCTACGACCCGAACAACCACGACCGGATGGTCCGGCTGCGTCAGGCCAAGATCGACGGCGTCGACGTCCCTGCCCTGGAGGTGGACGACCCGGACGGGGACGCGCGGGTGCTGGTGCTCGGCTGGGGCTCCACCTACGGGCCGATCGCGGCGGCGGTGCGGCGGGTGCGCAAGGACGGCGGCAAGGTCGCCCAAGCCCACCTGCGGCACCTCAACCCGCTGCCCGCCAACACCGGCGACGTGCTGCGGGCCTACGACAAGGTGCTGCTTCCCGAGATCAACCTCGGCCAGCTCGCGCTGCTCCTGCGGGCGCGTTTCCTGATCGATGTGATCAGCTACAACCGCGTGCGCGGTCTTCCGTTCAAGGCCGAGGAACTGGCCGGTGTCATCCAGGACGTGATCAACAGTGACTGAGAGCCTCAACGGCAAGGGCCTGGCCCTGGTGCCCAAGACCGAGGGCAAGCAGACCCTCAAGGACTTCAAGTCCGACCAGGAGGTCCGCTGGTGCCCCGGCTGCGGTGACTACGCCATCCTCGCGGCCGTCCAGAGCTTCCTGCCCGAGCTCGGCCTGCGCCGGGAGAACATCGTCTTCGTCTCCGGCATCGGCTGCTCGTCCCGGTTCCCGTACTACATGAACACCTACGGGTTCCACTCGATCCACGGGCGGGCTCCGGCCATCGCCACGGGTCTGGCGACGTCGCGTCCCGACCTGTCGGTGTGGGTGATCACCGGCGACGGCGACGCCCTGTCCATCGGCGGCAACCACCTGATCCACGCGCTGCGCCGCAACGTCAACCTGAACATCCTGCTGTTCAACAACAGGATCTACGGCCTGACCAAGGGGCAGTACTCGCCCACCTCCGAGGTCGGCAAGATCACCAAGTCGACGCCGATGGGCTCGCTGGACAAGCCGTTCAACCCCATCTCGCTGGCGGTCGGCGCCGAGGCCGGGTTCGTCGCCCGGACCATCGACTCCGACCGTAAGCACCTGCAGAGCGTCCTGCGGGAGGCGGCGGCGCACCGGGGCACGTCGCTGGTGGAGATCTACCAGAACTGCAACATCTTCAACGACGGCGCCTTCGAAGCGCTCAAGGAGCCGGACACCCGGGACGAGATCACGATCCGGCTGGAGCACGGGCAGCCGATCGTCTTCGGCACCGGCGAGAACGAGAAGGCCGTACGGCTCTCGCCCACCGGCGGGGTCGAGGTCGTCCGCCGCTCCGAGGTGGCCGACAGCGAGATCCTCGTCCACGACGCGCACCGCGACGACCCGTCCCTGGCGTTCGCGCTGTCCAGGTTGGACGAGCCGGCGTTCCAGCACGTCCCGATCGGGATCTTCCGCTCGGTGGACCGCCCGGCGTATGACACGCTCATGAGCGAGCAGCTTGAGCAGGCCACCGCCGACAAGGGCAAGGGCCAGCTCGCCGACCTGCTCCTCGGTGGCGACACCTGGCGAATCAACTAGTTCACGGGTCCCCGGATCCACCGCTTCATCGCTTCACCGCTTCACCGCGAAGGCCCGCGTCTCGCCCGAGACGCGGGCCTTCGCGTGTCAGCAAGGGCCGGCACAGCGGGACGGCGGCGTCGTGGTGGCTTTTCAGACGCTGTCCGCGATCACGGCCAGTCCTGCGATGAGCCCCATCAGGGCGACGATCGCGATCACGCAGACGAAGAGCATCAGCCAGCCGGGCACGATGCTCAGCAACGCCATCCCGCGTCCGTCGCCGTCCAGACTTCGCCCCCGTTAGCGGCCGACATGTCCGACAAGGTCATGACAGAGCGGCGTCGCATGGCGAACCACCCCGGATCGTCTTCACACCACGACAGTCGGCATCAAAACGCTGGAAATCGTCCGGCGTGATCGCGCCCCTGTGACGACGAGCTAGTCGTATTCGAGGTCGGGAAGCGGTGAAGGGGGATCGGGGCTGCGCCAGACGACGACGTAACCGTCACTCGCCGCCTCGACGGCGGAGCTGAGCCGGTCGAGGTCGAAGTCGGGCAGGTATCTCAGGCGGGCCAGGAAGGACGCGTCGGTCGCCGACCGGGGGACGACGCACCCCTCGCCGTCACGGTCGAGCAGGACGATCAGGACGTCGGCGTGCCCGTCCCCGTGCCTGTCTCCGTGCTGGTCGGGGCGTTGGTCGCGGGACTGGTCGGCGCGGTGGTCACGCTGGTCGGCGAGGCCGCCCACCCGCACCTCGACGACGTCCTCCCACGCGAGGGCCTCTACGCTGCCGTCGGCGTAGTGACGGGTCACGCCTTCTTCCGTGACGTACACATAGGACTCCGGCATGGACTCCGGCACTGCGTTGCCGTGCATGGGCGCGATTGTGACGACATCCCCCCACTCCGTGCAAGAGCGGTTACGTTTCGCGCCAGTGAAGATGCTCCCGGACGGCCTGCCGTGCCGCGTCCTCCGGTCCGGCGGCGATGATCTCCAGGAGTTCGCGGTGCTCCGCCACCAGTTCGTCCCTGTCGGGGTAGACGTCGCGGAGCCGTACCAGACCGAGGCGGGTCTCGGCGGCGAGCACGCCGTACAGACGTTCCAGGCGAGGGCTGCCCGCGGCCACGACGAGCGCCTCGTGCAGCGCCATGTGCTCGGCAACCACCGCCGCCCACGGCGCGTCGGGCGGCAGGCTTCCCAGCCGGTCGAGCGCGGCGTCCGCCGCGGCGACCCGGCGGCCCGCGACCGCCTGCGCCATCAGATCCTCAAGCGGGCGGCGCACATACATCAGATCGGCGAGGTCCGCCGACGTGACCTCGGGAACGTACGCGCTGCGATTGCGCTCGCGCCTGAGGAGCCCTTCGTGGACAAGGACGGCGAGGGCCTCCCGCACCGTGGGCCGGGCCACGCCGTACCGTGCCGAGATCTCCTGCTCGGGGAGGAACGCGCCGGGGCCGATGTCCCCGGAGAGCACGCGCTCGCGGAGCGCCGCGGCCAGGGCCTGCACGGTGGAGACGGGGCGGAGGGATGTCACGCTGACGAGCTTAGGGTGACCGGGACCTGGGCCGCCGGGTCGCGCCTCCGGTCGGGCAACGCCACGACCACCAGGCTCGCCGCGAGCAGCACGAGCCCTCCCCAGGAGATCGCCGACAGATGCTCGTGCAGCACGACGAGGCCGAGCATCGCCGCCACCGCGGGTTCGGCCAGGGCGAGCGTGGCGGCGGTGGCCACCGGGGTCGTGCGCAGCCCCCTGCCGTACAGGACGTAGGCGAGGGCGGTGGTGGCGCAGCCCAGATAGAGAGCGGTGAGCAGCCCGCGCGGCTCGGCCAGCCACCCCGGGCCGGTGGCGACGAGCACGGGCAGCATGATCAGCCCGGCGACGCCGAACAGCGTGCCCATGACCGCGTCCGACGCCATGCCGGCGCCGATCGCCCGCGCCGCCGTCACCGCGTAGAACGCGTACAGCATGCCGCCGAGCAGGGCGAGCGCGATCCCGCCGGCGTCGGCGCCGCCCGCTCCCCCACCGGTGATCAGTACGGCACAGCCGGCGATGGCGGCCGCCGTCGCGACCGCCCAGCGGCGGCTCGGCCGGTTCCGGTCGATCAGCCAGGACAGCAGCCCGGTGAAGACCGGGCCGCTGCCGATGGCGACGACCGTGCCGATGGCGACGCCGGTCCTGGCGACGGCGGCGAAGAAGCAGAGCTGGTAGGCCGCGACGGCCAGACCACCGGCCGCGAGGAGGATTCTCGGCACGCGTGCCGCGCGGGCAGTCGTTCCCTGCCCGGTCCCGGATCTCTGCCCCGCCCCGGATGCCTGCCCGGTCGCGGATGCCTGCCCGGTCGCGGATCCCTGCCCGGTCGCGGATCCCGCGTCGGCGCCTGATCCGGAGGCCGCCCCGGAGGCGGATCCAGAGGGTGTCCCGGAGGCTGAACGCGCGGTGCACATCGCGACGGCGGCCAGCACGGCTCCGCCGATCACGAGGCGGGCGGCGGCCAGCGAGACGGAGCCCGCATGGGCGAGCGCCCCCACGGTGCCCGCCGTGCCCCACAGGACGGCCGCGGCGACGACGGTCGGGGGGCCGGATCGCTGAGTCATGCTTCGATTGTCTGACAACTAGACAAAGATGTCCATCGGCGCGGTTCCGTGCCCCTGACCTGCGAGATCGCTAGCCTGGGCCGCATGACGCAGTCAAGGGTGGCCGGGCAGTTCACCAAGGCGCCGACCGGGATGGGAGTCGCGGCGGCGATCAGGCAGGCGCGACTCCGGGGCGCCACACCTCACGTGCTGGACGGATCCGGCGCGCCGAGTTCGGCGGCCATGCTGGAGTCGATCGCCCGGCTCCTCGACTTCCCTGAGGATTTCGGGCACAACTTCGACGCGCTCTACGACTGCCTCACCGACCTGTCCTGGCTGCCCGCGGGCGAGCATGTGCTCGTCTGGTCCAAACCGTCGGTGCTGCGCCGAGCGGATCCCACGGCCTACGACGCGCTCGGGAGCCTGCTGTCCGACGCCGTCGGCGACGGAGCGTCCGGCAAGGTCACCCTCTCGGTGATCATGCTCGCCAACTGACGCGCCGTCTGAAGCGTTCCAGCCGTCTCTGCGCTTCGCCGGAAAGCTGCGCTTTCGTTAGGCATCACCGCTGGTAACCGCATCTCGCTCATTGCTAGTGTTTCGCCCCAATTAACACAGCTGTCATAGGGGCGAGGTCACATGGCTGGACGCAGGCGTTCCATTCGCGCCAAGATCTTCGCCATCATCCTGGTTCCGGTGACCGCCCTGGTGGCGGTCTGGGCGTACGGCTCCGTGATCACCGTGCAGAGCGGCCTGGAACTCCTCAGGATCCGCACCGTCTACGACAACGTCGTGGTCCCGGCGCAGGGCGTCATCGACCAGCTCCAGGCGGAACGGACCCTGTCCGCCGGATTCCTCGGCAGCAAGGCGACGCTCTCCCCCGAGCTCCAGGAGCAGCGGCAGCAGACCGACGCCGCGGTGTCACGGCTGGAACAGGTGTCCGTGCAGGCCCGGGACGCGACCCCCGACGCGATGTGGGGACGGCTCCAGGAACTCGTCACGTACGCCCGGGGCCTCGGCTCCGTGCGCAGGCAGGTGGACGAGCGCGTGCTGACGGCGCTGGAGGCCGTCGAGCACTACAGCGCCGTCGCCGAGGTCGGCTACCAGGTCTACGACCGGCTGATGATCACTCCGGACATCGAGTTCATCCAGCAGGCGAAGGCGGTCATCCTGATCAGCCGGGCCCGCGAGGTGATGAGCCAGCAGTCGGCCCTGCTCTCCGGATCGCTCGCGGCCGGCCGCATGACGAAGGCGGAGTACGACGCGTTCGGGAAGATGGCCGGCAAGCGCAAACTCCTCTACGAGCTCGGCGTCGGCCAGCTCGACGCCGACCTGGCCGCCCCGTACCTGACGCTGAACTCCTCGGCCACCTACCGGACCTACAGCGCGATGGAGAACGAGGTCGCCGACCGCGTCGTGGCCAACCGCGCGCTGTTCTCCGGCGCGCTCGCCTGGCGTACGGCGAGCGAGGCCATGACCGTCGCGGTCGGCGGGCTCGTCGGCGAGGGCAGCCAGGAGATCGCCGACCGGGCCCTGCCCGTCGCCCGGACGACGCTCTACCGCATCGGGATCGCCGCCGGGCTCGGCCTCCTCGTGGTGGCGCTCAGCATCTTCTTCTCGATCCGGCTGGGCCGGAAGCTCACCGCGGAGATGGTCGGCCTGGAGGAGGCCGCCATCGAGCTGGCCGACCGGCGGCTGCCCGCCGTCGTCACCCGCCTGCGCCGCGGTGAGGACGTCGACGTGTCCGCGGAGACACCGCCGGTGACGATCCCCGGAAAGACGGTCGAGGTCGACCACGTCGCCAACGCGTTCACCTCGGTGCAGCGCACCGCCATCGAGGCCGCGGTCGACCAGGCGCGGATGCGCGCGGGGGTCAACAAGGTCTTCCTCAACCTGGCACGCCGCAACCAGTCGCTGTTGCACCGGCAGCTGTCCATGCTGGACGGGCTGGAGCAGCAGGTCACCGATCCCGACGTGCTGGACAAGCTGTTCGGGATCGACCATCTGACCACTCGCATGCGCCGCCACGCCGAGGGTCTGATCATCCTGTCCGGCGCCGTGCCGGGACGCGGATGGCGCACCCCCGTCGCCCTGTTCGACGTCGTACGCGCCGCGATCGAGGAGGTGGAGGACTACCTCCGGGTCGAGGTCACGGTCCCGCACGGCCCGGCGCTGATGGGCCCGGCCGTGACCGACGTGATCCACCTGATCGCCGAGCTGGTGGAGAACGCGACGATCTTCTCTCCGCCGCACACCCAGGTGTTCGTGCGCGGCGAGGTGGCGGCCAGGGGGTTCGCCCTGGAGATCGAGGACCGCGGTCTCGGCATCTGCGCCGACGAGATGGAGCAGCTCAACGCCAAGCTGGCCGAACCGCCCGAGTTCGACCTGGCCGACAGCGAGCGACTCGGCCTGTTCGTCGTCGGGCGGCTGGCGAAGCGGCACGGCGTCCGCGTCTCCCTGCGGTCGTCGCCGTACGGCGGAACGTCCGCGATCGTGCTCATCCCCGCGGAGCTGATGGCCGAGGGTGGCGCTCAGGAATACCCCGCCGAGAGCATGGTCCCGGCGCAGCCCACGCCCGTCCTCGCGCTGACGCCGCCTCCAGACGACCTGCCCAGGCGGGTACGGCAGGCCAGCCTCGCCCCCCAATTGCGTCCCGCGCACCAGCAGCCGCAGGAGGATTCGTGACCGAGCAGGAGCAGGGGCCACTGCTCCGGCCCTACACCATCACGCGCGGCCGGACCCGTCCCACCGGTCCGGATTTCGACCTGATGACGATTATCAGGACGGCGCCGTCCGCGTTCGAGCGGCCGACCGGGCTGACGCCGGAGCACCTGCGCATCCTCGGGATCTGCCAGACCCCCACGCCGCTGGCGGACCTGGGCGCCGAGACCGGGCTCTCGGTCAACGTCCTTCGGATCCTCCTCGGCGACCTGCGGGAGCGGGGCATGATCACCGCCCGTCCGCAGGCATCGGTCAGCCAGTTGCCGGAGGAGCGCATCCTGCTCGAGGTGATCCAGGGCCTCCAGGCGCTCTGACGCCACGGCGTTCCGCCGGTGGTGCGAGATGCCGGAGATACGGTGCCGGGGCGGCATCGGTGACGCGGTGCGTGGTGGCGTGCCAGTGTTGCGGTGGTTCCTGGGGCGGCGATGTCGCACGTCTCGCTTGAGAGCCTTCGGCACCTGTGCCGAAGGCGCCCGCGGGCGATGTGCGACCGTCCCGCCGCCGGTTCAGTTGCCGCCCCTGTAGAGCGCGTAGCACTCCACCTCGGAACGGCGGTAGGTGAGGCCGCTCTGGACGGAGTCCTGCACGCACCGCTTCTGGCGCTTGCTCAGTCTGAGCTCGCCGCACACGGTGATGCTGGAGTACGTCCGGCAGTCGAGGTTGGGGTTTCTCGCCCCGATGGTGTAGGTCCGCCGGACCTCCGCGCGGCACTCCCGCCGGGCGGCCCTCGTATCGGCGTACCGGCACTGGTTGAGGAGGATCCGATACTGCTCCCGGCTGACCGTTTGCTTGCCCACGCCGTCCATCGGGTGTCCGGCGCCGGCGGTAGCGAGCGTGGTCATCGCGGCGAGCGCCGCAACGCAGATGATCTTATTCATAGCGCACCCCCACTGCTACCTAACGTTACATTCCACCCATATCGCGCGACCAGGTGGGATGCCGGAGTCACCTCACGGCGTGCCGTGCCGTACGGACCGCCAGGGCCGCGCCCACCAGGAGCAGGGCGAGGCCGCCCACGGCGAGCGGCGACGGCCCGGCAGGAACCCCTTCCGACCTGACCACGCCCATGTAGTCCAGCGCCGCGACTCCGTTGACGGCCAGATACCACAGGCCGAGGTAGACGACCTGGAACACCCGATGGGTACGGGTGGCCACGCCGAGCGCCAGCGCGAGCGCGGGGACCAGGAGCGCGCCGCCCGCCCAGGAACCCACCCCGGCCCAGTCGGCCGTGGCCGCCATCCGCACCGCGGGCGCGATCCCGGTCACCGCGGTGAGCACCACCCCGGCCGTCCATTCCGCCAGGAGCCCGCGCCACATCGTGGGGTAGGCGCCGAGCAGCCCCTCCACGCCGTGTTCGACACGGAGCGTGCCCAGGCGGGACCAGACCAGCACCGGCCATATCCAGGCGAGAGGGAGCAGCGTCGCGGGCTCGGGAGTGGCGAAGCCCGCCACGGTCACGGCCGCGACCACGAGCCACCACCACGGCGAGACGCCCCCGGCGAGGACGCGCAGTTCGCCCGCGAGGAGCCGCCAGAAGGCCCGGCCCCGTCCCGGCGCCGTCATCGTCACCGTCGCCGTCGCCGGGGGCACGGGAAGGCCGACGGGTCCGCCCATGCCGGGCTCTCCCCGGCCAGCGCGCGGGAGGTCTCCGAGGATCTCGTCCTGAGCCTTCGCCCGGCCCCTTCCCGGCTTGGACGGCACGGCGACGGGTCCGCGGCCGAGACCGCGCGCCGGATCGAACCTGCCGAACCAGAGCGTGGGCAGCAGCGCCACGGCGATCCCCACCGCGAGAAGGACCAGCCGACTCCCCATAAAAGCCCCATCAGGGGTGAACCCGTCCCATCGGAAGGTCCGCAACGGCTCGGCCACGGAGGTCAGGCCGAGGCTGAACTCCCGGCCGCTGACATCGATCCCTTGCTCGACCAGGGCGGCGCGCATCGACTCGGCCGCCTGGCGCACCCCGATGCCGCCGAGAGGAGCGTTCCGGGACTGTCCTCCCAGCACGAGAACCATCGAGACGACGAACCAGACGACGTTCCCCACACCGCCCCGCAGCAGCGGCACGGTCTCGAACAGCACCGCCGCCGCGGCCGTCAGCACCAGCGGGGGCAGCGTGATCAGCGCGAAGGGAAGCAGCAGCGCGACCGGATCGAAGGCGCCGGACTCGCCCCGCGCGAACTGCATCAGCGGCGCCGTCACCGCGAGCACGCCCGCCATCGAGGCGAGCACCAGGACGTTGCTGAGGCACTTCCCGACCAGGTATGTCGGCGTGCGGAGCGGCGAGGCGGCGAGGAGGTGCCCCACACGGGTGCGCTCGTCGCGGGCGATCGCGTCGCGTACGACGTAGAACCCAGCCATCGTGAGCCACAACGCGCCGGCGAGCGCGGTGACCGTTCCGATCCAGGCGCTGGTGTAGACGCCTCGATAGCCCCCGACATCCATGATCACCCAGTGGGAGGCCGCGTCCGGTACGGCCAGGCAGGCGAGGCCGACCGCCGCCAGCAGGGTCACCGCGTACGCGGGACGCCGTACCCGCTCCCGGAAGTCGGCGACGGCGAGCGCGATCGGCGCCCGGGCGGTCACCGGGTCACCACCCGTCCACCGGTGACCCTCGCGGCGCCCACGGCCTGCGGAGCCCGCGCGGCGGGGCCGTTGATGACGGCGAGATACACGTCCTCCAGGTCGGGCGTCACCTGTACGGCGTCGCCTTCCGGCGGCGGCGTGGGTGACAGGAGCCGGAGGCGTGTCCCGCCCGCCGTACGGATCATGCGGCTGATCACGTACCGCTCCCGCATGGCGGCGGCGCCGGACGGCCCGGCGACCGTCTCCCACACGTGGCCGTCCACCTCTCGCAGGAGTTCCTCCGGGCTGCCGCGCCGCAGCAGCCGCCCCTGGGCCACGATCGCGATGTCGGACGCCACGGACTCGATGTCGGAGACGATGTGCGTCGACAGCAGCACCACCCGGTCCGCCGCCAGGTCACTGAGCATGGTGCGGAACCGTACCCGCTCCTCCGGATCGAGCCCGGCCGTCGGCTCGTCCACGATCAACACCCGGGGATCGCCCAACAGTGCCTGGGCGATGCCGACCCGGCGCAGCATGCCTCCGGAGTACGCGCCCAGGGGCCTCCGGCCGGCCTCGGTGAGGTTGACCAGTTCGAGCAACTCGCCGATGCGCGCCCGCGCCGAGCGGGCCGACAAACCCTTGACGGCGGCCAGGTAGGAGAGGAACTCCCTGGCCGTCAGGTGGGGATAGACGCCGAAGTCCTGCGGCAGATAGCCGAGGGCCTCGCGGAGCGCGCCCGGCCGGGACACGACGTCCGTCCCCTCGAAAAGCACCTTGCCGTGAGTCGGGCGGGTGACCGTCGCGGCGATCCGCATCAGAGACGACTTCCCCGCCCCGTTGGGGCCGAGGAGCCCGAGTAGTCCCGCGCCGAGACGCATGGAGATGCCGTCCACGGCCCGCTTGCCTCCCTTGTAGACCTTGGAGACATCCACCAGTTCGAGCATCGGTGTCCCTGTCGTCGCGTGATGTGATGTGCCGTTCACCCGTGTAGTCCTGTTTCGTCCCGTGTCATCGGTGTTGTTCGTGTCGTCGGTGTCATCGGTGTTGTCCGGCCGGCGTCATTTCGCGCTGGTGGAGGCGACGACGTCCGTGCCCGCGCCGCTCGGGCCACCCCCGCCACCCGTGCCGCCCGTGCCGGTGGAGGGCGTGCCACGCAGGTCCGTCTTGCGGCCGTCGCGCAGGACCTTGACCTCGCGCGGCACCTCGACCCGAAACCGGGCCGAGCAGTCGGCCCATCCGGAGCATCCGGCCCGCAGGTTGAGCGTCTTCCCGTCCAGGGACCAGCTCGACGTCGGATTGGTGCCCTTCACGTCGAACCAGAGGGTGACCTTGATGTCCTTCCTGTCCGCCGCGACCAGGTCCGTCGGGGTGTCGTGCGCCCGCACGTCCAGCGTCCTGCCGCTGAACGGGAAGGTCGTTTGGCGCGGTGTCGCGTTCGAAGCGTTCGCGCAGCCGGTGAGGGCCGCCGCGGCCACGAACGCCACCAGGGCACACGTCATCGTCTTGCGCGTAATCATCAGATCCTCCGATGCGCGGGGATTGGGCATCCCCAGCAGGATCCGGCCTCTCGGCGCTCGGCGGCATCTGCCGTTCGGCAGATATCCGGCGCCTTTCCCGCACCCGTGCCGCCGGAGGCGCGGCACGCGTTTGGGCACTGTGCCGCTGAAGGCGCGGTAGGTGTTTGGGCACCGCACCGCTGAAGGCGCGGCACGCGTTTCGGCGGCGGGGCGTCTCCGGTGACCCGGCACCCCGGCGACCCGGCGAGTCCCCGTGCGATCTGATCGGACCTACGGCGTCACGTCGTCCGCCGCGAGTCCCTCGCGTTCGCCAGCGGTCAGGTGCCGTCGAGGTGCGGGTCGGGATCCAGCCTGTTCAGGAGGCGGCGGAGTTCTGCAGGCTCGCCACGCGGCCAGCGTTCGGCCGACTCCCGCAACCGCCGGAGCTCGGGCAGTGCCACCTCCAGCCCATCCCATCCGATGACGGCCTCCAGCAGCCGCTCCACCTCCTGCGTCTGCGGCTCGGCGGCCAGGCGCGCGCGTACGGCGGGGTTCAGCTCGTCGGCGAACCGGTCGGCCATGGAAAGCAGCGACGTCAGAAGCGTCGTGTACGTGTGCGGATTGCGCGGCCCGTCCATCCTGTGCGCGAGGGACTCCCGGCGATCAGGAGGGTGAGCGTCGTGGGCATGTCCGGCTCGACCTCGACGCGGGCACGAAGCTCGGCGGGCAGCTCAGGATCGGAGCAGTAGGTCAGCACGAACGCGGACGCGCGCCGGATCGCCGTGCTGGGATGGTCCAGCCGGGCCGGCAGCGCCGGTGTCCCGGCCCCACCCACGGTCTGCAGTCAGTCCGCCCAGTCCTCGGACATGTGCCGTGGCACGTTCTGGGGCACGAACCGCAGGCCGAGCTCCTCGGTGAGTGCCCCGATCCCCGCGCCGGCCTTCGGCCCCGCCTCGGCCCGCATGGAGCCGAAACCCAGGATGACGTCGAACCAGGCGAAGCTCACCGGACTCCTCCTGCCGTGTGATCGCGATCGTCCAAACGCGCGTAAGGGCTCAGGCGGGTGCTGGGGTCTTCCGCGTGCGAAGGAGAGCCGGGGTGGTCAGCGGCCCCGGGAGGCCGGGCGACGATCATTGCCGTCGGGGCGTTCGGCACCGGTAGGACGGCTCCGACCCGCCACCCCTTCCCGTGGCGGCCGGCGGTGAGCGTGCCCCCCAGCGCCTCGACCCGCTCCGCCAGACCGATCAGGCCGGTGCCCCCGCCATGCCGGTCATTCCCCGTCAACGCCTTCGGGCGGGCGCGCCGATCGCCATCCGCCTCTCCCCTCCAGGCCATGAGGACGCCCGTACCGGCCGCGCCGCCGTCGTCGACGACGGACACCTCCAGCGCGGGACCGGCGGCACGGACGGTCGAGACGAGCACCCGTGTCGCCGAGGGCGCGTGCCTCCGTACGTTGGTCAGCGCCTCCAGCACCACGGCGTAGGCGGTGCTTTCGATCTCTCGCGGCAGCGTTCCTGCCGTCTCGCCGGCCGGGTCCTCCGGCCGCCCGCCGTTCGGACCGCTCCTCGGATCGCTCCTCGGATCACTCTTGGGATCACGGTCCGGCTCATCGCTCCGATCACCGGTCAGTTCTTCGGCCAGAAGGAGCTCGGCCGGGATCCCTCCCGTGGCGGAGAACCGGCCGACCAGGTCGGGCAGGTCGGCCAGGCCGTACATCCTGGTCGGGGGCGGCTCCGCCGCGGCCCGATCGTCCGGGTCGCGCAGCGCGCTCACCATGTGGTCCATCGACGCGAGCGCCCGCAGCCCGGCCTCCTCGATGCGTGCGGCGAGGGCCCGCGCCTGCTCCGGATCCTGGTCGGCGAGTTGTGCCGCCTGGGCCTCCAGCACGATGCCGGTGACCTCATGGGCGACGAAGTCGTGCAGGTCCCGGGCCACGTCGAGCCGCTGGGACCGGCGTGCCTGTGCGACCGCGCGTACCCGCCGGTCGTCCAGGGATCTGAGGTACAGCGCGACACCGGCCACGACCGCCACGGGGAAGAAGGACATGAGGCAGGCGAGGATCGACGTCTCCGCCGTCGGGTTGGGCATGCGCAGCGTGAGGCGCAGGGGCAGCTCGAACGTGACCGCGACGCCCAGCGATGCCCCGATCACCGCGGCCTGCCATCCCGGCGTCCGCCGCACCACCCTGCCGAGGAGGAGCAGCAGCGCGCCCATCTCGACGGGAAGCCAGAGCCCGACGAACTGGTGCCGTCCCTGGTAGACGAGTGCGACGGCGAAGGAGACCACCGTGACCGCGCTCGCCGCCCTGGCGAGCGTGATCCCCCGGTACGGCCAGCGCGTCAGTGCGGCGGCCATGGCCAGCGTGGCCGAGGAGGCGACGACGAGCGCGCTCGGAGGCGCGAGCACGGCCGGGACCGGCACCATCACGACGACCATGGCGCACAGGAAGGCGCGGATCCGGCTTCGGGTCATGAACGTGAGCGTACGCAGCGCCACGGACCAGCGTCGTCGTGACAGATCCGGATATTCACCGTCATCGGGCGCGGGCGTAGCCCATCTCCCAGGCGCGTACGGCGATGCCGACCCGGTTCCGCACGCCGAGTTTGCGCTGGATGCTCGCCACATGGGTCTTGACGGTGCCCGGCGAGATGAACAGCTCGGCGGCGATGTCGGCGTTGGTCTTGCCCTCGGCCACCTGGCCGGCGATCTCGATCTCTCGCTCGGTCAGCGGCTCGGGCAGCGGATCCTGCCGCGGTCCTGCTCCGGTGACGTGCTTCAGCAGTCGCACCGTCACGGACGGGCTAATCAGGCTGTCTCCGGCCACGGCGGCCCGGACCGCCTCGATCAGGAGGGCGGGACCCGACCGTTTGAGCAGGAACCCGGACGCGCCGTGGCGCAGCGCCGGATAGACGTACTCGTCGAGGTCGAAGGTCGTCACGACGACGACACGGACCGGGGCGGCCACGTCGGGACCGGCGAGCAGCCTGGTCACCTCCAGCCCGTCCATCCTGGGCATGCGGATGTCGACCAGCGCCACGTCCGGCCGGAACCTCCGGGCCATCTCGACCGCGCTCACGCCGTCGGCGGCCTCGCAGACGACCTCCATGTCCGGCTGGCTCTCCAGGATGCGGCGCAGGCCGCGCCGCACCATCTCCTGGTCGTCGGCGATCAGGACACGTATGGTCATCCGCCCATTCTCCCCGTCCGCCGCCCCCCGCAGCGCCGCCGTACGTGTTCTCCTCCTACCGGCATTCGGCGCCGGCCGGGGCGGGAGAGCCCTCCGAGATCTAGCATCGGGACATGGCGGACGATGTGCTCTCCTGCCCCCGGTGCACGCGCTCGATGGATCCCGGATTCGTCGTGGGACGCTCCCCCGGATCAAGTTCAAGAGCAGCCAGGACATGGTCGGCGATCTCGGCGGAATCCTCCTGACCAGCGGCTTCTTCAACCACAGCGCGGACGCGTTCCGGTGCTCCGAGTGCGGCACGGTCGTCATTCCCGGCACCGTTCCCGGCAGCCTGGACGCAGCCGGGGACACGCCGTGAACGGGCGTCACCCCGTACGTTTCCCGACGATCACGACGGGGATCTCCCGGTCCGCCATGTCCCCATAATCCCGATTAATCCTGATTAGTCGGGATAGCCTCGATACCCAGGTGCGTGCGGTGATGCTTCGGGGTGTCGATCTCGTCGAGCATCGCGACCGCGAAGTCGGCGTGGGAGATGCGGCTGTCCGCGTCGGCCGGGGCCGTGCGGTACTGCCCGGTGCGCCCGCCCTCGTAGTCGAAGTCACCGGCCGGACCGAGAGCCAGCCAGTCCAGGGAGGTGGTGGCGGCGCGCAGCACGTCCGTCCCCGCACCGTGTCCCATGAAGAAGGCGCGGTACTCCTGCGGGTATCCCGGCGTGTCCATGAGCGGCACGCCGGACGCGGTCTCCAGGACCGAGGCGAGCCCGACCGTCACCAGCCGCTTCACACCGGCCCGCGTCAGGCCGTCCAGCAGGCCACGCGCCGCGGCAGGGAAGAAGACGTCGGCCGGCGTGCTGAGATCGGCTGCGGTGTTGATCGCGGCGTCGTGTCCGGCGGCGAGCCTGGCGACGGCGTCCGCGTCGGTGACGTCACCGATGGCGAGGAGCACGCCGCCGCCGGCCGCCAGTTCGCCGTACTCGGCGGCGGCGGCGCTGTACTCGGCCGCGTCGAGCACGACGGCGGTGACCCGGTGACCGCGTCGGCGGGCCTCCTTGGCGGCCGCCCGCCCCACTCTTCCAGCCGCACCGAAAACAATGATGTCGCTCATCGCAACCGCCTCATCCACATGAGGCCGGACCTGATCGCCGGCCACTGCGCGGGACGCTATCCGGAGGGGTGGTTACCACCGGGATACCGGTTAGCGTGGCTGCTGTGAGAGAGCCCCTCGATCCGGACATGTTCGATCCGGTCTGCCCCTCCGATCTCGCGCCGATCCGCTTCGGCGACAAGTGGTCCGGCCTGATCATCCGCTGCCTCGAACACGGGCCGCGACGCTTCTCCGAGCTGCGGGTCCCCCTGCGCGGCATCTCCGCGAAGGTGCTCACGGGGTCACTCCGTACGCTCGAACGGGACGGCCTGGTCTCGCGCACGGCCCATCCCGGGCCGCTCCAGCGGGTGGAGTACGCGCTGACCCCGCTCGGGCGCAGCCTCCTCGGACCGATGGCCACCGCGTGCGCCTGGGCCGAGGAGCACTGGGATGAACTCCTCGACGCGCGTGAGGCCGCCGCCGGGCTGACCTGACCCATCGGGCAGACCGGCCGTTCCGTCGCACGGCCGACGGATTTCGCACATGAACGTCAGGCTCGGGAGCGCGCCCGGTCGACGGTCCAGCTCTTGATCACCATTCTGCAATAATGTCGGATCTTTACCTTTGGGGAAGGTTAGAGACGACATGCCGTCAATCGCCGTAGCCGTCGCAGATCATCCTTATCCGCTGATCCGCGGAGGTGGCCTGTTCCTCCTCTTCGTCGGCCTGGGCTTCCTGGGGAGCTGGGCGTTCAACAAGTACTGGATCCAGTTCCTCATCGGCGGGTTCATCACGGGATTCACGGCGAGCGGCCTCAGCGCGCTGCTCCCGAGCCTCGGCAGCCCGTCGTTCGCGCACATCGCCGGGCTCGTCGGCTCCTTCGTCATCGAGGCGGGCCTGATCTATCTGGTCCTCACGAAGAACAAGGACGCGGACGAGCGGACGCTGATCCTCAGCATCTTCTTCGTCGTCGGCCTGCACTTCCTGCCGATGGGTCTCGCCCACGGCCCGCTGATCACGATCCTGGGCGTCCTGACGGCGATCAACGCTCTCGTCGGGCTGCGCCTGGCGCGCACGGTGCCCACCCCCGTGTTCGGGGTCGTCGACGCGGTGCTCAAGCTCGGCTTCGGCGCCGTGATGCTCTTCGCCTACCCGGCCCTGACCTTCAGCTGACGTCGCCTGCGGGTAGGGGGATCCCGGCCGTGACGCCGAGCGCGTCCGGAAAAAAGTTTGCCCGGGCGATGGCGAGTGGGATAGAACTTGCTGCGATCTCCCGGCCGGCGACGGCCGGCCCCGCTTCAACGAGAGGAGGGATAAGCCGATGCGTGCCATGACCATCGTGCCGGTTCCTTCCCGGGGCACCGCCGAGCGCTGACCCCCGGAGCGACCAGGCACACCTTTGCCGAAGGAAAGTGCCTTGCCTCAGAACGACCTGATCATGCGTCCGATCACCGGGCGCGAGGAGCTCACCCTCTTCAACCGCCTGCCGTACGTGCTCAACGACGAGCTCGCGGAGGATTTCGACCTGGGACGGCGGCGTCCCGAGTGGATGTGGGTGGCCCTGCGCGGTGACCGCCTCGTCGCCAGGCTCGCCTGGTGGACGCGGCGTGCGGACGAACCGCCGTTCATGCTGGACATGTTCGACCTCGACGACGACCTGCCCGGCTCCGAACGCCGTGACCTCGGTGCCCGGCTGCTGGGGACCGCGATGGCCGCCGTCGTGCCCGAGGGCGCCCGGCCCGCCGAGTACAGCCGGTTCATCCCGCCCACATGGCGCGACGACGACGCGACCCGGCGGGCCGTCGAGGACCGCATGGCCGTACTCGAAGGGTTCGGCGCCCGGCTGCTCGTCGAACGGCTGCGCCTGGAGTGGCGCCCCGGGACACCGATCCCCGAGCCGAGCGGGCGGCTGCGGTTCCGGCCGGTCGCCGATCGCGAGGAGCTCGTCGAGCTGATGACCCTCGTCCTGGACGGCACCCTGGACGCACACAGCCACGCCGATCTCGCCCAGATGACCCCCGCCCAGGCGGCGCGGGCGCAGTACGACGACGAGTTGGCGCGCTACAAGAGCCCACGGGAGTGGTGGCGGATCGCGACGACGCACGACGGCGATCCCGTGGGGTTCGTCATCCCGGCCCGCAACAGCTATAACCCGATCATCGCGTACATCGGCGTCCTGCCCGCGTACCGGGGAAACGGCCACATCGGCGACCTGCTCGCCGAGGGCACGCGGATCCTCGCCGCGCAGGACGTCCCCCGGATCCGGGCGTCCACGGACGTCGGCAACGTCCCGATGGCGCGGGCGTTCCAGCGCGCCGGATACGTCAACTTCCAGCGTGAGATCAACATGACCTGGAGCTGACGCGCGTACGGGCCGGGCGGGACATCATCGTCCCGCCCGGCCCGGATGCCGGATCCCGGATCCCGGATCCCGGATCCCGCCGGAGGGCGCTGCCCGAATGCGGGCGGCGCTCCAGTCTTCAGGCCGGGGAGCAGGTCACAGGCGGTAGTCCCAGTCGAGCCGGCCCGCCCGCAGATCGTCGGCGAGGCCCCGGACATAGTTCAGCTCGGCCATGACCACGGCCCGCTCGTATTCGGACTCCACGAGGAAGATCCGGGGCAGGAACTTCGCGCTCTCGACCAGATCGGTGTCGAGTTCCGAGAGTCGTGCCTCCAGGGAGGCGACGCGTTCCTCCAGCGCGGCCGTGACCTCGCCGGGCGTCAGCACGACCAAAAAGGCGAGCGCGGCGGGGAACTCGGGGAACTCGCGAGCGGGCGTGCTCAGCATCGTCCGCATCCACTGCCGCAGCGTCTCCCTGCCCGCCTCGGTCGGCTCGTAGACCGTGCGCTCCGGGCGGTTCTCCTCGCGCGAGGTCTCGCGGACCGCGATCAGCTCGGCGCGGAGCAGCCGGTCGATCGTCTGGTAGACGCTGTTCCGCTGCGCGACGTTGACCACGTCGTCCTTGTGCCGCTCCTTGATCAGCTGCTGCATGCGGTACGCGTGCATGGGCTCCTCGCAGACAAGGGACAGCAATGCCATGGCCAGGGGAGACCGCCTCGTCGACATATCGGACATCATAGGGGCTTGCCCATCTTTAGTTATGTTATGTATATTCATTTTATGACTAGAGCACTGATCATCGGCGGCGGCATCGCGGGCCCGGTCACCGCCATGGCGCTGCAGCGGGCCGGCATCGACAGCGACGTCTTCGAGGCGTACGACCGGGGTTCCGAAGGCGTGGGCGCCTTCCTCACGCTCGCGATCAACGGGCTGGAGGCCCTGCGCATCCTCGACCTGCACGACCTCGTCTGCGATCTGGGCATGGACTCGCCACGGATGCGGATGAGCAACGGGCGCGGCAAGCAACTGGGCGACGTCCGGCAGCCCAGCCGCACATTGCGGCGCGCCGACCTCTACCAGGCGCTGCGCGACGAGGCCGTACGGCGGGGCGTGCGGATCCACTACGGCAAGCGGCTCGACGACGCGTCGATCACCCGGAAGGGCGTGCGGGCGGTCTTCGCCGACGGCGGCACGGCGGAGGGTGATCTGCTGATCGGCGCGGACGGGCTGCGCTCGCGCACCCGGACGATCATCGACCCCGGCGCACCGCGCGCCCGGCACGTCGGGCTGCTCAACACGGGCGGTTTCGCGCGGGGCGTCACAGTGCCGGGCGAGCCGGGAACGAGTTACTTCATCTTCGGGAAGAAGTGCTTCTTCGGATACCTGATCCACCCGAACGGCGAGGTGTGGTGGTTCGCCAACCCGCCGAGCCCCAAGGAGCCCACCCGGGAGGAGCTCTCGGCGATCACACCGGCGCAGTGGCGCGCCCGGCTGGTCGCGCTGTTCAAGGACGACGTCGGTCCGATGCTCGACATCATCGGCGCGACCGACGACATCATCACGGGGTGGAACACCTACGACTTCCCGACCGTGCCGAAATGGTGGAACGAGCGCATGGTGATCCTGGGCGACGCCGCGCACGCGACCTCGCCGTCGTCGGGGCAGGGCGCGTCCATGGCGATCGAGGACGCGGTGGTGCTGGCCACCTGCCTGCGTGACATCCCCGACCTTCCCGGCGCGTTCGCCGCGTTCGAGAGGCTGCGGCGGGAGCGGGTGGAGCGCATCGTGGCGCAGGGCAAGCGCAACGGCAGCGGCAAGGCACCCGGAGTCGTCGGCGCGTTCACCCGCGACCTCCTGCTGCCGACGATCATGCGGCAGGTGGCCAAGAAGAACGCGCTGGCCTGGATGCACGACTACCGGATCTCCTGGGACGACCGCGTTCCCGCGGTGTCCCGGTGACCCCACTCGTCCACCATCCAGAAAGAGCAATAGACAGATTCGAGAGCAGTGCTCTTGACATGGATCGGGCAACCGGAGAGCATTGCTCTCAAGACGAAGCATTGATCCGACAAGGAGCCGGTCATGGCGAGCAAGCTGTTCTATTCGGGCCCGACGCTGACGGTCCTGCACGACGAGTACGCCCGCCGTGGCCGTCTCGACCCGAACGCCCAGCTGGTCTCCTCTTCCAGCGTCGTCGTCGACGCTCCGGTGGAGCGCGTGTGGGAGGTGATGGCCGATCTCGCCACCTGGCCCCTCTGGGCCTCGAACTTGGAGATCGTCGAACTCTCCGACGTACGGCCGGGCGCTCCCTTCCGGTGGAAGCTCAACGGCGTCGCGCTCCGGTCGCGGTTCGCCGTCGTGGCCCCGGAACGGGAGCTCACCTGGACGGGCGTGTTCTTCGGCTACAAGGCGGTGGACCGGCACGTCCTGGAGCCGCTGGACGACGGGCGGACCCGGGTCACGGTCGAGGAGTCACTCGCCGGGCCGCTCCTGTCGCTCTTCTACAGCGAGCGCAAACTCCAGGCCAACCACGAGCGCTGGCTGGCCGAGCTCAAGGCGGCCGTCGAGGAGACCGTCGCGGCGGACGCCCGCGACGCCGCCATGAGCCGTTGACCCATGGGTGTCAGCGGCAGCGAGCGCGGAGCCACCGGGCCAGGTCCGGGATGCCGTCGAACTCACCCATCGCGACCCCGAGAACGAGTTCCTCCGCCTCGTCCACATCCCGATAGTCGAGAGTCACGCCGTTCGTTCACGCCTTCGCCGGACGTGGAACGATTCCTGAGCACCGACATCACTCGGTCGCCATCGGGCCGTCCGCTGCCTCCTTCGCCCGTACGGCGGCCACGCGGGCGAGGAAGAGCGCGCGCTCGCTTTCGTTGCGGGTGAGCGCGGCGGCGCGTTCGAACTCCTCGCGCGCCTCGTCCGGGCGGCCCAGCCTCGCGAGCAGGTCACCCCGTACGGCGGGCAGCTGCGGATAGTCCCTGAGCGCGCGCTCCGCCGCCAGCCCGTCCACGATCTCCAGACCGCGCGCCGGGCCGTACGCCATGCTCACCGCGACCGCGCGGTTCAGCTCGACGACGGGAGAGGGGGCGACATGGGCGAGCACCCGGTAGAGCGCGGCCATCCGCTCCCAGTCCGTGTCCTCCGCGGACACCGCGCGGGCGTGGCAGGCGGCGATCGCGGCCTGCAGTCCGTACGGCCCGAGCGTGCCGAGCTCCTCCGCGCGCTTGAGCGCCTCCAGCCCGCGCCGGATCAGCAGCCGGTCCCACAGGCGCCGGTCCTGGTCGAGCAGGAGGACGGCCTCGCCGTTCCGCCCGACCCTCGCGCGGGCGCGGGACGCCTGGATCTCCATCAGCGCGAGGAGGCCATGCACCTCGGGCTCCCCGGGCATGAGACCCGCGAGGATCCGGCCCAGGCGCAGCGCCTCCTCGCAGAGTGACGTGCGCATCCAGTCGGCGCCCGCGGTCGCCGAGTAGCCCTCGTTGAAGATGAGATAGACGACTTCCAGGACCGACGAGAGCCGGGCGGCCAGGTCCTCCGGCGCGGGCATCTCGATCCGTACACGCTGGTCGGAGAGGGTGCGCTTGGCCCGGTAGATCCGCTGCCCGACGGTCGGCTCTGGCACGAGGAAGGCCCGCGCGATCTCCTCCGTGGTCAGGCCGCCGAGCAGGCGGAGGGTGAGCGCCAGGCGTCCCTCGGTGGAGAGCACGGGATGGCAGGCCGTGAAGAGCAGGCGCAGCAGGTCGTCACCGATGTGGTCGTCGAGGGCGTCGTCCAACTCGGCCTCGGCCGACTCCTGGCGGATCTCCATGTCCCGGCCGACCTCTTCGAGCTTCTGCTCGTACCGGGTCCTGCGGCGCAGCAGGTCGATCGCCCGGTGCTTGGCGGTGAGCATGAGCCAGGCGCCTGGATTGTCCGGCACACCCGACTCCGGCCACCGCTCAAGGGCGAGGACCAGGGCGTCCTGCGCCAGCTCCTCGGCCAGGCCGACGTCGTTGACCAACCGGGCGAGCCCGGCGATCACCCGGGCGGACTCGATCCGCCAGACCGCCTCGATCACCTGATGAGGATCGCCAACCGCCATGAAGACCGATCCAAGCACCTCATCTCCCTGCGGCGCCCCCCTTCGCCTGACATGTGACCAAAAAGGGCCGCCCGGCCGAACCACGGCCCGGCAGGGGCGAAGGCGGGCGGAAACGCGTGCGCCCCCGGCCGGGCCCGTGAAGGGGGCCGCGACCGGGGGCGCTGTCCAGGGGATCGCGCGGGATCGCAGGGATCGCGCGGGGGCGCAAAGCTTACGCGGAGGAGCGCTGTCCAGGGGATTACACGGAGGGGCAGGGCTTACGCGGGGGCGCAGGGCTCACGCGGAGAAGCGCTGTCCAGGGGATTACGCGGAGGGGGCGAAATCCTCCGGGCCGAAGACGCGGAGGAGGTCGGCCTGGCCCTCCCAGCCCTCCCAGTGGTCGCGGTGGATCTTCAGGAAGCGGGAGGTCCACTCGATGGCCTCCTCCTTCGAGCGGACCTGGTAGAGGGCGTAGCTGATCAGCTCCTTCGCCTCGGCGAACGGACCGTCCGTGACGCTCAGCTTCCCTCCGGTGAGCTCGATCCGCGCGCCCTGGGCGCTCGGGGCCAGCCCGGCGGTGTCGAGGAGCGCCCCTGCCTTGGTGGCCTCCTCCCCCAGCTTGGCGATGGCCTCCATCAGCTCGGCGGGCGGCGGGGTGGCGGGCTGGGTGGTGACGTTGAGGATGATCATGTACCTCATCGCGATCTCTCTTTCTTATGGGTTTTCTGTGAGTGTTCCGGGTCTGGTGTGAGTGGCGAGGTTCAGGCGTCTACGGGCGCGGTGCGCCGGTAGAAGTGAAGCGACAGGGCCGAGAGCCAGGTCAGTGCGACCACGACTCCCGTGATGAAGACCAGGTTGGCCCAGGCGGCGCCGGCGCCGGTCGCGACGACGGCGAAGGATCCGAAGAACAGCACACCGGCGGCCGGGGAGTAGACGGCCCATCCCGTACGGCCCTCCGCGGCGAACCGGCGACCGATGACGAAGCAGGCCACGATCAGGCAGAGAAAGCCGACGGCGGCGCAGGTGAAGTGCAGTGTCCCGTGCCAGCTGACCGCTCCCGGGCCGTCCGGCGTCCCTACCGGGAAGCCCATCGCCGGGTCCGCCCGGAAGATCCCCGCGCCGATCATCCCCACGCCGTGCCCGCCTACCAGCCGGGGAACCCAGGTCGCCCCGCGCCCCGAGGCGAGGGCCCGGCGCAGGCCGGCCGCGCCCGCGAGGGTCGCCAGCGCGACGACCAGGAAGTTGGCGATCTGTATCCAGCCGAGGTCGCCGTTGGCGAGCATGCTCCACGGGTGGCGGGCGAGGTCGAACCCGTCCCGGGTGAGCGCCTGGGCGAGGGACACCGTGATGTACACCGGTCCGGCGATGACGCCGTAGCCCAGGAGCGACCTGGTGACGCTGGTCCGCGGGTCACAGGTCGCCGGCGTGGCGGTCCTCGTCATCTGCTGGGTCATGGCCTTCTCCTCGCGAGTCCGGGGCTGATTCTCGGGTTCCTCTCGGCCCTTTGACTACGCTTCGAACGAGCCCACGCCGTTTCGACAGACCGGCCGGATCTTTTTCAAGATTTTTTCGAGCTCCTGTTTCCGCAGCGTATGCGGGTGGCCCATGCCGGAAAGGCAGCTTCGGTGAGATCGACCTCGTCATCGACGAACACCGCGCTGCCGAACGGGACCCGTCCGTCGGAGAACCCCGTGACCCGCTCGATGCCCAGCCCGTCCGACTTGGGCCGGGCACCCCGGCCCGGGGAACGATGGATAGCGACCTCTGGCGTCGGGGCTCGTAAGCGGGTCAGACCGCGACGACCTTGACGGCCCTGTCGCAGAGCCTGCTCATGTCGCGCGCCCGGGCGCCGAGGTAAGCGGCCTACTTCTGCGGGTGGTCCTGATTCTCCACGTGGAGCAGCAACCGCTTGAGCAGCGCGGCGAGAGTTTCCTGGTCTTCCTGGCCGAGCACACCGACCATGTCGGCCTCGACCTCGCCGCGCAGGCCCATGGCCTTCAGCCAGGACGCACGTCCCTGTTCGGTGAGCTCCACGTCCACCCGCCGCCGGTCCTCCGCGTCGCGGGCGCGCCGGACCAGACCCGCCTTCTCCAGGGTGTCGAGCCGCCCGGTCATGCCGGCAGGCGACAGCTTGAGCTCGGCGGCGAGTTCCGACGGGGTCATCCGGCCCCCCTCGCCCCGCGAACTGAGGCGGTGCAGGGTCTCGAACTCGAAGTCCTGCAGACCGACGGCGGCCAGAGCGGCGTCCTTCGCCTGCGAGACGTGCTTCACCAGGAACTGCATCCGCGTGACGACCGCCTCGACCCGATCGTCGAACGGAGCCTTTCCCCGCCAGCGGGCGATGTGCCGGTCCACCGAATCATCCACACGTTCATCATACGCCAGCAAATAATTTGTTGACGAATTTTTCGCTGGCGAAATAGTCTCACGGGCATGATTACCCGGCTCGTCATCGGCCGAGCGGTCGCCGCCCTCGCCACCGCGCTCATCCCCACCGGGCTGACCCTGGCGGTCATCAGGAGCACCGGCTCGGCCGTCGATCTCGGCGTCGTCCTCGCCGCCGAGATGCTGCCCATGCTCCTGCTGCTCCCGATCGGCGGCGTACTGGCCGACCGGCTGTCGCCCAGGCGTGTGATCCTGGCCGCCGACCTGGCACGATGTGCCGCCCAGCTCGCGATCGGGATCAGGCTCCTGCTCGGCGACCCGTCCGTCAGCGAACTCGCCGGACTGGCCGGGCTGACCGGCGTCGCCGTGGCCTTCGGCGTACCCGCCGTGTCGCCTCTGGTCACGAGCGTGGTCCCCGCGGAGGACCGGCTCCGGATCAACGCCAGGATCGGAGTCGTCAACGGGCTCATGCAGATGGCGGGTCCCGCGCTCGCCGGAGGGCTGACCCTGTGGGCCGGAGCCGGGTGGTCCTTCCTGATCACCGGCATTCTCTTCGCGGGCTCCGCCGTGACCCTGGGCGGGCTGGTCACGGCTCCCCGCGTCGTCACGCGCAGACACTTCCTCGCCGATCTCCGCGAAGGCTGGGCGGAGGCCAGGCGGCATCGGTGGTTCCTGACCAGCCTGGCCGGCCACGGCGTCTGGCATCTCGGCGCGGGCTTCCTCCTCACGCTCGGACCGATCATCGCGGTCCGATCACTGGGAGGCGAGTCGGCCTGGGTGATCATCGTCCAGGCCGGGACGGTGGCGATGGTGCTCGGTATCCCTCTCGCCCCGAGGCTGCCCATCCGGCGACCACTGGTCGTCACAGCGATCGGAGGTTCCCTGTACGCGTGCCCGCTCGCAGCCTTCGCGATCTCGGCTCCGACGGCGGTCGTCGCGGCGGCCTACTTCGTCGCCATGCTCGGGCTCGGCCTGCTGATCCCGCTCTGGGAGACCGCGATGCAGCGCCGGATCCCGCAACAGGCGCTGGGCCGGGTGGGATCGTTCGACGCGTTGATCTCGTTCGCCGCCCGGCCGCTCGGCCTGGCGCTGGCCGCCCCCATCGCCGCCTGGGCCGGAACCACGATCCCCCTCCTGACGGCGGCGGTGCTCGTCGCGGCCGTCAACCTGACCGTTCTGGCCCTGCCCGAGGTACGCGCCCCGGGCATGAGCGGCGCCGCGGAGATCCGACCGGTTGTCACGGGAGCAGCAGGCCCCAGTAGAGGGCCCACGGGATGAACACCAGCCCGCCGGTGAGCAGGAGGCCGAGCCGTACCCTCTCGCCTCGCGCCACGGAGCCGCGGTCGCGGCGCCAGGCCAGCGCGGTGAGAACGGTGGCCACCACGGAAGCCACCGCCAGAGCCTGCAACGCGAGCCAGATCAGCGGGCGCCCGGCCAGTACGGGCCCGGGAGCGGCGAGCTTGCCGCCGGTCATCACCAGATAGAACAGGTAGGAGAACGACCCGAGCACCGTCGCGAGCCCTCCGGCGCTGAGGAGTCGTGCGGCCCTGCTCACCGGCACCCGCGAGCCGCCGCGCAGGCGACGCACCAGCGCGATCAGGGGATAGGCGGCGAACGCGACGACGAGCAGCACCAGAGCCGCGAGCTGCACCGGCGCGGACTCCCACCGTGCCGGCGGATCCACCGGCACGGTCAGGGACTCCTGTACGGGCGCGGGTCCGGACGTCTGCGCGACGGGCGGCCGGCCCGCCGTCACGTCCCGGACCCAGGAACCGACCAGTTCGGCGTAGCCGGGGGCGAGCTCGGGCAGCCGGGTGACGCCGCCGTCAGGGGTCAGGTGCGCGGCGTGGTCGGCATCGGGGAAGAAGCGGAACGTGTAGTGCCGGTTCCCGCCCTTCTCCAGAGCCTTGGCGAAACCCGGCGGGCTCTCCCGGGGCGGAGTCAGCAGATCGTGGACGCCCCAGATGCCGAGCAGCGGCTGGTGCACAGCGGCAATGGTCGGCTCCGGGTCGTAGTACGGCTCGGGGAACATGCCACCGTCGGCGAGGGTCCGGTACAGGTTGAGCTCGGTCCGGTCGACGAGCGGGCCCGAAACACCGGCTTTGCGCAGCCCGGCCGCCACGGCCCAGGTCTGCTGGCGCAGCGGTCGCAGGCTGTTCGCGCCCACGAGCACGACGAAGGCGATGTCCTTCGAACGGGAGGCCGCGATCGGCGCCACCCAGCCGCCTTCGCTGAGCCCCCAGATCCCGACCTTCGCCGGGTCGACGCCCGGCTGGGACCGCAGCGCGGCCACGCCGCCGAGCGCGTCGTCGGCGAGCTGCGAGTACGACCGCTGGAAGAGCGAATAGCCCTCGGACCGCTTGTCGTAGATCAGAACGGACAGCCCCTGGCGGGCGAACCCGACGGCCTCGTTGAGCAGCTTCGTACGGGGCGTGGCCGTACCCGCGCCGTGGACGAGGACGATGCCGGGCCGGGCGGGCTTCGCCGAGGCGGGCGAGAGGACCGTGCCGTGCAGGGTGAGACCTCCCTCGCCGCGGAAGCTCACCTCCGTCGCTTTCAGGTCGGGCGGTACGGCGGGCGGAGGCTCGGTGGCCGCCACCGCTGCCGCGGGAGTGGCGAGCAGGAAGAGGGCGGCGACCACCGCCAGGAGGCTTCGTCTCATGCTGCCGACAATATTCTGCAGAGAAGTTTCGGCAAACAGTTATCTGCAGATATCGTTCTGCGGTACTAGGCTGCTCGTCATGAAGGATGAGGAGTCGTTCCTGCTCGACGACCCCGCGCGTCTCAAGGCGCTGGCCCACCCCATGCGGCGGCTCATGCTGCGCCACCTCAACGTGCACGGTCCCGCCACGTCGACGACGCTCGGCGAGCTGCTCGGCGCCAAGACGGGCACGACCAGCTATCACCTGCGCCAACTCGAGAAGTACGGCTTCATCGAGGAGATCCCTGAGCGCTCGACCGGCAGGGAGCGCTGGTGGCGCAAGGCCGATGGTCCGCGTGACATGCGGCTGCCCACGCCCGACCAGCTCGCCCCCGAGGACCGCCCCGTGCTCGCCGAGTTCCACCGGATCGGCATGGACGAGGACCGTGTGCTGTTCGAGCGCTTTCCGGAGGCGTACCGGCGTGATCCCGACTGGGCCAAGGGGTCGCGCGGGCTCGGCCGGATGACGAAGGCCGAGTTCCAGGAGTTCTTCGACGCCTACATCGCGCTGTTGATGAAGTACAGCCATCGGGCGGAGGACGCCCCGCCGGACGCACGCCCCCTCCATATCCGGCTCTTCGCCCTGCCCGCCGACGAGGACTGACAGCCCACGAGGGCTGACAGCCGCCCATCGCAGCGCGGAGGTCGTCGACGACGGCCCCGGCATCCCCGTCGAGCATCGCGAGTCGGTGTTCGGCCGGTTCACCAGGCTCGACGAGGCACGCGCGCGGGACGAGGGCGGCTCCGGCCTGGGGCTGGCCATCGCCAGGGACATCGCCCGCGCCCACGGCGGCACCCTGGTCGTGACCGAGCCGGACCGAAGGGCGAAGGGCGCACGCCTGCGCGCCGACCTGCGCCCCGGACGCCTCGGAACCGACCATTCGCCGTAACCCGCGCGGGCCGGGTGCCGCTTGGTCGATCGTCCGGATCCGCGCACGCCAGGGGCGGCACCCCCGCGGCGCGGCCCGCGACGCCGAACCCGGCCGCTCGTGATCGGGATCAGCGGCGCACCAGGGACGGGTAGTCCTTGAGCGTGATGTCGGTGGCGAACTTGTCCGTCATCCTCATCATGATCTTGAACAGGAAGCCGGCCTTGAAGATCCAGTTACGCATCCAGATCCCGCGCCGCGTACGGGGAGCCAGGAAAGGACCCGCGTTGCCGTTCTTGGCGATCTTGGCGTAGCCGCGGAACTCCTCCTCGTAACGCCGGAAGGCGACGCGGTGATCGCCATCGGCCGCCGCGAGCTCGCCCGCCAGCACGTACGCGGCCACCATGGCCAGCCCGGTGCCGAACCCGCCCAGCGTGTTGCCGTACGCGGAGTCGCCGAGCAGCACCACGCGGCCCTTGGCGTAGTGATCGATCCTGACCTGGCTGATCGAGTCGAGATAGAAGTCGCCCGCGTGCCGCACCGCCTCGATGACGTCGGGAGTTCGCCAGCCCATCCCGGCATAGGCGTCGATCACGATCCGCTTCATCTCTTCGGTGTCGTACCGGTCGTAGTCGAGCCGCGGCGAGGCGAAGGCGAAGAACGCCGCGGCCGCGGGCCCCCCGGTGGAGACCAGCCTGCCAGGCTCGTTGTACATCATGGCGACCTTCCCGAAATCCTGCGAGATGTCGGCCAACGCGTAGTAATAGCCCAGGTAGCGGACATAGTCGGATTCGGGGCCGAAGGCCAGGCGGCGGACGTTGGAGTGGATCCCGTCCGCGCCCACGACCAGATCGAAGGTGCGCGGAGCACCGCGCTCGAACGTGACGTGGACGCCGCCCTCGGTCTCGGTGAGCGAGGTGATGGAGTCGCCGAACACGTACGCGCATCCGGCGGCGAGGGTCCTCTCGTACAGCAGGCGGGACAGGGCGCCGCGCTGGATCTCGAGCTCGCCGCCGGTGAACTCGCCGGGCATCACCGTCAGCCTGCGGCCGTCCGCGTCGACGATCTCCTGGTCGGTCCCGCCGGTCTGCAGCCGCCGTACGTCCTCCAGGATTCCCATGCGTTCCAGCACCGTGAGGTGCGTCTCGCCCTTGAAGTCGACGGCCTGGCCCCCAAGACGCAGGGCCGGGGCCTTCTCGACCACGGTCACGTCGAACCCGTAGCGGTTGAGCCAGTAGGCCAGGGCGGGGCCGCCGATGCTGGCGCCGGAGATCAGTACGTTCTTCATGTCCCAGAGCCTCGCCAGGAGCGCTGACAGCCCGGCGACAACCGGCTGACACTCAGGAGAGGGCTGTCAGCGCCCGGTCCCGGTCCAACGCGGCGCCCCTGGCGAACGCCGCCGCGAACCTCTCGGCGCCGATGGCCTCCGTCGCGCCCGCGGCGACCCCGGCGACGTCACGATCGCCGACCACGGCCATGCCGCGCAGCGCCACCCCCACCCCGAGCAGGAACGCGGCTCGCTCCGCCCTGCCGTCGAGCAGGGCCAGCCCCGCCTGCCCCTCGGCGACGTCGGCGAGGTCCGCCGCCGGCACCGCGTGCGCGAGTGCGAGCGCCTCGCCGTGGCGGAGCCCGGCCTCCGCGAGGTCTCCCTCGGCCTCGGCCAGCCGTCCCAGCGCGGAGAGCACCTGCAGCCTGACACTCTCGCCGACATAGGTGCCGGGGCTGACGATGCTCAGCGCCTCCGTGTAGTGGGCGCGGGCTTCGCTGTGATCACCTTGGACGCGGGCCAGCTCGCCCCTGCCCAGCGCGATCAGGGCCGGCCGGTGCGATCTGCCCGTCCTGCGCTCCAGTTCGGCGGCACGCCGCAGGTCGGCATCGGCCGCGGGGAAGTCGCCCTCGCGCAGCAACCCACTCGCCCTGCGGCAGAGCACGTCCACCATCTCGTCCAGGGCGCCGAGCTGCTCCTGCAGATCCAGGGCCTGCCCCCACAACCACCTGGCACGCGCCCAGTCACCCCGCCAACTGGCGATCGTCCCCAGCCACTCGAACCCCTGCGCCGTTCCCCAGCGTTCACCTACCACACGGAAGCTCTCCAGCGTATCCGTCAGCTCCCGCTCGGCGTCGGCCACCCTGCCGTCGAGCAGGTTCAGCATCCCCCGCCCCAGCGACACCATCGCCCGGCTCCACGGGTCGGAGCCGAACTGCCGCGTCCTGGCCGAGTCGCGTGCCGGAGGCCCCGCGACCATTCCCCACATGACCGCCGCGAACGGGTGCCGCAGCTCCCGGTCCAGCGATCGCATGATCTCCTCGGCCCGCGCCCATTGCGCAGGAGACGCATCCGGTACTGCCTGCAGCACGCAGAGGACGTACTCCTCCTCCATCCGCGCGGGTGCCTCGGTTCCCAGCGACCCGAGCAGGCTGAGAGCGGACGAGGCCGCCTGGCCGCGGCGGCCGCTCAGCCACCAGTACGCGGACAGGGCGGCGATCAGCCGCAGGGCCGTCTCCGGATCCGTCTGTACGGCATGGCGCAACGCGGCCCCGAAATTGCTGTGCTCCACGGCGAGCCGGGCCAGCCAGTCGAGTTGCTCGGCCCGCCGCAACCACGGGTCGGCGCGCTGCGCCAGGTCGAGGAAGTACGCGGCGTGCGCGTCGCGCAGCCGCTCCTCCTCCCCGGCCTCCGCCAGCCGTTCCGCGCAGAACAGGCGGATCGTGTCGAACATCCGGTAGCGTCCGCCGCTCGCCTCGACGAGAGACTTGTCCACCAGATCGGCCAGCACCTCGCCGGGTCCGCAGACCCGCTCCACCGCCTCGATCGACGCCCCGCCCGAGAACACCGAGAAACGCCTGGCCATCTCCCGCTCGTCAGGGCTGAGCAGGCTCCAGCTCCACTCCACCACCGCGTACAGGGTCTGGTGGCGGACCGCCGCGGTGCGGTCGCCGCGCGACAGCAGCGCGAACCTGCCGTGCTCTTTCAGGCGCGAGGCGATCTCCGGAGCCGTGAACGACCGCACTCTCGCCGCGGCCAGTTCGATGGCCAGCGGCAGGCCCTCCAGCGTCGCGCAGATCTCGACGACCTCGGGCCGCATCGCGAAGCCCGGCCGTACGGCGGCGGCACGGTCCGCGAACAGCTGTACGGCGGGGTAGCCGGCCGCCTCGTCGAGGTCCGTGCCCGGCGGCGGCACGGCCAGCGGCACCAGCGGAACGAGCCTCTCGCCGGTGAGCCCGAGCGGCTCGCGGCTGGTCGCCAGTACGGCCAGCCCGGGACAGGCGTCGAGCAGCCGGCGGACGAGGACGGCGGCCGGAGCGATCACATGTTCGCAGTTGTCCAGGATGAGCAGGAGCTCATGATCCGCCAGGGCGGCCGCGATCCGGTCGGTCGGATCACTCCGGCCGAGGTCCAACGACCGCAGGCCCGTCTCGCGCAGGCCGAGCGCACCCAGTACGGCCTGCGGGACCTGGCCGCCGTCGTCGAGCGGTGACAGGTCCACGAAACAGGTGTCCCGCCCCCGGCGGCGGGCCGCCTCGATCGCCAGCCTGGTCTTGCCCGTTCCGCCGGGACCGGTCAGGGTGATCAGCCGGGAGTCCCTGAGCGAGTCGATCCTGTCCAGCTCCGCCGCCCGCCCGACGAAGCTGGTGAGCTGCGCGGGGAGTCGGCGGCCCGTCGCCCGTCCCCGTGGCTCGTCGCCACGCAGGATCGCGAGGTGGAGCGCCGCCAGCTCGGGCGAGGGATCGGCGCCGAGCTCGTCCGCGAGCAGCCGTCTGGCCTCGTCGAACACGGCCAGCGCCGCCGCTTGCTGTCCGGAGGCGTGCAGTGCCCGCATGAGCTGGCCGCGCAGCCGTTCGCGCAACGGGTTGGCCGCCACGAGTTGCCGGAGTTCGGCCGTCGAGGTGCCCTCGGGGAGTGCGAGCTCGGCCTCGACGAGGTCTTCCCGCGCCGCCAGCCGTACCTCCTCCAGGCGGGTCACCTGCGGCGGCGCGAAGGGCGCGTCGGCCACGTCCGCCAGCGCGGGACCTCGCCACAACCCCAGCGCGTCCCTGAGCGATCTCGCGGCTCGCTCGTGGTGTCCCGCGGCCAGGAGCCGGTGCCCCTCGCGGGAGAGCCGTTCGAACCGGTGGACGTCCACGTCGTCGGGGTCGACCGCGAGCCGGTATCCGGCGCCGTTGAACTCGATCAGATCCGCGGGCAGGCTGCGGCGGAGCCGGGACACATGGGCCTGGATCGCGCCCGCCGCCCCCGCCGGAGGGTCGTCGCCGTACTGACCGTCGATCAGCCGCTCCACGCCGACCGGCCGACCCGCGTCGAGCAGGAGCAACGCGAGGAGCGCGCGCGGCCGCAATCCGCCGACGGAGATCGATTCCCCCTCGGCGGTCCGGATCGCCAGCGGTCCCAGGATGCCGAACTGCACGAGAGCGATTCTGGCCCATGTGTGGTGCTTTACGGCGAGCGGCGCCCTTCGACGCCCGGCGACGGGATGACACCGTCACGACCGGCTACGCGGCCGGGCCCAGATCCCAGGTCCACAGCGCCTCGTCGCCCCCGCCGACGAGTACGGCACGACCACCGAGATATTCGATCGAAAGGGAGCCGAGGAGTCCGGGCGGACGCTCAAGCGTGCCGACCTGCCGACTGGTCGTGAGATCCCAGACCCTCATGCTCTTGTCCTGCAGTGAATAGGTGACCGCGATCGGGACGCCGCCGACCCGCCCTGAGGCGATGTTGCCGACCTGCTTGGAGTGGCCGAGCAACGGCCGCTCGATCTGCTCGCCCGTGGTGAGGTCGTAGAGCTCCACGGTCCTGCCCGTGGCCACGAGAGCCACCGTCGTGCAGTCGAACCGGGCGATCTCCACGGGGGCCGAGTGCTCGCTCTTCGCGATGCGGAACGACGCCATCCGTTTTCCCGTGCCGACGTCCCAGAGCCGGGCGCGATCGGCGCTGAAGGTCACCGCGACCGGCCGGCCCGCGAGGCGGATGAGGGCCAACTGCCCTGCCGGGCCCTTCCTGACGGTGAGGTCATGCAGCAGTGTTCCCGAAGCGAAGTCCCAGACGCGTACCGCCCCCGGAGGAACGACGACCGGACCGGCGAACCCGTCACCCGCTCCGACGACGAGGACTCGGCGGTCCACCTCGGTGATCGCGACCCCGCTGGCGAAGTGGTCGTAGCCGACGAGAGGTTCCCCGATCGGCGTGCGAGCGGCGATGTCGAACATCCGGATCGACGGATCTCCGATGCCGATCCCCGCGACCAGGACCACCCGCCCGCGATAGGTGCCGACCGTGAACGAGGTGATGCGGCCGGGCAGCTTCGCCGGAGCGCCCAGCGGTTTGCCGCCGCCGAGGTCCCACACGCCGAGGGTCCCGTCGTCGTCGGTCCCCCAGGCCACCAGGACCCGCCTGCCGTACAGGTCGGCGCCCAGCGCGTAGACGAAGCCGTTGGGCCCTCCGGCGGCCGGCGGCGCGAGTTCCCGGCCGGTGGCGAGATCGTACGCGCGTACGGCGTTGTCGCGGCCGCCGGTCACGATCACGGGGCGACCACCGAGATCACCGGCCGTCAGCGATGTGACGTGTCCCGGGATCTCGAAGGACGACAGCCTCTCACCGGTGGCCGGATCGATGACCGCGATCGCGCTTTTGAGCCTCGACCCGCGAGTGTCGGTGGCCGCGCCCTCGATGCGCTCGGCCGAGACGAATACGGTCCGGCCGTTCAGCCGGGCGAGTGAGGGGGCGTCGAACGTCCCCTTCATCGAATGGGGAGTCGCCTGACGCGTGATCAGGTCCCAGCTGATCACCCCGAGGTCGGGCGTGGGGATCAGGGCTACCGGACGACCGCCGATCACGGTCGTCTTGATCGTTCTGATCGTCTGGACGAACTCGTCCTCAAGGACGAGTGGTTTCCCGACGGGTTTCCCCGAGACCGGATTCCAGACGGTCACATTGTCGGTCGTTCCGGTCAGCACCACCAGGACACCCCCGACGCGGGTCAGCGCGACGGCGCTGAAGCCGGAGCCACCGATGATGGGCGGCCCGAATTCACGGCCGGTCGCCAGGTCGAACACGTGGGCGCCGTCAATGCCCGCCGTGGCGGCGATCGGCCTGCCGTCGAACTCCCCGAACGCGATGGAGACGATCCGCCCGGTGGGGAGTGGTCCGCCGATGAGCCGGTGGGTGGTCGCGTCCCACATGCGGAGCGACCTGTGGCCCTGGCCGAGGATGACCGATCTGCCGTTCACGCTGCCGTACGCCACCGGGCCGTTCCCGGGGATCGGGTCTCCGATCGGTTTCAGGGTGGCCCGGTCCCAGACGCGGATGGTGCGCTCGACGCCCGCGCTGACCGCCACGGGCCGGCCGTCGAGCTCACCCACGGCCACCGAGGTCACGTTGGCGTGGCCGCCCATGTCCATCGCGACGGGCGATCCGAACGAGGCGGGAACACCGCCGCGTGACGTCTCCTGGCACGCGGTGGGCACCCGAGGCCAGCGCACTGTGGTCGGCCCGGCCGAGGCCAGTGGCACCGACCCGATCAGCAGCAGCGCGGCGAGAACGGACGACAGTCGTCGAACAGACACCCGACCCCCTGTCCCTGAAATCGCTCGTCGAGCATAAGCCGCATCCGGCCGACGATCGAACTTCGTGATCAGAGGGCCGGATCGTTACCGGCGGACGCCAGGGAGCCTGTGGCGACATCCGCGTAGGGTCAGGGCGTCAAGCGGGGTCGGGACGCACTTCCTCGCCCTGCGCTGATCGGCGGGCGGTCTGCTGCCTGGCTCTGGCACGGTAGGCGCTGGCCTTGGCCCGGTTCTGGCAGGACAGGTCGCAGAACCGGCGCGAGGCGTTGCGTGTGGTGTCGAGGAAGACCAGGTCGCAGCCGTCCGCCTGGCAGACGCCGAGCCGGGCGGCCTGACCGACGCCGATGACCATGGCCAGCGCCGTGCCCATGTCGGCCGCCCACGCGTCCACCCGCGTCGCGTCGGCCCGGTGGAAGGCCAGCCTGTAGGGGTGGTCCGGATCGCCGTGCAGGTTGGGCACGGCGCCGTGCCGTACCAGCATGTCGTTGAGCGTGCCCACGACGGAGGCGAGCGCGGCGTCGCCCATGCCGAACGCCGGACACAACTCGGCGGCGATCGCGGCCAGCCGATCGGCGTCCTCGGTGGTGAGAGCGCTCGGGAGCGCGCGCGGAACCCCGCCGGTCGCGACCGCCTCCGCGTTGATCGCGGCCAGCCGATCAGCCCCCGAGGTCGGCGGCCTCACCTCGCGACCATGAGCCGAGGTGATGACCAGTCGGTTCACCAGCAGCGCGGCCAGCTCGATCCTGCCCCCGACATAACTGTCTACTTGGGGTTGACCAGTGATGCGCCAAAGATCTAGAGTCACCATCAAATCCTATCTAGACAGTGATGACGGAGACAGCGATGTCCGAATACTCCAGGCTGGCCCGGCAGATGTGGCACCAGATCGAGCCGGTACACGCGACGCTCTACTTCTCTCCCGCGGCGTTCGACGAGGCCGCGCAGCTCGGCTACGACGTCGAGTCGCGCTGGCCGAGCTACTTCGCCTGGCGTACGGCACCGCTCGGCGCCGCGGGGCCGAAGCTGGTCGCCGCCATCTACTACAGCTTCAGCCCGACGATGATCGCTGAGCACGTACCGGGCATCTGGGACACGGCATCGCCCGAACAGGTGCTCCCGGCCCGGCTGCGCGCGATGGACCGCACCTTCCATGACCTCCTCGGCGACAGGATCTCCATCCCCGAGATCGCCGAAGCCGCGGAACTCGCCGTCGCGGCCGCCGAGAGCGCCGCGGTCGCCCACCGGCCCCTCGCCGCCGCCAACCTCGACCTGCCCTGGCCCGAGGAACCGCACCTCGCGCTCTGGCAGGCGTACACCGTGCTGCGCGAGCACAGAGGCGACGGGCACCTGGCCGCTCTGGCGGCCGCCGGCCTGGACGCGTGCGAGGCGCTGGTCTCGTTCGCGGCGATCGGCGCCGCACCTGCGGCCAACTTCGAGGGACGCGGCTGGAGCGCCGAGGAATGGGCGGCCGCCCACGACCGGCTGGCCACCCGCGGCCTGGTCGACGCGGACGGCGTCGCCACCCCGGCGGGCCGAGCGCTGCGCGACCAGGTCGAGCGGACCACCGACGAGCTGGCCGCCGGGCCGTGGCGCTCCCTCGGAGTCGAGGCGGCGGAACGGCTCGCCCGGCTCAACCTGCCCGTCCTCGGCGCGGTGTTCGAGTCGGGGATGTTGCCGTCGGTCACCACGCTGGGCATCGGCAGCGTACGGGCACCCGAATGAGACCGTGACGGCTGTCCGGCGAGCAGACGCGCTCCCCTGCCGCCGAGATGCGCGAATGCGTGCGGCGGAGGGCTCTGGATCACGCGGGGGCGCTCGTCGGCGCCTCCGCACGCCCGATGCTCTCCGCGGAGAGGCGTCGTTGTCCGATCAGCAGCGCGAGGACGCTCACGGAAGCTCCCACGACCCCGCAGGAGGCCGCCCAGGACTCTGAGGCGCGTTCGAGGACGGTGCCCACGGCGGTCGATCCCAACGCCATTCCGGCGGTCATCAGAGTGACCAGCCAGGCGAAGGCCTCGGTGACGGTTCCGGCCGGCGCGAGCTCTCCCACCAGGACGAAGGTCGCCGTCAGCACGGGTGCCAGGAAGAGTCCGGTGACGATCATCACGCCGGCCATGTACGGCGGGGACGGCACGAGACACAGCAGCGCGTACGCGCCCGCCAGGCCCACGGTCAGCAGCAGCGTCCGCCGGGGAAGCGAGGACGACCAGCGCACGGCTCCGTAGCCCAGACCTCCGATCAGGGCTCCCCCGGCGTTCAGAGCCAGCAGGGTGGGCGCCCCGCCCGGCACCGGGTGCTGTTCCGCGTAGGAGACCACGAGGACGTTGAGTGTGCCGATGGCCACGCCGACCCCGGTGAGGCTCCCCAGCAGGAGGACCAGACCCCGGCTGCGCAGCGGGCCGAGCCAGTCGGCGGACCGGGCCGGCGCTCTCCACCTCCGGGTGGGTGGCGCGGTGACCACCACGAGCACTCCCAAGGCGCCCAACAACGCTCCGACCCACAGGGCGCCGATGGGCGACCCGGCGGCCACGCAGCCGGCCACGATCAGCGGACCGCCGACAAACACCAGTTCCTGCGAGGCCGAGTCCAGGGCATAGGCCGACTCCAGCCGACCAGGGGCGACGATATGCGGCCACAGCGCTCGTAGGCAGGGTTCCAGCGGCGGGGTCGCCGCGCCCGCGAGGACCGCGCCCGCGAAGACGATCGCCGGTTCGGAGGGCGCGACCGCGATGGCGATCAGGCCGGCACCGGCCACGGCGGCGGACGGCACGAGGACGGGAACCTGGCCCGCCCTGTCCACCAGACGGCCGAGCAGTGGGCCTCCCACTGCCGCGGCGATGGCGAAGGCGCCGACCACCAGACCGATGAGTCCGTAGGTCGCGCCTGACTGTCTGAGCACCAACGGGATCGCCAGGGCCGCCATGGCGCTGGGTAGGCGCCCGACCAGTGTTCCCACCAGCAACCGGGTCACGTAGGGACCGCGCAGCAGACTCAGGTAGCTCATCACGCGATCCTCACCGCCGTCGGTCGCCTTCTGCCGCGGGCCAGACTTTTTTGATCTCATCGACCGGATACAAGGTCGTTCGGCTTTCCGTCTGCAGCTTTCGATAAAACCTGTTCATGACGACGGCGATCGGCGCGTGACGTCTGATGATCGCCGAGGCCGGCTCCGGAAGGTTTTCGGGATTCCCACCCTCGGCGAATTCCCGCACGAGCGCATTGCGGTCCGAATCCCCACACAGTGCGGTCACCAGCCAGTGGGTCAGATGAGTCACCGCATAACATCGGTCGTAACTCAGATGTTTCGCGAAGAAATCCGACTCGGCTTCCGAGAGATCGAATCGAGAGCTCATGTCCGGGCTACCCGTGGACAGCTTCACGGCGTACCGACCTCGGCCCTTCGGGTGATCTTCGCGGAGAGGTGATCGCAGCCGAGCCTACCGTCACAGATCATGCGTTATGCCGGGAGTGGACACGGCACGGGGAGCATTTCCGCGCGAATGCCCCCATATCGTCTCCGCCACTCGCTGGATCAGTCGGGAGTGGAAGCGGCAGCGTGTGCACGATGCTTGACGAGAGCGCCGGGCAGCGGGAGATGAACCGGTCGTCGGGGAGCCACGCGTCCGCGGCGGGGACGGCATGTCAGGGCGCGTAGAGAGCGGCCAGGGCTTTCGCGGTTTCGGCCAGCTTCCGCCGGAGCTCGGCGGGCTCCAGGACCTCGACCTCGGCCCCGAGCTTGAGGAACTCCGTCTGCGCGTGCGTCAGCGACTCGATCGGCACCGTGGCCGTGCTCCAGCCCCGATCGTCGAGCACGCCGGCCGTCTCATCCACGGCACTGATCACGGCCGAGCTCATCAGGTCGCGGAGCCGTTCCCGCCCTTCCGGTGACAGGCGGATCACCGCGTGGCCCTGGAACAGCCGCGACCGGAAGTCCACCAGATGCTCGCGCCAGTATCCGACCAGGTCGAAGCCGTCCGGACGCTCGAACGTCTCGTCCGTCACCCGCAGGTCGAGGATCTGGTTGACCCGGTAGGTCCGCATCGCGCCCTCGCATCGGGCCACGAGGTACCACTTCCCACCCTTCAGGACCAGCCCGTACGGCTCCAGCGTTCTCTCGACCTCGGACGGCGCGGCCCACCGTCGATAGAGCACGTGAAGGACGCGCTTGTTCCAGACGGCCTCGGCCACCTCGGGGAGGTGGGGTGCCCGATCGCCGTCGTGATACCAGCCGGGCGCGTCGAGGTGGAAGTGCTCCCGTACGCGCCGGGCCCCCTCACGCAGAGCGGGCGGGAGGGCGGCCTCGATCTTGAGCTCGGCGGCCGCCGCCAGCGCGCCGAGGCCGAGTTCGGCGGCCGGTCCCGGCAGTCCGGCCAGGAACAGCGCCTCGGCCTCCTGAGCCGTCAGTCCGGTCAGTTTGGTGCGGAACCCGTCGAGAAGCCGGTAGCCACCCTGGTGTCCGGCATCGCCGTACAAGGGGATGCCGGCGGTGTGCAGCGACTCGACGTCGCGATAGATCGTACGGACGCTGACCTCAAGGTCGTCCGCGAGTTGCCGGGCCGTCAGGCGGCCGCGCGACTGGAGCAGCAGGAGGATCGACAGCAGCCGAGAAGCTCGCATCCGCTGACAATACGTGTCAGTGGACGCGCCATACGGTCCGTTCATGGCATTCATCGAGAAGAACATGCGGCCGCTCGACCCCGTGGTCGTCGGCGGCCGCCCCTACAAGCGTTACCACGTCGACCTGCCCGGCCACGAGATCGAGCCCGAGGTCGAGAAGGCCGCCTACGAGTTCCTGCCGCGCCTCGTGCCCATGCCCGCCGACGACTCCCCGGCCGGCTGGATCGTCCTCCACAGGGGTGCGGACACCGGCGCCTACCTGCTCGCGTACACCTGGGCCTGGGACAACGTGGTCGAGGTGCACACGGCCGCCGCCGGTCAACCCGCCGTCGGCTGCCCCGACGAGGACCCCTCGCACTTCGTGCCCGAGACGCGGCGGTGGGCCGGATGTGTGTGGGAGTTGCCCGCGCTGGAGTACGAGCGAGCCGCCTGGGTTCGCCACATGTTCGTCCCGAACACCCCTGACCTCGACGGATATCTCGCTGACTCGCGCTCGGAAGGACCGGTTGGCCTGTGAACGACTTCGACTTCTACATCGGCACCTGGGACGTGGCCAACCGCAGGCTCCTGAAGCGAGGTGTCGGCTGCACCGAATGGGAGGAGTTTCCCGGAAAGTCCGTCTCGCACAGCGTGTTCGGCGGCGCGGGCAACTTCGACGAGATCGCCTTCCCGACCAAGGACTTCGACGGCGCGACGATTCGCCTGTACAACGCCGAGCGGGACGAGTGGTCCCTCCACTGGATCAACAGCATGCGCGGCCTCGACCCCGTTCCGGTCGTCGGCCGGTTCGTCGACGGGGTCGGCACGTTCTACGCCGACGACACCGACGACGGCCGCCCGATCCGGGTACGGTTCACCTGGTCCGAGATCACGGGGGATTCATGCCGGTGGGAGCAGGCGTTCTCCTACGACGGCGAGCAGTCCTGGGAGACCAACTGGATCATGGAATCCACCCGCGTCTCCTGACCGCACCACAGGCCGGGAGCCGTGACGTGATCAGCGAGAACGTCGGCGGCGACAGCGCGCGGACACTCGCGGCGGCCTCCGATTCCGCCGGTCAGAGCCTGATGCGGGCCGCGACCGGCAGATGGTCGCTGCCGGTGGCCGGCAGGGTCCAGGTGGAGGTGGGCGTCGCCGCGCGCGCCATGACATGGTCGATCCGAGCGAGGGGGAAGGCCGCGGGCCAGCTGAACCCGAAGCCTTCTTCCGCCGGGATCATGCGCGAGGTGACCGGGGCCAGGCCGCGGTCATCGAGGGTGCTGTTGAGATCGCCCAGCAGGATGACCGTGTCCAGCTTCTCCGCCGCGATGGCCCGCCCCAACGCGACGGCGCTCGCGTCCCTCCGGCCGGAGCTGAAACCGTCCAGTCGAACGCGGACCGAGGGCAGGTGGGCGACGTACACGGCCAGGTCACCGGACGGCGCGCGTACGGTGGACCGCAACCCGCGGCTCCAGTCGCCTTCGATGCCATCCGGCCTGATGTCCACCGGCCGGGCGTCGACAAGGGGATACCTCGACCAGAGCCCGACGGTCCCCACGACGGCACGGTAGGGATGGTCGGCCGCGAGAGCGGCCTCGTAGACGGGCAGGGCGGCGGGCGTCAGTTCCTCGAGAGCGACGAGGTCGGCTCCGGCCTGGGTCAGGGCGCGCGCGGTACCCGCGGGATCGGGATTCTCGTCACTGACGTTGTGCTGGAGCACGGTCAGATCATGTGACGTTCCCCGGTCCGCGGACGGCACAAGCCCACCGAGGAGGGCGATCCAGGCCGCTGCGGGCAGCACCGCGGCCGCCGCCGCGATGGCCGAGCGGCGCAGCATCGCCAGGCAGAGCAGCACGGGAACGGCCAGGCCGAGCCAGGGAAGGAACGTCTCCACAAGGCTCCCGAGATTGCCCACGGTGTTCGGCACGGCGGCGTGGAAGACCAGAAGTCCGGCGACCAGGACGGAACCCGACGTGAGGACCCGCCCACGGGTCCATGGCGTGCCGCCTTGCCCGTCCGCGCCCACGCGCCGTCGGCCGATGCGACGACGTCGCCCCTCAGCGGTCACGGTCCTCCCCTGCCTCGCGACTCCCTCCATCGTGATCGATTCCCGTCGCGGCACGCTCCTGCCGTACGCCCACGCCGCCCATCTCTCGCAGGCCACCGCCGTTCGGCAGGCCGCTCAGACCACCTGCCTGCCGCGCCGCCAGACCGCGGAGACCAGAGGGACACCGGGGCGGTAGGCGAGGTGGACGTGTGAAGGCGCGTCCAGAAGGACCAGGTCGGCCCGCGCACCCTCCGTGATCCGCCCCACGTCGGTGCGGCGCAGGGCTCGCGCGCCGCCGAGTGTGGCGGACCACACCGCCTCATCGGGTGTCATCCCCATCTCCCGCACCGCCACCGCGACGCAGAACGGCATGCTTGTGGTGAAGCTCGAACCCGGGTTGCAGTCAGTGGACAACGCCACCGTCACCCCCGCGTCGAGCAGCCGTCGAGCATCCGGGTAGGGCGCCCTGGTGGAGAACTCGGCCCCCGGCAGCAGCGTGGCGACGGTGGTCCCGGAGGCGAGGGCGGCCACGTCGGCGTCCGTCAGATGCGTGCAGTGGTCCGCGGAGGCGGCGCCCAGCTCGACGGCGAGCCGCACCCCCGGCCCGTGGCCGAGCTGGTTCGCGTGGATCCGGGGAACCAGGCCGCGCTTGACACCGCTCTCCAGCACGGCCCGCGCCTGGTCGCCGTCGAACGCCCCCCGCTCGCAGAAGACGTCCACCCAGCGGGCGTACGGCGCGCAGGCGTCGAGCATCGCCCCGGTCACCAGCTCCACGTACGCGTCGGCCGTGTACTCGGCTGGGACGACGTGCGCGCCCAGGTAGGTCACCTCGTCGGTGTGCGCGGCGGCGATCCTGAGGGAACGCGCCTCGTCCTCGACGGTGAGCCCGTAGCCGGACTTGCACTCCATGACGGTGGTGCCCTGGCGCAGCGCCTCGGCCATCAGACGGGCCACGCCCGCCGACAGCTCCGCGTCGCTCGCCGCCCGGGTGGCCGCCACCGTCGTGCGGATCCCGCCCGCCGTGTACGGCAGGCCGGACATGCGCGCGTCGAACTCGGCGGTCCGGTCGCCCGCGAAGACGAGGTGGGCGTGCGAGTCGACGAAGCCGGGGATCACGGCCCGGCCGCCGGCGTCGTACGCGTCGTCGGCGGCCGGAGCACGCGACGCCGGTCCGACCCAGACCACCTCCTCGCCCGAGACCACGACGGCGGCGTCCGTGACGATGCCGAGGGGGCCGTTCCCGAGCGAGGGGTCGTTGGTGACCAGGCTCCCGATTCCGGTGATCAGCAGGGAGCCCATCACGCCACCGCCCCGGCGACGGCCGCGCGAAGCTCGCCCGGCACGTCCGGCACGAGCCTGTGCACGCCGTGCCGTACGATCACGCGGCCTCCGGCGACGACGTCGGTGACATCGGCGGCGGTGGCGGCGAAGACCGCGGTCTCCAGACCGTGCGAAGGACCGGCGGTGCGGACGGAGTCGAGGGAGACGGTGACGAGATCCGCGAACGCGCCGACCTCTATCCGGCCGGCGTCCGGCCAGCCGAGCGACGCGTGGCCGTCGGCGGTGGCCGCCCGCAGCAGGGCGGCGGCCGTCCAGTGCCCCCGGCGGCGGGTGCGCAGCCGTTCGTTCAGCTCCATCGCGCGGGCCTCCTCGAACAGGTCGATGACGGCCTGGCTGTCACTGCCGAGCGACAGCGGCGACCCCGCCTCCTGGACGTCGCGTGCGGGCCCGATCCCGTCGGCGAGATCCCGCTCGGTGGTGGGGCACATGCACACCGTGGTCGCCGAGCCGCCGAGCAGCGCGATGTCCTCGGGCGTGAGGTGGGTGGCGTGCACGGCCGTGGCACGCGGGCCCAGCACCCCGTGGTCGGCGAGGAGGCGGGTCGGCGTCACACCGTACGCCTCAAGGCACGCCTCGTTCTCGGCGGGCTGCTCCGACACGTGCGCGTGGATCGGCGCCCGCCTCTCCTCGGCCCACCGGGCGACGACGCCGAGGCCGGCGGCGGGCACCGCGCGGACGGAGTGCACCGCCGCGCCGACGCGGGCGTGGTCCCGGTCCTTGAGTGCGGAGACCCGCTCGGCCCAGGCGTCCGCGGAGCCGTCGCTGAACCTGAGCTGGGTCTCGTCGGGCGGGAGGCCGAAGCCGGACGACAGGTAGCACGCGTCGAGCAGGGTGATCCTGATGCCGGCCTGCTCCGCCGCCTCGATCAGCGCCTCACCCATCGCGTTGGGGTCGCCGTAGGCCACGCCCCCGGGAGCGTGATGGAGGTAGTGGAACTCGCCGACGCAGGTGATCCCCGCCAGCGCCATCTCGGCGTAGACGGCTCGCGCGAGCTGGAGGTACCGGTCCGGCGTGAGGGCGGCCGCCACGCGGTACATCGTCTCCCGCCAGGTCCAGAACGTGCCGCTGCCGGCCTGGGTGGCCCCGCGCAACGCCCGGTGGAACGCGTGGGAGTGGCCGTTGGCGAGCCCGGGAAGGACCAGGCCGTCCAGGACGACCGCGTCGCCGGGGGCGGCGGACGGCCGGAGCGCGGTGATCCGCCCGCCGGTGACCTCGATGAGGACGTCGTGTTCCAGCGCGCCCGTCCAGGCGTGCCTGGCCCAGAAACGGCCGTTCACGCGGCCTCCCGCAGCAGGTCTTCGAGGACGTGCGCCAGCGCGGCGACCCCGGCGAGGCAGTCGGCCTCCTCGGCGTGCTCGTCCGGGCAGTGCGACGCCCCGGTCGGGTTGCGCACGAAAAGCATGGCCGTGGGGAGGGCGGAGGCGAGGATGCCCGCGTCGTGCCCGGCACCGGTGGGAAGAACCGGCACTCCCCCGAGCAGCCCGACCAGGTGGTCCCTGAGCCGCCCATCGAACTCGACGAGCGGTGTGTAGGACTCTCGGGTCACCGTCGCCCGCGACTCGTGAGTGATCTCTTTCACCAGCATGTCGAGCGTGGCGGCGTCCGGGGCGCGGGAGTCGAGCCACGCGGTGACCCGGGAGGGGATGGCGTTGGTGCCGTTGGGCTCGACGGAGACCTTGCCGAACGTGGCGAGGGCCCCGGCGCGCTCCGCCTGCCCGCGCGCCTTGAGAACCGCGGCCGCGAAGGCGAGCATCGGGTCGTGGCGATCCTCCAGGCGGGTGGTCCCCGCGTGGTTGGCCTGGCCCTGGAAGTCGAACCGCCAGCGGCCGTGCGGCCAGATCGACGACGCCACCCCGACCTGGGCGTCGCCCAGGTTCCTGCCCTGCTCGACGTGGAGCTCGACGAAGGCGGCGACCCTGGCCAGCCGATCGTCGTCGCGGCCGATCGCGTCGGGGTCGTGTCCCGCGCGCTCCATGGCGGTGCCGAGGGTGACGCCGTGGTCATCCTTGAGTTCCCGCGCCTGGCCGGGGTCGAGGACACCGGTCATGAGCCGCGACCCGACGCAGGCCACGCCGAACCTGGCGCCCTCCTCGTCGCTGAAGTTGCCGATCGCGAGCGGCCGTCCGCCCGTCACCCCGCGCGCCCTCAGCGCGTCCAGCGCCGCGAAGGCCGAGATGACACCGAGCGGCCCGTCGTACGCCCCGCCGTCGGGCACCGAGTCCAGGTGGGAGCCGGTGACGACGGCGCCACCCGCCGCCGGGTCACCCCACCAGGCCCACTGGTTGCCGTTCCGGTCGACCTCGTAGGTCAGGCCGCGCCGCCGCGCCTGCTCCTCGAACCATGCGCGGCAGTCGGCGTCGGCGGCCGTCCACGCGTGACGGCGGTAGCCGCCCGTCGTGCCGTGACGGCCCACCGGCAGGAGCTCACGCCACATCAGGCGGAAGTCGTCCTCCACCTGTCCGGGATCGATCACGCCTCCTCGCCCTCGCGCATCGGGATCCGCACGCCGCGCTCCTCGGCGACCTCGGTCGCGTGGTCGTAGCCCGCGTCGACGTGCCGGATGACGCCCATACCCGGATCGTTGGTGAGCACGCGCCGGATCTTCTCGCCCGCGAGAGCCGTGCCGTCCGCGACCGTGACCTGGCCCGCGTGGATGGAGCGGCCGATGCCGACGCCGCCGCCGTGGTGGATGGAGACCCACGACGCGCCGGACGCGACGTTCACCATGGCGTTGAGCAGCGGCCAGTCGGCGATGGCGTCGGAGCCGTCGAGCATCGCCTCGGTCTCCCGGTACGGCGAGGCCACGCTGCCGCAGTCGAGGTGGTCGCGGCCGATGACGATCGGCGCCTGGATCTCGCCCGAGGCCACCATGTCGTTGAACCGCTCGCCGGCCTTGTCGCGCTCGCCGTACCCGAGCCAGCAGATCCGCGCGGGCAGGCCCTGGAAGTGGACGCGCTCGCCGGCCATCCGGATCCAGCGGGCCAGCGGCTCGTTGTCCGGGAAGAGCTCCAGGATCGCGCGGTCGGTGGCGGCGATGTCGGCGGGGTCGCCGCTCAGGGCGGCCCAGCGGAACGGGCCCTTGCCCTCGCAGAACAGCGGCCGGATGTAGGCCGGGACGAAGCCGGGGAAATCGAACGCCCTGCCGTACCCGGCGAGCTGGGCCTCACCGCGGATCGAGTTGCCGTAGTCGAACACCTCGGCCCCGGCGTCCTGGAAGCCGACCATGGCCTCGACGTGCCTGGCCATCGACTCGCGCGCCCTGGTCGTGAAGCCCTCGGGGTCCTTGGCCGCCTCGGCGGCCATGTCCTCGAACGCCACCCCGATCGGCAGGTAGGCCAGCGGGTCGTGCGCCGACGTCTGGTCGGTGACGATGTCGATCTCCGCACCGCGGGCGAGCAGGTCCGGTACGGCTTCCGCCGCGTTGGCCTCGACCCCGATCGACAGCGGCCTGCGCTGGTCGCGGGCCTCGTAGGCGAGACGGAGGGCCTCGTCGAGGTCGGCAGCCCTGACATCGAGGTAGCGGTGCTCGATGCGCCGGTCGATCGACCGCGGGTCGCAGTCGACGCAGATCGCCACGCCGCCGTTCATGGTGACGGCGAGCGGCTGGGCACCGCCCATGCCGCCCAGGCCCGCCGTGAGAGTGATCGTCCCCGCCAGCGAGCCGCCGAACCTCTTGGCCGCCACGGCGGCGAAGGTCTCGTAGGTGCCCTGGAGGATGCCCTGCGTGCCGATGTAGATCCACGAGCCCGCGGTCATCTGCCCGTACATCGTGAGGCCGAGTCGCTCCAGCCGCCGGAACTCCGGCCAGGTGGCCCAGTCGCCCACGAGATTGGAGTTGGCGAGGAGGACGCGGGGTGCCCACTCGTGCGTGGTCATCACGCCCACCGGGCGGCCCGACTGCACCAGCAGCGTCTCATCGGCCTTCAGTGTGCCGAGCGTGCGGGTGATCGCGTCGAAAGAGGGCCAGTCACGGGCGGCCTTGCCGGTGCCGCCGTAGACGACCAGCTTGTCGGGATGCTCGGCCACCTCGGGATCGAGGTTGTTCATCAGCATGCGCAGGGCGGCCTCCTGCTGCCAACCTCGCGTGTTCAGCGTCGTACCGCGCGGCGCCCGGACTGGACGCGGACCACTGCTCTGCATGATGAACCTCCCCGCCGGCCGGTGCCGGACCCGTCGCACTACGACTGTTCCACAGTGCCCTGCAAGTAATTCATTCACATCTAATGAGAATGAATAGATTCAGTCAATACCTAGTCGGCGAAGACTCCCCGCTCCGTCGCCGAGTGCTCGAACGCCTCCAGCCGGGCCTCGGCCCCCGGGATCTCGTCGACCATCGACTCCAGCAGCACCCGGCCGAGCATCATGGGCGCGCAGGCGGTGTCGAAGACGAGCTGGGTGCCCACCGCCGCAGGCAGCAAGATGTCCGACACGGCCGCGGCCGGCGCGAAGGCGCTGTCGGCGATGGTCACCACGCTGAGCCCGGCCTCCCGCGCGATGGACAGGGCCTCCATCAGCTCGGCGGGGTAGCGCGGCAGCGCGAAGCACAGCAGGGCCGTCGCTCCGGCGCCCGCGGCCTGCTCGATGCGGTCGGCGAGCATGGACCCTCCCTCGTCGAGCAGGCGCACCTCGGGGTGCACCTTGCTCGCGAAGTACGCGAACCCCGCCGCCTGGGCCGCCGCGGCGCGCAGGCCGAGCACGAGCAGCGGCCGGGAGGGGGCCAGCAGGCGGGCCGCCCGCGCGACCGGCCCCATGTCGGCCAGCAGCCCCGCCAGGTGCTGGAGGTTGGCGATCTCCGCAAGCACCGCCCGCTGGGGCTCGCTCAGCGACGTGTCCTCGCGCTTCTCACCGGAAGCCTGGGCGTCGGACAGCCCGAGCCCCCGGATCTCCTTGCGCAGCGCCGGATAGCCGTCGAACCCGAGCGTCATCGCGAACCGCGTCACAGACGGCTGGCTGACCCCCGCCAGCTCGGCGATCTCCACGCTGGACAGGAAGGGCGCCTGCGCGGCGTGCTGCACAAGGCAGTGCGCGATGCGCCGCTGAGCCGGTGTCAGTCGATGTCCTTCGAACAGGCGCAGCAGGCGCGCCTCCGGCGCGGCGTCGTCCGGGTTCATGGCTCTCCAAGGGTACGCGTCACAGCTCGGCCAGGATGTCGAGAAGACCGGCCGCCGCCGCGACGTCCGCCGTGAGGGGGGCGGTCCTCCATCGACGGAACAAGTGTGGCCTCCGCCGGCGTGTACGCCCGCCCTGCCGGGAAAGACAGATCGCACCACACCGCAACCGCGCGGCCGACAACCGGGCGGTCGAAAGCGCGGTCAGGGAGAGCCGGTCGAGGGCCGGCCCCAGGTGCTCCGAGAAGAAGCCGCCGTGGTGGTAGGCCGCCGCCCCGTCGGGACCGTACGCGCTGATCAGCGGGTTCCGCGGGAAACCCGGAAGTCCACACAGGGCGTCAGAGCGCGGCGGCGTATGCCTTGGCCAGGCGGCCTCGGTCAGGCTGTAGGCAGCCCGCCGTCCCGGCCCCGCGTCCTCGCGGGTCAACAGGCCGGCGTTCACCAGCCGCTTCAGCCGGTCGGCCAGGATGTTGGAGGCGATCCCCTCCTCGGAGCCGGCGAGCAGCTGCCTGAAGTAGCGCCGATTCCCGAACATCACGTCCCGCAGCACGAGCAGGCTCCAGCTGTCACCGAACGCCCCGACCGCGGCATTGATCGGACAACCCGAACGCGCCGGCGGATATCCCGCATGACCTTCCGCTTCCAGGCGGAGCAGTCGCCCTGATGGGCTCGCATCGCTCGTGGCCAGAGGGAAGGATGATCGTCATGCCCGTCCCCCGACAGATCCTGCGCAAATCGGCCCGCGTCCTGCTCGTCGACGACCGTGACCGGATCCTCCTGTACCGCGCCTTGAGGTCCATCAAAGACCCTCACTACGCCTGGTACACCCCCGGAGGCGGCATCCAGCCCGGGGAGACACCGTGCGTGGCGGCCGCACGAGAACTCCGTGAGGAGATCGGCCACGAGGTCGCCCCCGACGCCCTGGGACAGATCGTGGCCACCAGCGCGGGCGACTGGATCCGCAACGACGGCACGCCGATGCGCTCTGAGCACTCCTTCTTTTTCCTACGCGTGCCCGCCGTGCACGTGGACGTCTCGGGCATGGAGAAGCACGAACGCTCCCTGCTGGACGTCTTCCGCTGGTGGACATCGGCCGAACTGCGCGCCACCGGCGACTGCGTGCTTCCCACCGACCTGGCCGACCTGCTGGAATTCCTGCTGAGCGGCGAGGTTTCGCCCGAGCCGGTGGTCATGTCCTGGGATCGACAGGTTATGCGACCGCGCACATCCCTGCTCTGATCACCTCGTACACCGTCGACCCACCGCGCAGCGGCAGCGGGCCGGCGACGGAGGGTCCTCCCAGCCCTTCACCGCATCGCTCGTACCGAAACGGACGTCCCATTCGTCGTCAGGAGGCGGGACTGTGACCCGGTCTCCCCGCTTCGGACTCATACCGAAACCTCAACCGGTCCGAAGTCTCCGCTCGTCGCCTCACACGCATGGGCGACGAACCCGATCTGGAATGACGGGCCCGGCCTATATGGTCCCGGCATGAACTCTGCTCCTGCGAACATCTCGGGCCCGTGGCTAGAACAGCTGACCGGCGCCTTTGAGATCCTGCTCGGCCGTCCGCTGGCGAGTTTCGACGCCGACGCCGTCTATGCGACGTTCTTCGGCGGCAACCTCATCAACGAGCTCGGCTTCGCGCAGGACACCGCCTGGGTGAATCCGGCCGCCCTCCGCGGCGCCGAGCCGGTCGTCTGGGACTGCCCGATCTTCGACCTGGACGAGCCGCTGCTGGAGTTCGACGCGAGCCGGTCGGTCTTCGAGTTCGACAAGGCCGGGCTGCCACCGGAGTTCGAGGCGGATCTCGCGGCGGCGTGCTTCGCGGGCCGGCGCGTCCTGGGCGGCGACCTGGCTCCCCTGCTGGCGCGGTACGACCTCGCCGCGTCCGATCTGCGTGGCACCTGGACCGTCTGCCACCCGCGGCTGGTCTCGGACGGCACGCTCTTCGACGCGATGCGGGTCGCCACCGCGCTCGGCACGGGCCCCGAAAGCCTCCTTCCCCTCGAGGCGGAGGCAGCCGAGGAGTGGCAGGAGGCGCTGGCCGACCTCACGCCGCCCGAGCTGTTCGCCCACCTGAGTTTCTTCTGCACCGAAGGCGATGCGGGGCTCATGTACCTGCGGACCGAGCGGTCGAGCGGCGACCTGCCCGCCGACGAGAACTGCACGCTGATCGCCAACTGGGAGGAGGGCCAGGGCCAGGTCGAGTTCGCGGTCGTCCAGGTCGGCGAGCTCTTGGCAGGGCCGCGCCCGTCCTGAAGAACAGCTGATGGTGAGCGTTCAGGCGATGTGGGTGTCGTAATCCTCGCGATTGGCGAGCACCTCGTCCATGTGCGCCTCGGCCCACACCTTAATGCCGCGAATCACGTGGTGGAGCGAGAGACCGAGGTCGGTCAGCTCGTACGTGACCGTGACCGGCACCGTCGGCGTCACGGTACGGCTGACCAGCCCGTCGCGCTCAAGGGAGCGCAGCGTCTGGGTGAGCATCTTCTGGCTGACCCCGGCCAGCCTGCGGGACAGCTCGGAGTAGCGCATCGACCGTGGCTCGCCGGCGCAGTCGCCTCCGGGTTGGTGCGGGCCGTCGCTGCCGAGCGCGGCCAGGATCAGCGCGACCCACTTGTTGGAGATCTGGTCGAGCAACTGGCGACTCGGGCACCTCGCCAGGAACGCGTCGTAGTCACCCTTCGCTTGTGCTCGCTTCTGGGCCGCCGTCCTCGTTGGCATCGACCGCTCCTTCGTACCGGGCGGTGACTTACGCACTTCCAGGTGCGTACTTCCCGCTGGAGAGCTACCCGCCCATAGTGATGCAGGTCAATCGTCGAACACAAACCACGGGGCGAAGCCATGAGCAGCTCTACTTTTCGCACGGCCTCCGTCCGCACCCCGGGCGGACCCGACTCGATTGAGATCATTGACGTTCCCGTCGTCGAGCCTGGGCCCGGCGAGGTCCGGGTTCGGATCGCCGCCGCGCCGGTCAACCCCGTCGACCTCGGGGTCGCAGGTGGCCTCTTTCACGCCATGGGGCTGATCAACCAGCCCGAGCGTACCGGCCTGGGCTGGGACTTCGCTGGGACCGTCGTCGCCACCGGCCCCGGTGTGAACCTGGCGGCCGGCACCCGGGTCGCCGGCCTGGTGGACGGCTTCGACCGAGACTTCGGCACCTACGCCGAACAGCTCGTCGTGCGGGCCTCCGACATCGCCGTCGTTCCCGACGGGCTGGACCTGATCGCGGCGTCGACGGTGCCGCTCAACGGGCTGGCCGCCGCCCAGATCGTCGATCTACTCGGTGACGCACCTGGCAACGGCGACCAGCTACTGGTGACCGGCGCAGCCGGCGCGGTCGGGGGGTACGTCGCCTCGCTCGCACCCGACCGCGGCTGGCAGGTGACCGGTCTGGCCAGAGCCGAGGACGAGGAGTTCGTCCGCGGCCTCGGCGCCGAGTTCACCACCCGCGCGGAGCCGGGCTGGGACGCGGTCGCCGACGGTGCGGTGCTGCAGGAGCGGGGCCTCGCCTTGGTCCGCGATGACGGGGTCTTCGTCGGCGTCCAGCCGAGCGCCAAACCGGCCGCGGAGCGCGGGATCACCGTACACGCCGTAGTTGCGCATCCCGACGGCGCTCGACTGAGCGACCTGCTCGCCCGCACCGCGTTCGGCGAGCTGCCGACCCGAGTGCACGCGGTCGTGCCGCTGGACGAGGTCGCCCACGCCCACCGGGCCGTGGCCAAGGGCGGGGTGCGCGGTCGCTACGTGCTCGAACCCTGACCAACTCGCCCAGCCCGGCGCGCGCCCTTCACCCGCGCCGGAACCTGGGCCCATGTCAATCGCCTCGCCGACGTCAGAATTCGCCGACAAATCCCCATAGCAACGAATGGAGCGAGCATGATCTGGACAGCGGGCTTCCGCACCGCAGTGATCAATCCCTACGAGCAGATCCAGCTCACCGAACCGCGCGGCTTCGCCGACCAGACGGTGCGTCAGGTGCTCCACATGGCCGGCGGCGGAGAACGCCTCCGCGTAGGCCTGACGAACCGTTACGGCCGCGCCCCCTTGACCATCGCCGCCGCGAGGGTCGCCACCGAGCACGGGCAGGCCGCCCTCACCTTCGACGGCGCCGAGGGACTCACCATCCCGCTGGGAGAAGAGGCCGCCAGTGACCCGACCGATCTGCCCGTCGCTCCCGGCACCGACCTCATCCTCAGCCTCTATCTCCCTGAGAAGACGGGCCTGGCCACCTATTCCCACAGGCCCATGGAGACCGCTCACATCGTCGGCGGTAACCACGTCACGTCTCCCTCACTCCCTGACGCCGAGCAGGTAGAAGCCAGGTTTTACGTCTCGGGCGTCGACGTGCTCGCCCCGGACGACGCCGCGATCGCCGTGGCGTTCGGCGACTCCTGGTTCGAAGGGGTCGGCTCCACGACCGGCGCGAACAGCCGCTTTGTGGACTTCCTCAACCGGCGCCTCAAGCGGGGATGGGTCGTCAACCAGGGCATCGCCGGAAACCGCCTCCTGCGCGACGAGGTCGGCGAGCACGCGCTGGCGCGCTTCGACCACGACGTTCTCTCGATTCCCGGCCTGACCCACGTCCTGGTGCACTTCGGCATCAACGACCTCGGTCTCCCCGGCATGTCCGGCGAGCCTCCCATCACCTCCGACGCCCTCATCGAGGGTTTCAAGGCACTGGCCGACCGAGCCCATAAGGCCGACCTGAAGATCCTCGCTGCCACCATCGGCCCCTTCGCGGGCGCCGTCTATCCCGGGATCAGCACCCCCGATGGCCTCGCCGCCCGACGCGAGGTGAACGACTGGATCCGTGCCACCGACACTTTCGACGCCGTCTTCGACGTGGCTCGAGCTGTTGAGAACCCCGAAGCCCCCGACTACATCCACCCCGCCCTGGACTGCGGCGACGGCATGCACCTCAACGACAAAGGCGCGCAAGCCATGGCCAACGCCGTAGACCTGGAAACCCTCGCCCTCTAGAAACCTCGTCCTTGCCCGCCCTTGTGACGGGCCCGAACTGGAGTTGCCCCGGTTCAGTAGACACGTCAGGGCTTTCAGCTACGCGGCAGCATAGCCGTCTTCTTGAATGCTCTTGATTACGTGTCGACGTTCGTACTCGGCGGGGCTGAGCTGGCCGTTCGCGGAGTGGCGGCGGCGTGGATTGTAGAAGCCCTCGATGTAGGCGAACACGGCCCGTTCGGCTTCTGACCTGGTACGGAAGGTCCGCCGGTCGATCAGCTCACACTCCAACGAGGCGAAGAAACTCTCCGTGATCGCATTGTCGAAGCACGTCCCGGTCCTGCCCGTCGAGGGGCGAACTCCTGCCTGCTCGCACCGCTGGCCGAAGGCGATCGAGGTGTACTGCCCTTGTCGCTGTGATGGATCACCCCTGCGCTGGGGCGGCGCTGGTGGATCGCCATCGCCAGCGCATCGGTCACCAACTCAGTCCGCATGTGGTCGGCCATCGCCCAGCCGACGATCCGCCTGGAGAACACGTCCAAGACCACAGCGAGATAGACGAACCCCTGCCAGGTCGGCACGTACGTGATCCATCGGAGGCCGTATGGTGCCGGCGGATCTTCTCAGTCAGCTCGGCATCACGACGGGCGCGAGCGGACGGGCCGCGCTGGCCCAGGCGTAGTAGCCCTGGCGCGACACACCCAGCACCCGGGCCAGCAGGGAGACATCGTGGTGGTCTTTCTCCGCATCGATCAGCCGGTACTTCATCTCGGCCGATCCGTCTCCCGCGCGAAGAAAACCGCGGCCTTACGCAAGATCTCCTTCTCCTCGCGGAGGATCTTGTTCTCACGGCGCAGCCGGGCCAGCTCGTCCTTCTCAGCGCTGGTCAGGCCGTCTTGGCGGCGGCCGTCATCGAGGTCGGCCTGGCGCACCCAGGTACGGATCGACTGCGCGGAGGGCTCGAACTCCTTGGCGAGATCCTCCGGCGACCGTCCCGCGCGCACCAGTTCCACCATCTGCCGGCGGAACTCCGGCGGATAGTTATTCGGCACAGTGGACTCCTTCCGGGAACCAGGGTTCCCCAGAGGTCAGGTGTCCACCAAACCGGGCCAACTCCAGATTGCTCCCATGATTTTGTTCGGCTGGGTTGATATAAATGTACCGAACAAAATCAACCCTGGTTGGTTCGCTTCGGCCAAACAAAGCGAACCGAACAACTCGTCCGACGACCCGACGCCGCAGCCAAGGAGAGAAAGACATCGGAGCCCTCGAGCGCGCTGGTCGACGTCGTCACTCCCGGCATGGACCCCTTGCCCGGCAAACGAGCAAGATCTCCAAGCAGGCCAGCCATCGTCCGGAGGCCTCAGCGCTCCCGGCCACTCCGTAAAAGAGATCCTCAGCCCCGTCAGACACCGAGCCGAGGGGGCATCTGCACCGACGCCTAGTAGGACTTTGTTAGGTCGTCATGGTGGTCGTCGATGGCAAGTGGGGCATCGGCCTGCCCATATCGCCAACAAGGCCTGGAGCAGATGGAGGATCTTGTAGAAGGCCAGACCGCCCCAGCTGCTTTTGGGCTGGTCAAGCGCAGTTCGGTGAGGAACAGATGAGCGGCCGAGACCAGGGTGACGTGACGTTGCCAGCCGGTGAAGGAGCGGCCTTCGAAGTGGGTGAGGCCGAGTCCGATCTTCAACTCGCGGTAGTCATGCTCGATCCGCCAGCGGATCTTGGCCAGCCGTACCATGTCCCGCAACCGGATGTCGGCCGGCAGAGTGGACAGCCAGTAGTCGGTGGGCTCGCTCTCGCCGGGCGGCCATTCGGCCAGCAACCAGCACTCGGGCAGCTGGGCGTGAACCCGGACAAGCAAAGTTCGGCGTTACTCCTCAGTCGGGAGCAGGCCCGTCTGGCAGGCGCCCCGCCGAGACGGGTCACCCAGCTTGACGTTGGTGCCACCGATGCCGCAGTAGCCGTTGAGGACTTTGAAGCTGATTCTCCGCCGCCGCGTCGGCCCGGATCGTGTACCGCACTACATGCGTCTCGCCCATCTGAACGACACCTCCAGATCTCCGTGGATGCGACCTGCACAGTCCGCGTCGTTCCAGGCCGTCTACAGATATGGAGGCGCCATGCCGCGAAAACTCATCGGCCCGAACGGATGCCGACGATGCCCGCTCCCGTCCTCACAGCCAGGAGCTGACCGCGAAGACCAGGGAGACCACCAGCGCGACCGCCCCGACGACCAGGAACAGCACGCCGTGAATTACACCTGTGCCGCCCGCCCCGTCCAGACGGACGTGCTGGGGTCTCTCGGGGGCGTAGACCACCATGACTTGCTGGCCCGGACGGACCGGCGACGGTTTGAGGCCCAGATCCGACTCGGTCTTCACCACGGAACCCTGCACCGTCTGGAACTGCAGTGTGGGGTAGTACACGCCGTTGCGGCCGGCCCGGCGCAGGCCCACGACGACGCCCGGCACCCGTATCCCGTGCCGCCGCAGCCGCTGCCCGACGATGATGTCATGGATGCTGGCCCCGATGGACACCACTCCAAACACGATTCCAAACAATGGCACGATGCTCATGTCCACTGCCCCCTTCTCATCTCATTCAAGGGCCACCGTCGCAATCCCGTTCGAGGGCCTGTACCGCCGAAGCCCGACCCGGTCGATCACCTGCCGGTGATCGCATCATCAGAAGTCATCAGAAGGAGCAATGGGAGCGCGGCAGCTTGCCGGACGCCTTGCGGTCCTTGCGATTCCCCGACACGAACCGCACCGGCGCTCTCCTGTCTGCGCGCATCACGCCTCTCCGTGACAGCCCGGTGTAATTCACGGCAGTAGGATTCCGGGTCGCGATTGCAAACGGCTTGGATCTTGCTGCAGGATGCACGACCGTTTCACACCGGAGGGAGTTGGACATCTACCGGCTTCAGTTCTGGCCGCCTGAGCGATAAAGGACCGCATCAAGGCCGCGGTCGAATGCTGCACCGGTTCGGCTACGTCACGTCGCAGAAGGTTCGCGATCAGGTCACGAAGGCGGCCAAGTGGCCTTGCGTTGGCTGGCCTCACCGGCATGCCTCTCGCCTCGATTCCCAGCCCTCCCGAAGGGGTCTGGCATCTCGGATTCATCCCGATCCGGGGCTACGCATTGTGCATGATCATCGCGATTGGCTTCGGCATCTGGCTGAGCGAGCGCCGCTGGCGCGCCCGCGGCGGCGAGAAGGGCACGATCAGCGACATCGCGGTCCCCGCAGTGATCTTCGGCCTGATCGGCGCTCGCCTCTACCACGTCATCACCGACTGGCAGACCTACTTCGGCCCGCACGCGATCAAGGAGCCCTACCAGGCGCTGTTCATCTGGGAAGGCGGGCTCAGCATCTGGGGCGCGGTCGCTCTGGGAGGCGTGGGCGTGTGGCTGGCCTGCCGCCGCCGAGGGCTGTCCCTGGGCACCGTGGCCGACGCGATCGCGCCCAGCATCGCGTTCGGGCAGGCGATCGCCCGCTGGGGCAACTGGTTCAACCAGGAGCTGTACGGCAGTCCAACCACATTGCCGTGGGGCCTGGAGATCGACCAAGCGCACGGCGGCGAGCCAGGCGTGCTTTACCACCCGACCTTCCTGTACGAGTCGCTGTGGGACGCGGCGCTCGGTTTCGGACTGATCCTGGCTGGCAGGCGGTTCACGCTGCGCCACGGCCGCCTGTTCGCCCTCTACGTCGCCGGCTACACGTTCGGGCGGTTCTGGATCGAAGGGCTGCGGATCGACCCGGTCGGCGGAGTGGACCACGCGGTGACACTCCTCGGGATGCGGATCAACCAGTGGACTTCGATCGCGCTGTTCATCGGCGCGCTGATCTATCTCTGGGTGACTCGTAACAAGGGCACCGAACAGATCATGGTGCCGGACTCACAACACAAGGCGTCGCACGAGGAGAACGGCGAGCCGGCCTCCGATCCGATCGAGAGCACCTGACGCGACCCAAGCGCGTGTAGATCTACGAGGTCGTACGCGCACGCATCGAGTCGGGCAAGTACCCGCCTCAATACCTCATCTCCGAGGTCCAGATGGAAGGCGAGTTCGGCGTCGCCCGCGTGACCATCCGCAAGGTGACCGCCAAGCTCCGCGAGACGGCCTCATCGTCACCGCCCTGGGCATGGGTTCCTTCGTCGCCCAGGACAAGAACGAGACCTCCGAGCAGACCTAACCGCCGTCCGTCGCACGAACCTTGCACCGCAGAAGGTGGCACGCGGGTTGTCCAACGTCCGCTGCGGTAGGGATCTTGATGAGCTGGCCCGACACCTGGCCGAGGAGAACCGGGGCGAAGAGAAGGATTCGCCACACCCTCAGTTGCGGCCGGTGTCCTGAGTTTCCAGGCCAGCGCGACGGTACGGGCCGTCCTGACGCCCCCGTTCAGGGCCCCCCTCGCTGAGCACCGGTTTGGGCACGCAGTTGGTCACGCATCCGAGCTAAGCGGAGCGCGGTGATGCGGACCAGTCGGTCTGTAGGCCGGGCTCACATTCCGCACGCTCTCACCTGCGCGAAGTCGCCCTACACCACAAGCGACCTGCGATAACGCTTCCGTTCGTTGTCATCGCTTGCCGACGCTTTCCCACGTGATGTGCCCCCGAATGAGGCGGACCTAGCTAGATCTCCGTTCTCGCCTGCTCGATTTGCCGCACGATGGCATGGGCACCATGCGCCTGTGCGATGGCGTGCGCCTCGTCGAGTGTCGCGAGCGCGTCCGCCCGGCGGTCCTGGGCGGCGGCGATGTAGGCCAGCCCGACCATGTTGGCGGCCACACCCGGCAGGGCTCCGACCTCCCGGCGCAGCCGCGACGACTCCTCCAGCCGCTCGCGCGCTTCATCCAGCCGACCGGCCATGTGTGCCGCGATGCCCAAGTGCCGCAGAGCCTCGGACTGGGTCGACTTGTCACCGACCTGCGCCGCCAGCTGGCAAGACTGCTCCAGTTCCGGCACCGCAGTCTCGTTGTCACGCCGGATGACCTGATGTAGGCAGCCGATCCAGAACAACGCCTCGGCCTCGCCGCGCGCGTCGCCCAGCGCCCGGTACAGCTCAATCGCGCGCTCAAACAACGGCAGCTCAGCCGGATCCTCGACGGGTGACGAGCCAGCGCTAGCGCGCTCGTTGAGAAACCGCGCATGCAGGATCCGCCCACGGGCCAACGCGGCATCGGCCTCCACCGCGTCCAGGCCCCGTTCGGCTTCGGTCAGCACGCTGGCGTCGCCGCTGAACACTGCCCGTTCATAGAGCGTCTTGGCCCGTTTAATCCGGTCTTCGGCGCTCATCGCCGCCCCCGCCCTGAAATCGCCACTACGTGCTAAATCAGCAGCAGAGTACTCCGGCCCAGGATCGTCATGTGGACGGTCAGCGATGAGTGGGTTGGCCGGCTCTTCGCCCAACTGACCCGGCCGGCCCCGAGCGAGTGTCACATCAGCAACTGGTCCCGACGGCGACGGCGACATCAAGCCCAAGCCCGTCGATCCCACTACCAGCGACAACGACTCAAAGATCGATAAGTGCTACTGGAGTACTGGGTGCCAGCCGCGCCGTCCTCGTAGTGCTCGTGCTCCCATCGGCCGACGGCGCGGCAGTGCCTGGCCGAGAAGCTCACCGGTTCCCGCCGAAGGCGGCTTGACCGTGTAATGAAACTTCTCGCCGCAGCTACTGTTGGTGACGGGCGTTCAAGGTGGCTCTGCCGAGGATCAGATCAGCGATCCGCACTGATCGGGCGACAAAGGCACGCGCCTCCCGTCCGCGCACACGCCGAAGCACCCACCGCAGATCACGCGCACAATTGGCGAGGATGCGGCGCTGCTCAGTGTTCAGGCTACCGCGCCGCGAGCCGACATACGCTGTGACGATGCCCGCCATATAGGCATCCGCGAGCACGAAGTCGGCGAATACATCGTCATCTCCCATGCCCGGGAACGGCTGACCGAGATGCTGGGCCCAAAGGACCGAGACCTCGTCGAAGACCGCCTTGTTCACTCGCCAGCGGGCGCGATGCCCACCGGGCAGGCGACCCCGGTTCCCCCTATCCCGCAGTAGCCGTTCGGGTTCCGGTAAAGGTACTGCTGGTGGTAGCGATCTACTTGAGGCAATAAATCCCTCCGCCTGTTCAGAAAGGCCGCATCTGGTCGATCACCTTGACTGCGATCTCTACGATCGTTTCGACCTTCGGTATGTCTTTACGCACGTCTTCCGCGGTGAAGCGCTCCGACTCACGCCGTGGGTACTCAGCCTCGTTGCGTCGCCGTCGCATCCGGTCGAAGGGCCGCAGGCTCTGCCCGAGTGGTGGATCTAGTGCCGCATCAGCCTGGGTTTGCCCTGTTTCGTGGTGACACGCCGATCAAGGTCCCACCACGGTCGGCGTGATCGCTTCACACTCTGCGTGTGGCTGAACGGGTTCGCGT
>NZ_JBFALK010000013.1:0-217184 GCF_040656155.1 Microtetraspora glauca
CGGCAGCCCACATGACTCCTCTGAGCCCTCCGCGTGACGTGACAGCAGCACGCCACCCGAAACAATCATCCGATTACGCCTCCCTTCCCTCTCTCGCCGCTTAGCGGCAAATATATCGCTCACACGTTCTATAAACAACCCTCGGTAGTCACACATGTACTCTTTGTGCGCAAACTGCTGAATGTCGTTTTCGAGGTTGGGCATCCCGGTAAAGATGGGCGGGGAGCGCCCGTATTCAGGGCCACCTCGTTCAGGGCCACCTCGCGCCCTTGCATTGCGTCCCTTCGCTGTCGTCTTCCTCCATAGGGGGCAACCAACTACGGGCGCCCGCCAGTACACAGGCGCCACGCGACGGCTTCCGTACCCCTGTGGTCGGCTCCGGACAGCCCCATTCGGCTTCCGTACACCGCAATCGGCTTCCGGCAGCACGCGGGCGGATGGGAGAACACAGGATCGATGGGGCGGGCCTCACTCGCCGTTGGCCTTGAATACGGCAGGCGACCTCGAAGACGGCGGGTGACCTGACGACCGCGTGACGACCTGACGACGGCCCGTGACCTGAAGAGCGCAGGGCCTCGAAGGTGGGCGAGGTGCCACGAGGGCAGGTACGGGAAATCTACAACTGGTGGTGACGAGGCCCTGAACGGGATACAGGACCTCGTCAGCCGTCGGTTCCCGCGATCTCCGGCGCCTACGGAGGTCTCACCGTCGAGTGGAGACCTGTGGCCCGTGAACCACTGCTGGCTCTTGGGCCACTCCTGAACCTTGAAGCGCTCCTGACCCTTGAACCACTCGGCACTTCAGTAGACGGTCTTCATGGCGGCCCGAACCTCTCCGAGCGTGGTCTCCGCGACCTCGTTGGCGATCCGGGTGCCGTCGTGCAGGACCTGCCGCACGAAGCCCAGGTCCTGGGCGTAGTCGGCGCGGCGCTCGCGGATGGGGGCCAGGTACTCGTTGACGGCCTCGGTGACGGTCGCCTTCAGGGCGGCGGCCCCTCTGCCGCCGATCTCCGCGGCCACGTCGTGGGGGTCGCGGTCGAGGCACAGCGCGGCCAGGAGGACGAGGCTGGACACCTCGGGCCGGGCTTCCGGGTCGTAGGTGATGTGCCGGTCGACGTCGGTCTTCGCCCCCCGGATCAGGCGGGCGGTCTCGTCGGCGCTCGCCGCCAGGCCGACCGCGTTGCCCCGGCTCTTGCTCATCTTGGTGCCGTCGGTGCCCAGCAGCAGCGGCGCGGCCGACAGCAGGGCGTCCGGCTCCGGGAAGACAGGGGCCGCGCCCGTGCCGTACCGGTCGTTGAAGCGACGGGCGATGGTCCGGGTGAGCTCCAGGTGGGGAAGCTGGTCCTGCCCCACCGGAACCACGTCGGCCTTGCAGAACAGGATGTCGGCCGCCTGGTGGGCGGGGTAGGTGAACATCAGGCCGCTGACCGCCGACTGCCGGGAGTGCGCGATCTCGTCCTTGACGGTCGGGTTGCGGTTCAGCTCCGACACCGAGACCAGGCTGAGGAACGGCAGCAGGAGCTGGTTGAGCGCGGGGACGGCGCTGTGCGCGAAGATCGTGGTCCGCGTGGGATCGATGCCCACGGCGAGATAGTCCAGGACCAGGTCCTCCACCCGCTCGTTCAGGCGGTCGGCGACATCCCTGTCTGTCAGGACCTGGTAGTCGGCGATGATCAGGAAGGTCTCCACCCCGAGGTTCTGCAGCCGTACCCGGTTGTGGAGGGTGCCGAAGTAGTGGCCCAGGTGCAGCCGCCCCGTCGGGCGGTCACCGGTGAGCACGCGGAACCGCCCGGGTTCCCGGCGGATCAGCTCCTCCAGCTCGGCGCTGCGCCGCTGGGCCGCGCTCACACCGGCTCTCGTCTCGGCGATCGTCCCGCCGTTCTCCCCGTTCTCCCCGTTCTCCCCGTTGTTCCCGCTGTCCTGGGGGCTCGTGCCGCCGGGCGGGGACAGTACGGGGGCGGGTGCGCCGGTCGCCGCGCTGAGCGCGGCGTCGGTGGTCGTCGATCTTTCGGTGACGGTCGTCATGAGGTCCTCCTGGCGTGTGGATGGTTCGCCATCCAGAGGAGGCCCCCTTGACCGGGGAGAGCATCGAAAAGGGCCGTCCATCCGAACGGCCCGGGGTCGTGCGCGAAAAGTGGCCGCTCCTACGAGGAGCGCCACCAGCTCAGACACGACGAACGATGCATGGGGGAAGCATACTTCCGCTTTCGCAGCGGGAACACCATGCCGCCTGCACAATGAGGATCCGGTACGGCGCCGCCGTACCGGATCTCAGAGGTTCTGGGCCGGGAGGGCCGACCAGTCGATGGCCAGGCGCTGCGGGTCCGCGGGATCAGCCCAGATCTGGACGACCCTGCCAGGAAGGACGGCACCCATCAGGAGGCGCGGCAGGATCTGGCGGTGGTTCACGGGGTACGGCCGGCCGCCCGTGGGCTGGACCTGGAGATCGAAGGCGACGACCACCTGGTCGTTCACCATCGTCCCGGTGTCCCGCATCGCGGTGATCAGGGCACGGCACGGAACCCCGGTGCCGATCAGTTCCTGGTTGCCCGTGCCCATGAAGTCCTTCATGCGCCCGAGTACGCCGGTGGACGGCCCCTGGCCTCCCGCGAGCCTGGCGACGAACGCCGTCACACCGATGATCAGTAGGAACAGACCGATGACGAAGATCGGTACGCCCCAGGACATGGTGGAGAGGGAGCTCATGCCGAACACGCCGCCGATGAGGAGGACGAGTCCCGCGGCGGCGGCGACGAGCAGCGCGTTTCGCGCCATATTTCACAACCTTTCGCCTGCTTCATACGTCACAGGGATAGGGACGCCCGCTTGACCACCGCTTGCAGCCTGGTTGCCAACATGGCGATACGCGGCGTTCAAGGTAGATCGCTACACTTTCCGCGATTTGCCGGTATCGGGCTCTCTGACGCGGGTGACAGCCCTCGTCCGATTCTCAGGAGTTAAGAACGTGGGTCTTGTCGACGTGCGTCCTGCGCTTCCCGTGGAGGAGCCGCCCGCGCCGCTCGCCCCGCCCAAGTGGCGGGCCTGGTTGTGGGCGACGCTGGCGGGCGTCCTCGGCGTGGTGGTCGGCGGCGTGACCTTCCTCGTCGGCGGATACGTCAAGCTCACCGGTAACGTCAAGCACGAGGTCGTGGCCAAGCAGGATCTGGGTCCCCGACCCGTCAAGATCAGCAAGGCGATGAACGTGCTGATCGTCGGCTCCGACCAGCGCGACGGGGCCAACGCCAAGTACGGCAAGTTCGAGGGCGAGCGGACCGACACGATCATCCTCGCCCACATCTCCCCGAAGCGGGACGGCGCGATGCTGATCAGCTTCCCGAGGGACTCGCTCGTCCAGCTCCCCTCCTGCCCCGCGAAGAACGGCCTCCCCGGGCAGCGGGCGCACGTCGGCATGATCAACGAGTCGTTCAACTCCGGCGGCGTCGCGTGCACCTGGCGCACGATCGAGGCGCTGACCGACATCCACATCGACCATTTCGTGAAGGTGGACTTCACCGGGTTCAAGTCGATGGTCAACGCGCTGGGCGGCGTACCCGTCTGCGTACCCGAGGCGATCGACGACAGGAAGGCGCGGCTGACCCTGGCCGCCGGTCGGCAGGTGCTCCAGGGCGAGCAGGCGCTCGGATACGTACGGGCCCGCTACAGCCTCGGCGACGGCTCGGACATCGGCCGCATCCAGCGGCAGCAGATGTTCCTCGCCTCGATGGCCAAGAAGGCGATGAGCGGCGAGACGCTGACCGATCCGAAGACGCTCTTCGGCTTCCTCGACGCGGTGACCAAGTCGATCACCACTGACCCCGACCTCACCGTGGGGGTCATGAAGGATCTCGCGGTGAGCGCCGAGGGCCTGACCGCCGGGCAGATCCGGTTCGTGACCACGCCGTGGCGCTATTCCGTCACCAATCCCGGCCGGGTGGAGTGGGTCCAGCCGCAGGCGGGCCGCCTGTTCAAGATGGTCGCCGCCGACCAGATCAGCAAGGGCGTCAAGAGCGGCGAGCAGAAGATCCCGAAGTCCCAGATCCACATCATCGTGGAGAACGGCAGCGGCAGGCAGGGCACCGGCGCCGCGGTGGCCGCCGAGCTGGAGCAGCGCGGCTACCACATCCAGAAGATCGTCACCGCGCGGAAGCAGTACACCAAGACGTTCATCAAGTACTCCCCCAACGGCGCGAGCCGGGCTCCACGGCTCTACCGCGAGCTGGTGACGTCGAAGACCTACCTCGTGCAGAACGCGCAGACCCAGACGCTGGTCCTCGTCCTCGGCGCCGACTGGCGCGGCCTGAAGCCGCCCAAGACCCTGGACGACGTCGAGGGCTTCGACGCGACCCAGGACAGCTGCACGGCAAGCTGACCGCGATTCCACGGGTTCCGTTACTAATCTGTTATGACGCCTGCTCGGCGGGCAGTAGCGACGGATACCCGGACGTGGAGTGCTGCGGATGCGGACCGACTGGCGGAACCTCGGACAGGCGCTGGGGCTGACCCTCGCCTCGGCCATGGTCTGGGGGATCGCCCATCTGGTGGCGGGCCGGACCAGGACGGGGCTCGCGCTCGCGGGCGCGTACACCGTGCTGCTCGCGACCGTGGCCATGGCCGTCACGGCGCTTCGCCCCGCCCTGCTCGAACTGGCCGTACGGCCGAACTGGCTGACCGGTCTGATCATGACGGCGCTGGCGATCGGGTTCTGCTGGTCCGCCGTCATCGTCTCCTCGTACCGGCTGGTCCGCCCGCCGGATCTGGACAAGGTGGAGCGCGGCATCGCGAGGGGCGTGATCTCGCTGCTGTGCGTACTCGTGATCGCCCCCATGGCGTACGCGGGCCGGCTGGCCTACGTGTCCAGGGACGTCCTGCTCACAGTGTTCAACGGCGGGGTGCCGCTGCGGCAGGACCCATGGGCGAGGAAGCCACGGCTGAACATCCTGCTGGTCGGCGCGGACGCGGCGAAGAACCGTCCAGGGGCGCGCACCGACAGCATGACCGTCGCGAGCGTGGACACCCGTACGGGGGACACCGTGCTGTTCGGGCTGCCCCGCAACCTGGAACACGTGCCGATGCCCGCGGGCCCGGCCAGGGACGCCTTCCCGTGGGGGTTCTCCGGCGACGGCGACGAGACGACGCCCGGGCTGCTCAACGAGGTGTACCAGTGGGCCGAGGACCATCCGGCGATCGTCCCGGGAACGCATCGGGACCGCGGAATGCGGCTGCTCAGGGACACCGTGGGCGGGATACTCGGCGTCCACATCGACTACTACGCCATGCTCGACATGAAGGGCTTCGCCCAGGTCATCAACGCGATGGGCGGCGTCACGGTCACCATCAGGCAGGACATCCCGTACGGGCTGGAGGGCGGCGTGCTGGAGGCGGGCCGGCGCCGGCTCGACGGCCAGCAGGCGCTCTGGTACGGCCGGTCGCGCACCGACAGCGACGACTATGTGCGGATGGGACGGCAGAAGTGCCTGCTCAACGCCGTAGCCAAGCAGGCCGATCCGATGGCCGTGCTGCGCGGCTTCGAACGGATCGCGGACGCGACCAAGCGGTACGTGACGACGGACGTGCCGCAGAGCATGCTGCCCGCGATGCTCGACCTCTCCGAGAAGATCAAGAGCGCGCACATCCGGAGCCTGCAGTTCGTGCCGCCGCTGGTCAACACGGCCGATCCCGACTGGGACCTCATCCGGCGCGAGGTCGGCAAGGCCCTGCGCCCCCAGCATCCACGGGACAAGCATCCACGTCCCCGGCATGCTCCCCGGTGGTCGCCTCACACGCCGAAGGGCACGTCGTCGCCGGGCACCGCGCAGTCGCTGGACACCATCTGCTGACCGGCCGCCCACCCTTGGCACAAAAACCTACCGGGCTTGACGGGAATATCACCTTGGGCTTCAATATCTGCTAAGCCGACTCATTTAGTAGGAAAAGCAGGGAGAAGCCCATGAGCGTTCGCAGGCTACGGGGGATCACGGCCGCCGTCATCGCGACCACCGCCCTGGTCACGGCCTGCGGGGGAGGCAGCGGTTCCGGGGGGGACGGCAAGGTCAAACTGGCGCTCGTCGCCTACTCCACCCCGCAGGCGGCCTTCACGGACATCATCGCCGCCTTCCAGAAGACGCCCGAGGGGAAGAACATCACCTTCACCCAGTCGTACGGAGCCTCCGGCGACCAGAGCCGGGCCGTGGCGTCCGGGCTGAAGGCCGACATCGTCGAGTTCTCCCTCGAGACCGACATCACCCGCCTGGTCAAGGCCGGGCTCGTGGCCGAGGACTGGAACAGCGGCCCCACCAAGGGCATCCTGACCAAGTCGATCGTGGTCATCGGCACCCGCAAGGGCAACCCGAAGAGCCTCAAGACCTGGGACGACCTGATCAAACCCGGCGTCGAGGTGATCACGCCCAACCCCTTCACCTCGGGCGCCGCCCGCTGGAACCTGCTCGCCGGATACGGCGCGAAGTCGGACAAGGGCGCGAACCAGGACGCCGGGCTCGCCTACCTCGACTCACTCCTGCACAACGTCCCGGTCCAGGACGACAGCGGCCGCAAGGCCCTGCAGACCTTCACCGGCGGCAAGGGCGACGCGCTGCTGACCTACGAGAACGAGGCGATCTTCGCCCAGCAGAACAAGCAGGAGCTGGAGTACGTCGTCCCGGACGCCACGCTCCTGATCGAGAACCCGGTCGCGGTCACCAAGAACTCCGCCCACCCCAAGGAGGCCGCGGCCTTCCTGAAGTACCTCTACTCGGTCGAGGCACAGACGATCTTCGCCAAGAACGGCTACCGCCCGGTGACCGACGGCGTGAACGGCTTCACCTGGCCGAACCCGCCGCAGCTCTTCACCATCGAGGACATCGGCGGCTGGGACAAGATCACCAGCGAGTTCTTCGACGCCAAGACCGGCAAGGTCGCCGAGATCGAGCGCAAGCTCGGCGTGGCGACCGAGAAGTGACCGGCCCGAGCAATGACCGGCCCGAGCAATGACCGGCCCGAGAAGCGACCGGCTCCGAACGATCTCCCCAGAACGATCTCCCCGAAATGACCGACCCGGAATGACCGACCCGGAATGACCGACCCGGAATGACCGACGCGGAGTGATCGGCTCAAAGTGACTGCGGAAACCGCCACCCGCCCCGCTCCCCCGCCGCGCGCGGGGGCGCGGCGGCGCGCACGCATCTCCGGGGGCACCGCCCTCGGCCTCGGCTCGGCCGTGCTGTACCTGAGCCTCATCGTGTTGATCCCGCTCGCCCTCGTGGTGTGGCGGTCCACCGACGAGGGGCTCGGCTACTTCTGGAGGGCGGTCACCACGCCCGACGCCTGGGCCGCGCTCACCCTGACGATCGGCGCCTCGGCGATCGTCGCGCTCATCAACCTCGTGCTGGGCACGATCATCGCCTGGGTGCTGGTCCGCGACCGCTTCCCCGGCAAAGCGATCGTGGACACGCTCATCGACCTGCCGTTCGCGCTGCCGACGATCGTCGCCGGCCTGGTCCTCCTCGCGCTGTACGGCCCGGAGAGCCCGCTGGGGGTGAACCTCGCCTACAGCAGGGCCGGAGTCGGCCTCGCGCTGCTCTTCGTCACGCTGCCCTTCGTCGTCCGTACGGTCCAGCCGGTGCTGATCGAGCTGGACAAGGACATGGAGCAGGCCGCGGCCTCCCTCGGCGCGAGCCCGTTCCAGACGTTCCGGCGGATCATCCTGCCCAACCTGGTGCCCGCGATGTTGTCCGGCACCGCCCTGGCGTTCACCCGGGCGATCTCGGAGTTCGGCTCGACCGTCCTGATCTCGGGCAACCTCCCGTTCAAGACCCAGGTCGCGGCGGTCAACATCTTCAGCCAGATCGAGGGGGACAACACGACGGGCGCCGCGGCGATCTCGACCGTCCTGCTGATCGTGGCCCTGGTCGCGCTGGTCTCGCTCGACCTCCTGCAACGATGGGGGAGCCGCCGTGGCTAAGTACGGCCTGCGTACGATCGCCGTCGCCTACCTGCTCTTCCTCCTGGTCCTCCCCGTCGGGTTGATCGTCTGGAGGACGTTCGGCGACGGCCTCGCCCCGTTCGTCGAGGCGCTGACCTCGCCCTCGGCGCTGCACGCGTTCCGCGTCACCCTCGAAGTCGCGCTGTGGGCGGTCGTCGCCAACACCGTCTTCGGCGTCGGCGCGGCCCTCCTGCTGGTACGGCACGAGTTCCCCGGGAAGCGGCTGCTCAGCGCGTTCATCGACCTGCCGATGGCCGTGTCCCCCGTCGTCGTCGGGCTCGCGCTCATCCTGCTGTACGGCAGGTTCTCCCCCGTGGGCGGCCAGTTGGAGAGCTGGGGCATCCAGATCATCTTCTCCACGCCGGGCATGGTGCTCGCCACGGTGTTCGTGGCGTTGCCGCTCGTGGTCCGCGCCGTCGTCCCCGTCCTCGAGGAACTCGGCGACGAGCAGGAGCAGGCCGCCCACACCCTCGGTGCGAGCCGCTTCCAGACGTTCCTCCGCATCACGCTCCCCGGCATCCGGTCGGCCCTGGCGTACGGCGTGGTGCTGTGTCTGGCCCGGTCCCTCGGCGAGTACGGCGCGGTCGCCGTCGTCTCCGGGCGCCTGGTCGACCAGACCCAGACGCTCACGCTGTTCGTCGAGGAACGCTTCCAGAACTTCGACCAGCCAGCCGCGTTCGCGGCGGCCACGGCGCTCGCCCTGCTCGCCGTCGTCACCCTGCTGCTCACCAGGCTCCTGCGCCCAAAGGACTGAAATGGCCATCGAAGTACGCGACGTGAACAAGTCCTTCGGGACCACCCCGGTGCTGCGCGATGTCTCCATCGACGTCGCCTCGGGGTCGCTGACCGCGCTGCTCGGACCGAGCGGCGGCGGGAAGTCGACCCTGCTCCGCGTCATCGCCGGGCTGGAGCACCCCGACACCGGCACCGTACTGATCTCCGGTGTGGACGCGACCCGGCTGTCGCCGCAGCGGCGCAACGTGGGGTTCGTGTTCCAGCACTACGCCGCCTTCAAGCACATGACGGTCTACCGCAACGTGGCCTTCGGCCTGGAGATCCGCAAGCGGCCCAAGGCCGAGATCCGCAAGCGGGTCATGGAGCTGCTCGAACTCGTCCATCTGGAGCAGATGGCCGACCGGTACCCGTCCCAGCTCTCCGGTGGCCAGCGCCAGCGGATGGCCCTGGCCCGCGCCCTGGCCGTGGAGCCGGAGGTGCTGCTGCTCGACGAGCCGTTCGGCGCCCTCGACGCCCAGGTGCGCAAGGAGCTGCGGACCTGGCTGCGCCGTCTGCACGACGAGGTCCACGTCACGACCGTGTTCGTCACCCACGACCAGGAGGAGGCGATCGAGGTCGCCGACACCATCGTGGTCCTCGCCGACGGCGCGGTGGAGCAGGTCGGCAGCCCGGCGGACGTCTACGACAATCCGGCCAACCCGTTCGTCATGCGCTTCCTCGGCCCGGTCACGGAGATCGGCGGCAACCTCGTCCGCCCGCACGACATCGAGATCACCGCCGACCCCCGGCCGGGCAGCAGCGAGGCGACGGTCGCCCGCGTCGTCCGGCTCGGCTTCGAGGTCAGGGTGGAGCTCCAGATCGGCGACCGAGACGCCTGGGTGCAGGTGACGCGCGGCGTGGCCGAACAGCTCGCGCTGAACCCCGGCGACACCGTCAACGTGCGGCCCAATCCGGGCTCGCGGTCGCTGGCCCTCACCGGGGCGTGACCCCTACGGCGCATGCGGCTTTCCGCCCGTACCCAGTACGCCCTGCGCGCCGCCGCCGAACTCGCGGCGGCGCCACCCGGTCCCGTGCCCGCGGAGCGGATCGCGACGGCGCAGGACATTCCCCGCAGGTTCCTCGACAACATCCTGCTGCAGCTCCGCAGGGCCGGTCTGATCAACAGCCAGCGCGGCCCCGACGGTGGCTACTGGCTGGCCAGGCCCGCCGACGAGATCTCCCTGGCCGACATCATCGTGGTCATCGAAGGAGTGTGGCCGCAGAGCGAGCGGTTCCCCGGGGTCGCCGGGCCGCTCGCGGGCGTCTGGACCGCCCTGCGCGAGCACGAGCGGACCACGCTCACCGAGATCACTTTGGCCCATATAGCGAGCGGGTCCCTTCCGCCCCTTTGAGGCATGCCTCCGGGATCGCCGGCCCGCCGACGGCCACCACGGCAAAGATCCACAGAACGCTCCCTAGTTGTGCAAGACTCCCGATCCAGTGATATTTGCCCTTGTGCAGAGGCAGGCAGGATGGGAACTCCGGGGCAGCTGATCGTCCGGCGCTACCGGCTGGTGCGTGCTCTCGGCCAGGGCACGACCGGCGTCGTCTGGGAGGGACACGACAGCCTGCTCGACCGGCCCGTCGCCGTCCGCGAGGTGCTGCTCCCCGCGGGACTGCGCGAGAGCCGCCGCCTGGAGATCCTCCGCCGGCTGGCGGCGGAGGCGCGGCAGGCCGAACGGCTCCACCACCCGAACATCGCCGCCGTGCACGACTTCGCGGAGGAGGACGGCACCCCGTACATCGTCATGGAGCTGGTCCGCTCCCGCTCGCTCGACGGCGTGGTGGCCGGCGACGGGCCGCTCCCCGTCCCGCGAGCCGCCACGATCACGCGCCAGGTCCTCGCCGCGCTCTCCTACGCGCACGCGGCCGGGGTACGGCACGGCGACGTGCGACCGGCGAACGTGCTCCTCGGCCACGACGGCCGGATCCTGCTCGCCGACTTCGGCGTGAGCGTGCTCGCGGGCGACCCCGCGTTCGCGCGGGAGGTTCCCGGCCGATCCCCGGCCCACGGAGATCCGGTCAGCGCCGTCCGCGGCGCGGCCGCGTTCCTCGCGCCCGAACGTGTGGACGGCGGCGCCCCCACGAACGGCCCCACCCAGGCCCCCACCCGGGCCTCCGACCTGTGGGCGCTCGGCGCGACGCTGCACACGGCGGTCACCCACCGGCCTCCTCGCGCCGCCGATCGGATGGTCGACCTGGCACCGGTGCCCGAAGCGCTGCGGCCCGTCGTGGGCGGCCTGCTGGCGAGGGATCCGAGAAAGCGGCTTACCCCGGAGGACGCCGACCGGATGCTCGCCGACCTCGAACCCGCCCCCGAGCCGCAGGCCCGGCCGCGGGGCGGGAGCCGTACGAGGCTGGTCGCGGGGGTGGCGGCGGCGGTCGTCGTCGCGGGAGCGGTGGGCGGTTGGGCCATGTCGCGGCCCGGCGTCGCGGAGGGCATGGAGCGGATCCCCCTCGCCGGAACCGGGGGTCCCGCCGTTCCGGCGGCCCGGACGCCGGGGGCGGAGCCCGCCGCGACACCGGCCATGTCACCGGCCGCCGTCACACCGTCGCCCGGCCCCGTACGCGCCGCGAGGCTGAAGCTGAAGTGGTACCGGCCGAGCCCGCCCGACCACGGGTGGCGGGCGGCCGTCCCCCGTGACTGGGTGCGGTTCACCTCCGTCGGGCGTGAGGCCGTGTACCAGTGGCTCGATCCGTCGTCGCGGGCGCGGTTCGACATCGAGATCACCCGGCAGAGCGGAACCGACGCCCTGGGCTCGCTGCGCGAGGCCGAGGCGATCTTCTATCCCGAGGTGAAGGGCTACCAGCGGCTCCGCCTCGCCTCCGTGTCCAGCGAGCACGGCACCGCGGCGGACTGGGAGTTCACCTTCCGGCCGCGCGCGTCCTCCCCCAGGAACCACCTGGAGAAGGGGGTGACCTACCACCAGTTCCGCCGGGTGCTCTCCACCGGGGCCACCACCAGCGTGCTGACCTGGACGACCGTGGCCGAGGACTGGGACACGCTGCGCCCCACGCTGTCCAGGATCGTCGCGCTCTTCACCCCGCCCACCGCCTGACGCTCCCGGCGCCGCCTAAAGCTCCGCGCCGCCTGACCCTCCCCGCCGCCTGACGCTCCGCGCCGCCTGACCCTCCCCGCCGGCCGGCCCGCGCGCCCACGCCGTCCGTTTCACCGTTCGCCGCGCCGCCTTACCTCCGCGGTTCTCCTTCGCCCGCGCCCCTCGCTGTGGCATCATCACGGTGCCCACAGAAAATGATTTTCATAACCATGTTAGGAGGGCAGCATGCGTGTGGCGTTCGTCGGCAAGGGCGGGAGCGGCAAGACCACCCTGTCGTCGCTCTTCGCCAGGTACGCGGCGCAGTGCGGGACGGTCGTCGCGATCGACGCCGACATCAACCAGCACCTCGGCCTCGCGCTCGGCGCGACAGGCACCCCACGCCCGCTCGGCGGGATGATCGGCGAGATCAAGGACTACCTCCGGGGCGACAACCCCCGGATCCGCGACGCCGCGTCGATGGTGAAGACGACACCGCCCGGCCGGGGCTCCCGGCTGATCCGTCCGGACGATCCGTTCTTCCCGTCGGAGCGGGTCGAGGGCATCTCGCTGATGGTCACCGGCCCGTTCGGTGAGGACGACCTCGGCGTGGCCTGCTACCACTCCAAGGTGGGCGCGGTGGAGCTCTACCTCAACCACCTGGTCGACGGCCAGGGCGAGTACGTCGTCGTCGACATGACCGCCGGGGCCGACTCCTTCGCCTCCGGCCTGTTCACCCGGTTCGACGTCACGTTCCTGGTGGCCGAGCCGACCAGGCAGGGCGTGAGCGTCTACCGGCAGTACCGCGACCACGCCGCCGACTTCGGCGTCGCCGTTTCCGTCGTCGGCAACAAGGTCCAGGATCCGCGCGACGTCGACTTCCTCCGCGAGCACGTGGGAGACGACCTGCTCACCTGGTTCGGGCACTCACCCGCCGTACGGGCGATGGAGCAGGGGCAGGCGTTCACGCTGGACGCCCTGGAGGCCGACAACCACGACGCGCTCGCCGTTCTGCTCAAGCGCGTCGACGCGCAACCCAAGGACTGGGAGAGGTTCGGCGCGCAGGCGGCCGAGTTCCACCTGCGCAACGCCAGGGCGTGGGCCGACCGCGCCACCGGCGAGGACCTCTCCACCCAGATCGACCCCGAGTTCGTGTACGGCCCCGCCTCCATAAAGGTGTCGCCTCGGCGCCACATGGAGGCGTGCCCGAGCCCGGCCTAACGTCACATCCGAGACCACAGGCCTTTCCATCCCTTACAAGAGGAGAGATCCATGTCGCTGACCGTTCCCACCGACCTGCTCGACCAGGCCCGCACCGGCGAGGTCGAGGACGCGGCGTTCGTCGCCTGTGTGCGCGACTCGCTGCCGTACGCCTGGTCGCTGATCAGCGGGCTGGTCGAGCAGCGCGACCGGTCCGGCGCCGACTTCGCCGACAACGAGGTGCCGCCGCCGGACGAGGCCGCACGCGGCCAGCTGCTGCGCTGCCTCGCCAGCGATGCGATGCGCGGCGCGCTCGAACGTCACTTCGGCGTACGGCTGGCCTTCCAGAACTGCCATCGCGTCGCGGTGTTCCATCCCGCGGCCACCGACGCGTTCGAGGAGTTCGTCACGCCCCGGGCGCAGATCCTCAACCAGAAGCCCGAACTCGTCGACTGCTGACCACGCGGGAGCCGGCATCGGCTCTGTAGGCGGGGATCCGCGCCTACAGAGCCGACGGTCAGCCGAAGAGGGAGAGCTGGCCCTCTCCGGCGAGCGCGTTGCGGTGCCGCTTGAGGTGGCGCCACCGAGGCAGGTCGTCCATGTACGACCAGGACAGGCGATGGTGGGGCGTGGGACCGAGTTCCGCCAGCGCCTCCTGGTGAACCGGCGAGGGGTACCCCGCGTTGTCCGCGAAGCCGTACTCCTCGAAGCCGAGCGTGGCCATGAACGCGTCCCGCCGCACCTTGGCGATCACGGAGGCGGCGGCCACGGAGACGCAGGTGAGGTCGGCCTTCGTCTGGCACCGCACCGCCCAGGGCGAGCCCAGATAGTCGTGCTTGCCGTCCAGGATCACCGCGCCGGGCCGCTCGGGCAGTTCCGAGAGCGCCCGGCGCGCGGCGCGGCACAGCGCCTCGGTCATCCCCAGCGTGTCGATCTCCTCGACCGACGCCTCGCCGTACCCGATCCCGGCGGCCCACGACTCGATCTCGGCGGCCAGGGCCGTACGGCGGGCGGGGCTCAGCAGCTTGGAGTCGGTGAGGCCGTCGGGGGGCGGGGACATGTCGGTCACCACGGCGCAGACCGCGACCGGGCCGGCCCAGGAACCGCGCCCCACCTCGTCGACGCCGGCGACCGTGCGCGCTCCGGAGGAGCACAGAAGCCGCTCCAGATCATATGAAGGACTCACGTCAGGACAAGCTACTGTCCCTGTCGCGTACCCCGCTCAGGTAGCCCAGATCGGCGGCAAGATAGCGGGCGGCGACGTGGAGCGCGCGCAGCGTCGCCGCGATCGACGGCCGCTGGACGCTCGACTCCCTCGCCACCGCGTACACCCGGCGTTCGATCGGCTCGCCGGGGAACTCCCGTACGGCGACGCCCCGGACCCCGGCCGCCAGCGCCAGGGCGGGCACCGCGGCGATGCCGATGCCCTTGGCCACCAGGCTGAGGATCGTGCCGAGCCCCTCGAACTCCCAGGCGATCGGTGGCAGGCCGCCCACGTCGGCGAGCAACCGGTCGACGGCGGTGCGAGACGGCTCGCCGTCGGGCGTGGCCATCCACGACTCCTCGCGCAGTGCCGCCAGATCGACCGGCACGGACTGGTCGGCCATCGGGTGGCGGCGCGGCACGACGAGCACCAGCGGATCGGTGAGCAGCGGGAACGCCTTCAGCGTGGCGTGCCCGTGCACCCTCCCCCACCAGTCGTCGACCAGGGCGATGTCCACCTCACCCGACTCGACCTCGCGCAGGCCCCGCCCGGAACGGCTCTGCCGCAGCCGCAGTGACAGCTGCCTGTGCCGGCGCAGCGACCGGGTGAGCGCCGGCGCGAAGGCCACCCCGGCGGTCGCGAAGGCGGTGACCACGACCCGCCCGGACGGCGTCGACGCGTGGGCGGAAAGGTCGGATTCCGCGGTCTCCACCATGGCGAGGATGCGCTCCGCGTGAGTGACCAGGCGCCGCCCGGCGTCGGTGAGTTCCGCGCTCCGGGAGGTCCGGTCGATCAGTACGGCGCCGGCCTCCCGCTCCAGCGCGGCGAGTTGCTGTGAGACCGCCGACGCGCTGTAGCCCAGGGACGACGCGGTCGCCGCGATGCTTCCCCGCCGGGCAAACTCACAAATCAAGATCAATCGTCGTAGATCGAGCATCGGTTTTTCTTACTCCTACCACCGAAAAGCCTCGCTTGTGGTGATGCCTATACCCATCCACCCTGGGAACGTTCCGTACACACCGGGCCAGTCCGGCGATTTCCGAAACGAGGCGAAATCGACGGAATCCCAGGGAGGCAACCCCAATGAATGTGACCCTGTCGGCCACGCTGGCGGCGAACGAGGACATCGAGCGAAGACGCCGCGCTGGACAGCGGGTGCTTCACCTCGCCTTCGGCGAGGCCGGCCTGCCCGTCCACCCCGAGCTTCGCCGCAGGATGTCGGAGGCCAGCGGAAACAACGGCTACGGCCAGGTGGCGGGATCCGCCGAGCTGCGCGAGGCCGTCGCCGGGTACTGGTCGCGACGCGGCCTGCCGACCGACGCCGACCTCGTGGTCTGCGGCCCCGGCAGCAAGGCGCTCCTCTTCGGGCTCATGCTCGCGCTGGGAGGGGACATCGTGCTGCCCATGCCGAGCTGGGTCAGCTACGCCGCCCAGGCGGAGATCATCGGCGTCCGGCCGATCATGGTCCCGGCACCCCCCGGCGAGGGAGGGGTGCCCGATCCCGATCTGGTCGCCTCGGCCGTCCTGCACGCGCGGGCGCAGGGCCGCACCGTGACGGCCCTGCTGGTCACGCTGCCCGACAACCCGACCGGCCGGCTGGCCCGGCCGGAGACCGTACGGCGGCTGGCCGAGCTGGCCAGGAACCTCGATCTGACGATCATCTCGGACGAGATCTACCGCGATCTCGTGCACGATCCGGTCGCCGAGTACACCAGCCCGGCCGAGATCGCGCCCGAGCGCACGATCATCACGAGCGGGCTGAGCAAGAGCCTGGCCGTCGGCGGATGGCGCATCGGCGTGGCCAGGCTGGTCGATCACGACCTGCGCGACCGGCTGCTCGCGGTGGCCAGCGAGATCTGGTCCAGCGCGGCGGCCCCGGTGCAACACGCGGCCGCGTACGCCTTCACGGAGCCGGACGAGCTCGTCCGGCGCGTCGCGGAGAGCAGGAGGTTGCACGGGATCGTGGCCCGGGCGGTCACCGACCGGTTCGTCAAGGCCGGGGCCTCGGTCGCCCAGCCGCAGGGCGGGTTCTACCTCTATCCGGAGATCCCGGGTTTCGAGTCGTCGGCCGACCTGACCGCGGCCCTGATCGAGGAGCACGGCATCGGGGTGCTCCCGGGCACCGCGTTCGGCGATCTGCCCGGCGCGCCGCGCGTGCGCGTCGCCACCAGCCTGCTGTACGGCGAGACCTCCGAGCAGCGAATCGCCGCTCTGCGGGCCGATGACCCGCTCGCTCTGCCGTGGATCGCGGAGTCGTTGGATCACCTGGAGAAGGGGCTCGCGGCCCTGACCGGAACCCGGCGGATCCGGGTGGATCACGCCGCCTTCGGCGCCCCGGCTAACGTCATCGTGGGGGTCTCCACGCCCGCCTGGTGATCGTTGTTGAATCTTTACCCTCGACGGCCGGTCAGCGGGGTCGCGTTCACTGCCCTGACCTGCGGTTATGTGGCTAGCCTGGGTGCTTTACCGGAGGCTTCGAAAGATGTCTCCTACCATTTGGCACCGGGAGCGTGCTCGAGCCCCCATCATGTGCTCATGCCCGCTTTTGTCACCCTGTTCGGGCGCTCCGTGCGCCTGGAACCGCTCAGCCTCGCGGTCGTCGACGACCTCGTCGCCGCGGCGAGTGAGGACCGTTCTACCTACGCCTTCACTCGCGTTCCCGAAGGACGGGAAGAGATGGTCTCCTATGTGGAGGCCGCCCTGGCTGAGCAGGCGGAGGGCCGCACACTGCCCTTCGCCATCCGGTGGCTGCACACCGACCGCGTGGTCGGTGCCACCCGTCTGATGAACCTGGAGTACTGGCAGGGCCCCATGCCCTGGCCACCAGGCGCCAAAGGCGTGGTGGGCGAGGTCCCGTCGGTGGCGGACATCGGTTACACCTGGCTGGCGGCGTCAGCCCAGGGCACCGGCGTCAACAGGGAGAGCAAGTTCCTGATGCTCTCCCTCGCCTTCGAGACCTGGCAGGTTCACCGGATCACTCTCAAGGCAGACGTACGCAACACACGATCCCGGGCCGCCATCGAGGCCCTCGGCGCGCACCTGGACGGTGTGCGACGAGCGGACAGCCGAGGCGCCGACAACACGGTCCGAGATACCGCGTACTACTCGATCCTCAGCCCTGAATGGCCGACGGTTCGAGAACGGCTCCGCGCGAGGCTCGGCCTCGTCGTAGCCGCCTGACCTTCAACCTGGACCTCCACACAGAACGACGTGGCCCGTCCTCCTGACCGGAGGACGGGCCACGCTCGCGTTTCCGACTCAGAACTCGTAGTTGTAGTCCTCGTCGTACGCGTTGTAGAGGTCGTTCCAGTAGCCACAGCGGGTCGGGTAGTTGCTGTACAGCCCGATCTGGCAGACCTGCGCCTGGACCTGCGCCACGTCGTAGCGCCAGAAGCTGAACTGCTTGTAGCTGCCGCCACCGCAGTACTTGTACGACTTGAAGGTCGAGGACCAGTCGTTCTCCTCGTCCTCCCAGGACTGGACACGGAACCGGATGTACGCGCACTTGCCACCCTGCGCGTACGTACGACGGTCGAGGTCCCACAGCTTGCCGGTGATCCGGACGCGGTTGGACTCGTCGTCGGTGTAGTTGACGTCGATGTAGCCCTTGGCCCTGGCCAGCCGGTTGCTGGACCAGTACGAGCCCCAGTAGCCGTCGTAGTCGAAGGAGTGGGGCGAGGCGGTGGTGGAGGCGCCCAGGGTGGAGGCGCCGGCCGCGGTCGAGAAGGCCGGGATGCCGACGGCGATGGTGGCGGCGGCAGCGGCGAGACCGAGGATGTTGCGGACGGAGCGACGCATTTCTGTTCTCCCGTTTTCGAGGACGATCCCCGGGCGGGATGCTTCCGGGGGTGCACCCCTGTGATAGGCCGCCTCGCCTGCAGGGCGCTTTCAGGGCCCTGACGGCCATTTGCACCCGGCTTGAAAAGGAAGAGGTCCTCCACCGGGCACCCCAGGCCCGGGGGAGGACTCCGCGATATCTCCAGAGCATGGCCGCCCCCGCAGGGGCCATGCTCTCTGCCTCACAGCTTCCCGGATCGGACTTGTCACCCGATCAACGGACAATCAACGCTTCGATTAACGAGTCCGACGCTCCCTATTGACCAGGTCGTGCCGCATCTATCATTTGATCGGGAAACTTCCTGACATGTCGGGCGAGGAGTGCGGGCGTTTTTCGGCGGAGAGATCACCTCCCTGTTATGGTTCCTTGGTTCGAACCGGTCAGGGCTTGGCCGTCGCCCACCTCATCCGAGGGAAGCGAGAAGCCGCTCTCTTCAGAGAGCGGAGGAGTCACTGAATATGCGTATCGGAGACGCACATGGCAGGTCGCGCCACCGCGGACGGGCTGCGCTTCGCGGTACTCGGACCTGTCCTCGCCTGGCGTGACGGGATCGAGCTCGACCTCGGCACCCCTCTGCAACGTTCCATCCTCGCCATGCTGCTGCTCAGGGAGGGCCGCCCGGTCACGCCGGACGAGATGATCGACGGCATCTGGGGCGCGGACGCCCCGCCCCGGGCGCTCGGCGCGCTGCGCACCTACGTGTCGCGGCTGCGCACGGTGCTGGAGCCGGACCGCTCACCGCGGACCCGCCCCGAGCTGCTCACCTCGGTGGGCCGCGGCTACGCGCTGGTCATCGGCACGAGCGGCCTGGACCTCGCCGACTTCGAGCGCGGCTGCGCGTCCGCCGAGGCCGCCCGCCAGGCGGGCCATACGCGGAACGCGGCCGAGACGCTGCGCGAGGCGCTCGCCCTCTGGTCGGGAGAGCCGCTGGCCGGCGCGGTCGGCCCGTACGCGGAGCGACAGCGGGACCGGCTGGCCGAGCGGCGGATGGGCGCGGTCGAGACCCTCATGGACCTGGACCTGGCGCTCGGGCGGCACGCCGACGCCGTCTCCGAGCTGGTCGCGCTCACCGCCGACCATCCCCTGCGCGAACGGCTGCGCGCCCAGCTCATGCTGGCGTACTACCGCTGCGGCCGGCAGGCCGACGCCCTGTCGGTGTTCACCGAGACCAGGCAGGCGCTGATCGACGAGCTCGGCATCGAACCCGGCGCCGACCTCGCCGCCCTGCACCGGCGCATCCTCGCGGCCGACCCCACGCTGTCCCTCACCGGTGACACGGGCGCGGGGACGACCGGAACCACAGGAACCACCGGTATCACCGGGACGACGGGAGTGACCGGGACGACAGCGGGAACGGCGCCGGGAACCGCGATGACGGACTCCGGACCCGCCGTCGACATGCCGAGGCCCGCCCAGCTCCCCGCCGCGGTGACCGACTTCACCGGGCGGAGGACGCTGGTCAACCGCCTGCTCGCGCTGCTCGCCGAGAGCGAGGGCGTGCCGGTCGCCGCCATGTCCGGCATCGGCGGCGTGGGCAAGACCGCGCTCGCCGTCCACGTCGCCCACCTCGCCCACGACCTGTTCCCCGACGGGCAGCTCTACGCCGACCTGCGCGGCTACGGCACGGAGCCGACACCTCCGGAGACGGCTCTGGTCGCGTTCCTGCGCGCGCTCGGCATCCCCGTCGACGTCATCCCGGACGGCCTGGCCGAGCGGTCCGCGCTGTTCCGCTCGCTGCTGGCCGACCGGCGCATGCTGGTGTTGCTGGACAACGCGCGCGACGCCGAGCAGGTCGAGCATCTGCTGCCGGGTTCGGCCGGATGCGCGGCGATCATCACCAGCCGCGGTAAGCTCGCCGACCTGCCGTCGGCCCGGCTCGTCGACCTCGACGTGATGGAGCCCGACGAGGCGCTGTCGCTGTTCTCCGCGGTCGCCGGCCGCGACCGGGTGCGGGCGGAGCGGGCCGCGGCCATGGACGTGGTCGCCGCCTGCGGCTTCCTCCCGCTGGCCGTACGCATCGTGGCGGCCAGGCTCGCCGCCCGGCCCTCCTGGACGGTCGCCTCGCTCGTCCCCCGGTTGGCCGACGAGCGCCGCCGCCTCGACGAGCTGAAGATCGGCAACCTCGCCGTCTCCGCGACCTTCGCCCTGGGGTACGGCCAGCTCGATCCCGAGCAGGCGCGGGCGTTCCGGTTGCTCTCGCTGCCCACGGGGTCGGACATCTCGACCCTCGCGGCGGCCGCCGTACTGGACATGCGCCCGGGTCCCGCGGAGGACCTGCTGGAGTCGCTGGTCGACGCGAGCCTGCTCGAAGCCCCCGCGCCGGGACGGTACCGCTTCCACGACCTGCTCAAGCTCTTCGCCCGCAGGCAGGCCGAGGACACCGAGGAACCCACGGAGCGGATGGCCGCCCTGCGCCGCCTTCTCGGCTTCTACCTCGCCTCGGCCAGGTCCGCCCACCGGCTGGCCTACGAGGGCAGCGCGATCGCCGACGCGCTCACGGACATCGGCACACCCGGCCACACCTTCTCCTCGGCCGACGAGTCGGTCGCCTGGCTCTCTGTGGAGGCCGAGGACCTGTTCGCCTCCATCGGGCAGGCCGCCGGCACCGCGAGCCTGCTGCTGCCCGCGGCCGACCTGCTGCTCGCGATGGAGCCGCTGCTGGAGTCCGGCACCAGCGGCCGGGAGTTCGAGCAGCGCACGGGGGCCGTCCTCGCGGCCGCCCAGCGGGCCGGAGACCGGCACAGCGAGACGCGCTGCCGCTACGTGCTCGGCCGCGTCCTGTTCGGGATGAACCGGCTGGACGCGGCGGAGGGGCAGTTCCAGCGGGCGCGGGAGCTCTCCCTGGAGACCGGTGACACCATCGTGCTCGGCGAGACGTACAACGCGCTCGCCGTCGTGGCCGGCCGCCTGCGCCGGCACACCGAGGCGCTCGAATGGTTCGGCCACGCGACCGACGTCTACCGCGAGGTCGGCAACCCCGCGGGCGAGGCCCTCGTACTGAGCTACTCCGCCCGCGACCATCTCGGCCTCGGGCGGGTCGACGAGGCCATCGCCGCGTCCGAGCGCGGCCTGGCCATCTTCACCGAGATCGGCAGCGGCGCCGGTGTGGCCAGGGCGCGCTACCACCTCGGTATCGTCCTGTCCTACGTCGGCAGGCTCAACGAGGCCGTCGTCCACCACGCCGAGTGCCTGAACTTCTTCCGGGCCAGCAACCAGCGGGTGTGGGAGCAGCGGGTCTGCTACCGGCTCGCCGCGACGTTCATCGCCGCCGGGCGTTTCGCCGAGGCGTCCCGCCACGCCGAGCAGGCGCTGACCGTGAGCCGCGAGATCACCCATCCGTACGGCGAGGCCCAGTCCCTGACCGCGCTCGGCAAGGCGTTGCGCGGCATGGGCGAGGGTCCGCGAGGCAGGGAGGCACTAGAGAAGGCCCTCGGGCTCTTCACCCGGCTCGGCTCTCCCGAGGCCGACGACGTCCGCGCCCTCCTCCTGGAACCCGACCGGATCGACGTGTAGGTCGACGCGCAGGTCGTCGTCCAGACGCGTCATGCGGACGTGATTAATCACACTCGATCACTTCCATCACCGGACCCGCGCGGAGGACATATGACCCGGCCGGCCGTCCGACCGCCACCCTGTGCATAGGGGGCCCGGTGTATTCCGGAGCACCTGGTGGCGGCTCGCCGCCTCGTGACGACGGCCGGCCGGGTGTGGCCCGGATCTCGAACCCCCCAGATCCGTGCCGACGTGCCAAGGGTGGCGACCCCGGTTCAACGTCCGATCAACGCGTGTTTGCAGCCGCCCGCGCGATCCTGAAGAAGCCCTCGGCGACCAGCGGGCGCAGTGCCGCCGGAGCACGGTCCAGCAGTTCCCGCTCGTCGTCCCCGGTGAGCTCGGCGATGGCGGCGAGCAGCGGGCGGAGCGGCAGCTCGCCGTCGCACACCCCGGCGAGCGCCGCCTCCACGGTGCCCACGCTCGCGGCACGGCACAGGCCGCCCGTCTGGCGCAGGACGATCCGGGACGGGTCGTCGGCGCCCGGAGGGCCGACCCGTTCCTCGACGACGCCGTCCGCGACCGCCAGGCAGGCGTTCAGCAACTCCTCGTCGCCGATCCGGTGCGCGGTCGTGACGGCGTCCAGCACGTCCGGGACGTACGCGCCGACCGGGAGCTCGACCCGCTGGGACAGCTCCTCCACCCGGACGACCGAGTCCATCGCGCCCGAGTTGTGGAGCGAGATCCAGCCGAACCCGACGCCGACGACGCCGAGCGACTCGAACCACGCCAGCCACTCGTCGTAGTGCTGCCGGTAGGCCGTCGTCCCCTGCTCGGCCGCGTCGCGCAGCCACAGCTCGACGTACTCCGCGGGGTCCTGCACATCACGTTGTACGGCCCAGCCGTCGCAGCCGGTGCCGGTGAGCCAGCCGCCCACCCGGTCCTGCCAGTCCTCGCCCTTGACGTGCAGCCAGTTGGCCAGGAACCGGCCATGGCCGTCGGGGTTGAGGTGGCGCGGCGCGCGACGCAGCATCTCGCGGCAGAAACCGTCGGCGGGGAACCCCGACTCGCGGTAGGTGAACCGGCCCTCCGGGGAGATCACGAACGGCGGGTTGGAGACGACCAGGTCGAACCGCTCGCCCTCGACCGGCTCGAACATGGAGCCCGTACGCGCGTCGACGTCCCGGACGCCGGACAGCCGCCAGCTCAGGTCGGCCAGCTCGATCGCCCTCGGGTTCACGTCCGTGGCGACGATCCGCGCGGCCCGGCCGGCCAGGTGCAGGACCTGGACGCCACAGCCGGTGCCGAGGTCGAGCGCGCTCTCCACGGGCGGGGTCCAGGCGAGCTGGGCGAGGTTCGCCGACGCCCCGCCCGCGCCGACGACGTGGTCCCTGCGGAGCGCGGGGTCGCCGGGCCGTACCTTCCGGTCGGAGACCACCCAGGCGGGGGTCTCGCCGCCGATGTCCCAGGGCTGGAGGTGGACGGTCGCCTGGACGGCGTCCCCCACCCTGACGGCCAGCCCGGCCTCGATCAGGTCGGCGAGCGGCAGGTCGGCGGCGGCCGTGCTCACCGGCACGCCGAGCCACCACAGGCGGATCAGCGTGCCGAGCGGATCGTTGTCGCGGGTCGCCCGGAGCGCGGGAACGAGCTCCTCGCGCGCCAGCGCGGCGGCGGCCACGCCGCCCAGCCGCTCTCGAACGCCGTCGATGGTGTAGCCGGACTCGGCGAAGCGGTCGCGAAGCCGGTGGACCAGATCGGATGGCACGTGCACGAGAGGAAATCTATCCCTGTAAGTCCAATGCAAGTCGCCTTCAAGCAGCCACGCGTATCTGTTAGGGCAGTCCGCCGTCCACGAGGAACCCTACGATGATGCTTCCCTGCCTGGCCTGTGAGTCGCGTTTCGTCCCCGACGACTACTTCGGAGCCTGCCACGACTACAACCGGGGCAGGGATCTGGTCGCGTGGACCTGCCCGCGTTGCGGGAACACGGACGAGATCAGAGTGCTGCCCGGAGAGCTCGGCTTCGGATATCGCCGCCGGGGCCGCTATGACGTCATGGACCGGATCCGGGTGCCCGGGATGAGCCGCCGCAGGCACGACCTGAGGCTCGACATCTCGCTGGACAAGCGGGTGTGGCGGGTCCCCACCCGCGTCCTGTCCATGAGAACCGTCACCCCTGTCTGAGGCTGTTCCACGCGGCCTCGCACAGGCCCTTGATCTCCTCGTCGGTGGGCTGGTGCGCGCCGGCGAACCACAGGCGGCACATCTCCTGGGCGGGGCCGAGCCAGAGCACGTAGCACATGGTCGCGGGCACCGGCTGCAGCAGCCGGGCCTTCATGTGCGGCTTCCACCAGTCGGAGACCTGCCGGAAGAACGCGCGCCTGGCCTCGGAGACCTCCGGGCCGCCCGGCTCCTCACGCCGCGGCGGGCGCTCACTGATCAGCAGCCGCGCCCGCTCCGGATGCTCCCCGCACCACGCCATGTGCAGAGCCACGATGGCCTCGATGCCTCCACGGGCCTCCTCGTGGCGGACGAGCTCGGCGACGAACGCGTCCTGGTACATCTGCAGCGTCTCGGCGTACAGGACGCCGAAAACGTGTTCCTTGCTGGCGAAGTGGTGATAGAAACTACCCACGCTGACGCCGCTCTCCTCGCGGAGGCTGGCGAGCGTCGTGGCGGAGACACCGTCCTGACTGAAGCGGCGTAGGGCGCCTTCGATGATCCGGCTTCTGCCGTCACGCCCGTTCTTTCCGGTTCTCACCCCTCAATGGTGGACTAACAGAACCTTGTTCTGCAAATGCGAGATCCGTTCCCACCTCGATCGATCCGGATCTTGCATGCCTCGGGGTCTCGGCCACCGGCTGAGTATGCCATCTAGACTGAGATGGGATGCGAGGGGAATGACCTACGATGCGTGACATGCGGCCCTCCCGGGTGGACAACTGCTCCATCGAGCGGACCCTCGCCGTGGTCGGCGAGAAATGGACCTTCCTCGTGCTCCGTGAAGCGTTCATGGGGGTCCGCCGGTTCGGCGACCTCCAGGCCGCGACCGGCGCGCCCAGGCAGGTGCTCAGCGCGCGGCTGACCCGCCTGGTCGAGGAGGGCATGCTGCGCAAGGCGCCCTACCAGGAGCCGGGACAGCGCCAACGCGACGAGTACCGGCTGACGGCGAAGGGGATGGACCTCTATCCGATCCTGGTCGCGCTGATGCACTGGGGCGACCAGTACCTCGCCGACGCGGGCGGGCCGCCCGTCCTGCTGACCCACCGCGACTGCGGCGCCCCCGTGACGCTGCGCCTGCGCTGTGACGACGACCACGAGGTCCCCGACCCGCGTTCCGTCACCCCGATCCCCGGCCCCGGCGCCCGCACGGTCGTCTGAACGGACCAGCAGAACGGCCCGGCAGAACGGCACCCACCGGTAGGGACCGATAGCGGGACCACTCGGTGCCGTGCCTACGCTGGATGGCGTGTACCGGTTCCTGCTGACCCGCCGCTGGCTGGCCTTCCACCTGCTGGTGCTGCTCCTCATCCCCGCGTTCTTCTTCCTGGGGAAGTGGCAGTTCGGGCGGTTCGAAGAGCGGTCGGCGTCCAGCGAGCGCACCACCGCCAACCTGAACAGCGCGCCCGTGCCTCTCGACCGGCTGGACACCGTCGGCGGAACCGTGTCATCCGACGTGAAGTTCCGGCCGGTGACCGTGACCGGGAAGTACGACGCGTCCCACGAGCTGCTCGTACGGCGGCGCCCGCAGAACAGCCGGGTCGGCTTCTACGTGGTCACCCCGCTGGTCACGCCCCAGGGCGCGGTCCTGGTCAACCGGGGCTGGGTGCCCGCGGGCGCCACGGCGGAGACCCGGCCGGAGGTGCCCCCGCCGCCGTCAGGCGAGGTGACCGTCACCGGACGGCTCAAGCCCTCCGAGACCGAGGACACGACCGGCATCAGGAACCGGTCCGCCGGACTTCCCGCCGGCCAGGTCCTGCTCGTCAACACGACCGACATCGGCGCCACCCTGCCGTACCGGCTGTACGGGGGATTCGTGGAGCTGACCGGGCAGCGGCCGACCGCCGATCGCGCGCCCGAACCGGTACCCGCGCCCGACCTGGGCGGCGGCGGAGGGCTCAACCTGGCGTACTCCGTGCAATGGTGGTTGTTCATCGGCGTGGCGGTCGGCGGCTGGTTCCTGCTCATCCGCCGCGAGGCCCGCGATCTGTCGGCCGCGGACGCGGAGGGCGACGGGGCCGGGAAGGATCAGCAAGAGGTTCGCGCCCAGTCGTGAAGCGCCTGGTGAACGAACGGATACCAACCGGAGACCTCGCAGCTTGTTAGGTGTTATTCCTTGGCTCTACGGTTTACTCCTGTGACTACGCCGCTGCATCCCGACCCAGAGCCGAGGCGGCGGGACTATGTGATCATCTCCGCCGACGATCATCTGATCGAGCCGCCGGATCTCTTCGAGGATCGCCTCCCCGAAAAGTACAAGGACCTGGCGCCCAAGATCGTGGAGACGGACGCGGGCCACCAGGTCTGGCGGTACGGCGGGGCGACCTACCCCTGCGCGGGGCTCGACGTGGGCGCCGGCCTGCCGAAGGAGCAGTGGACGCTCGACCCGGTCCGCTTCGAGGACATGCGGCCAGGCTGCCACGACATCGAGGCCCGCATCGAGGACATGGACCGAGCCGGGATCTGGGCCGCCCTCTGCTTCCCCGGCATGCTGGCCAGCCAGTCCGGCATGCTCTTCGCCAAGACGCGCGACCAGGAGCTCGGCCTGGCGCTGGTCAAGGCGTGGAACGACTGGCACGTCGACGTGTGGGCCGGCACCTACCCCGAGCGGATGATCGCGCTACAGCTCCCCTGGCTGCTCGACCCGGACGTGGCCGCCAAGGAGATCAGGGCCAACGCCGCCCGAGGCTTCAAGGCCGTGGTGTTCCCCGAGTTCCCCACCCGGCTGCGGCTGCCGTCGATCCACAGCGGCCACTGGGACCCGTTCTTCGCCGCCTGCGAGGAGACCGGCACCGTCGTCTGCCTGCACACCGGCGCGTCCTCCTGGGCCCCTGTCCCCTCGCCGGACACCCCCATCGAGGCGATCACCACGCTGATCCCGGCGAGCGCGATGTTCGCGTGCGCCGACTGGCTGTGGTCGGGCGTCCCGCTGCGCTTCCCCTCGCTGCGGATCCTGATCGTCGAGGGCGGCGTCGGCTGGCTGCCGATGCTGGCCGAGCGTGCCGACTACGCGCTGGACCACCCGGTCGCCGGTGAGGCGAGCTGGGAGGGCGGGCTCAAGCCGAGCGAGGTGCTGCGGCGCAACTTCTTCTTCGGCACACTCGACGACAGCGCGCTCGGCGGGGTCCGGCTCGCGGTCGGCATGGAGCACGTCCTGCTGGAGAGCGGTTACCCGCGGGCCGAGTCCTCCTGGCCCGACACCCAGCGGGCGGTCACGCGCAACCTCGGCACCCTGCCTCCGGCCGACATCGCCCGGGTCGCGTACGGCAACGCCGCGCGGCTGTTCGGGCACCCGCTGCCGTCACGGGCGTGGCTTCTGATGGAGGAGCTCTAGGTCCTCACGCTCCCACTCGACGTACCGGCCGCTCGCGCCGAGCAGCGAGGACATCAGCCAGACGAAGACGCCGAAGTCGTCGACGATGCCGATCCCGAGCAGGAAGTCGGGGATGGCGTCGACGGGCGAGATGATGTAGGCGAGGCCGGCCGCGAACATCGCGAGCTGGCCTTTGCCGAGGTGCGGATAGTCGCCCTTGACCGCTCCGCGGAGCATTCTCGGCATCGCCTTGAGCCGGGTGAACAGGCCGGGCGAACCCGGCTTGGACACCTCCCGGTAGGCTCGCCAGGTCGCCGCCGCACGTCCTGCCTTCGCCATGAGGCCACCTCCAGCGGGCATTGTGCCCTTTTTGTCGTCTCATTAACGTTCGGCGGCCCTCCGGCGGTTCCAGCGCCCGTTAGGCGTGCGGAGCCAGCTCCCGTACGGCCTGGGCGATGGGCACGTCGCCCCCGGGCAGCGGGGACAGGACGGGCGTGGTGAGCCCGTTCGCGACGTACTCGCGGATCCGCGCCCGGCAGGTCGCGGCGTCACCGTGCACGATCAGGTCGTCCACCACCTCGTCGGGGATGGCCTTCACCGCCCCCGTACGATCTCCCGCGGCCCATGCCTCCTGCATGGGCCGCAGCACCTCACCGCGCCCCAGCCACTCGTGGAAGGCCGCGTAGACGGGCACGGTCAGATAGGCCGCCAGCATCCGCCTGCCGAGCTCCCTGGCCCTGGCCGCGTCCTCGGTGACGACGACGAAGAGCCGGGCGATGAGCTCGGTCTCGGAGGCGAGCTCCGCGCGTACGCTGTGCACGTCCTGAGGCGACAACCAGTTGGTGATCGCGCCGTCGGCCTCGTCTCGGGCCAGGTGGAGCATCCGCGGGCGGAGCGCGGCCAGCACGATCTTCGGCGGGGTCTTCGGAGCGTGCTCCAGCCGGAACCCCTTGATCTCGAAGGTCTCGTACCGCTCGGTGACCTTCTCGCCCGCGAGCGCCCGGCGCAGGAACCGGAGGGTGTCCCGGGTCCGCGCGTACGGCTTGGCGAACACCCCCGCGTTCCAGCGCTCGACGATGACGGGCGACGAGGAGCCGATGCCGAGCACGAACCGTCCCGGCGCCAGGTCCGCCAGCGTCGCGGCCGACATGGCGAGCAGGCCAGGACCACGGGTGGAGACCGGCACGATGGCGCTGCCGAGGCGCAGGGACGGCGCCCATTCTGCGGCCATGGCCAGCGGCGTGAAGCCGTCGGCGCCGTTGACCTCGGCGGACCAGGCGTCGGTGTATCCCAGCGACGGGAGTTCGGCGACGAGTTCTCTGGACGCGGCGAGCGTCCGGTCATGGAACGGGATCGTCATGCCCCAGCGGTCCACGGGCACCCCTCTCGACAGAACTTCATTCTGGAGAGACGTTACCAACCAACCGGACGGTATGTCCCGCTTTTCTCAGCCGCGCAGTTCCCGTACGACGTCGATGAAATCCCGCGCCACACCGCGCAGGCCGGGCAGGTTCGACAGGGCGACCAGCCGGTCGACCAGCGGGACGACCCGGTCGATCAGCCGGTAGGTCCGCTCACAGCCCGGCGAGGTGTCGTGCACCCAGAACAGCACCACGCCCATCGACAGCAGCCAGAGCAGCTCGGGCAGCTCGGCGCGCAGCTCGGAGTCCATCCGGTCGGCGGAGCCCTCGACCACCTCGCGGTAGATGGCGATCGACGACTCGCGCGCGGGCGCGGACTCCGCGCTGAAGGGGCTGAGCGGGTTGCTCGGCTCCGCCGCGTGCTTGAAGAACTTGGCCGCGAACTCGTGGTACGGCTCGGACACCCGGACCCAGGCCCGCAGCGCGCCGCCCAGCCTGCCCGCGAAGGACCTCTCGACCGCCAGCAGCTCCCGGCACGCGGCCTCGTGCTCGTCCTGGGCCCGGTCGTAGTACGCCTGGATCAGTTGTTCCTTGGACGAGAAGTAGTAGTAGGCGTTCCCCACCGAGACACCGGCCTCCGCGGCGATCGCCCGCATCGTCGTCGCCTCGAACCCCCGTTCCTTGAACAACCGAAGGGCGGTCGCGACGATGCGCTCCCGTGTCTTCTCGGCCACGGTGGTCACTGTACGACCCTGGCACCCGCTGGGTCATATACGCGCCAGATGATCCATAGGAGGCGGCAAATTCCCAGCCGTCCGCGAATGGGCGATCATCCGACGTGGGCATTGATCATCCTGGCGCGCTCCCCCGCCACTCCAATCGAGGACTGAGCATCGGGGAAGATCCATGGCCTTACGTCCCTCGTGGTGGGGACTCGCGGGAACGATCATGATCGTCCTGCTGTCCCAGCCAGCGACCGCAATGAAACCGACGGCCGTCGCGAACGCGCAGCGGATCTCGTACGCCGCCGTCCTTCCCGTACGGCTGCCGCCGGCGCGCACGCTCGCGTCCGCGCCCAGCGGGAAAGCGATGTCGGCGATGAGCGCGACCGCCCGGCTCGCACACGTGGGGGCCATGCGTCAGTTCCGCGGGGCCGGACTGCGCTGGAAGTCCTCCGGCGGCTGCACCGACCGTACCCAGCCGACCTGCACGTCCCTGGAAGGCCTCCGGTACGGCACGCTCGTCCAGGCGATCGAACTGAAACGGGCCAGCGACTGCAGGATCGTCATCACCGGCGGTACCGAGGTCGGCCACAGCAAGGGCCGCTTCAGCCACGAGAACGGCTTCAAGCTCGACATCGCCCACAACCCGTGCATCGACGCGTACGTGACCCGGACGTTCGGCTACTGGACGACCAGAGGAGACGGAGCGCGGATGTACCGCCCGAAGGCCACCGAGAGCGCCGCAGGAAGCACCGGGGAAAACACCGCGGGAGACACCGCGGGAGCCACCGCTGAGGCCGCCCTCGGGGACGCCGTCGGGGGCGCGGCCGTCTACGCGGACGAGGACAACCACTGGGACATCCTCTTCCGCTAGCGGCGCTCCTGGATCGCGGAGTGCTCGAAGGGCCGGACGGCCTCGATCTGGGCGGCGATCCGGACCAGCAGGTCCTCGCGTCCCGCCGCGGCGACGAACTGGACGCCGACCGGCAACCCCTCCGCCGTACGGTGCAAGGGAAGCGACAGCGCCGGCTGGCCGGTCGCGTTGAACGGCGAGGTGAAGGCCGCGCCCTGCCCGGACCGGTCCAGGGCCGTGTGCAGGTCGTCGTCCGAGATCCAGCCGATCGGGAACGGCGTGACGCCCATCGTGGGCGTCACCAGCAGGTCGAAGCCCGAGGTCCACCACGCGGCCATCCGCCGGCGGTACCCGTCGAGCCACCGCAGCGCGGCCAGATAGTCGGTCGCGCTGATGCCCCGGGCGGCGGTCACCATGAGCCGGTTGCGGGGTTCGAGCTCCTCGACGTCCACGGGCCTGCCCCGCCACGCGCCGAGGACGTCCAGCTCCGCGGCCACGTTCGTGCCGATGAGCGCGCCGAAGTTCATGCCGAAGTCGTGCTCACCCAGGGCCTCGGGGTGATCCTGGACGACCTCGTGGCCGAGCGCCTCCAGCAGGGCCGCGGTCGCCGTCACGGCGGCGGTCAGCTCGGGATCCTCGGGGACGTCGCCCCGGGGGTGGACGGTGAGGAAGCCGACACGCAGCCGTCCGGGGTCCGCGCCGACCTCCTCGGCCAGCGGGCGCGCCAGCGCGGGGGCGTCGTACCGGTCGCCGGGCATCATCCCGGCGATCAGGTCGAGCAGCGCGGCGCTGTCCCGCACGCTCCTGGTGAGCATTCCCTGCACTGAGAGGCCGCCCCACGACTCCGCGAGGTCGGGGCCGTGGCTGCTGCGGCCGCGTGCGGGCTTGAGGCCGACCAGGCCGCACATGCTCGCGGGGATCCGGATCGAGCCGCCACCGTCGCTCGCGGTGGCCACCGGGACCATGCCCGCCGCCACGGCCGCGGCGGAGCCGCCGCTGGACCCTCCGGTGGAGTACGCCGGATCGTAGGGGTTGCGGGTCGGTCCGAAGGCCGCGGGCTCCGTCGTGATCGTCGTGGCGAGCTCCGGCGTGCTGGTCCGGCCGAGGATCACGAACCCGGCCCGGCGCAGCTTCGCGACACTGTAGGAGTCGTCTCTGGCCACCACGCCGTCGAGCACCTTGGAGCCCGCGCCGTACGGGTCGCCGCCCGAGGCCCAGCCGATGTCCTTGAGCAGGATCGGCACCCCGCGGAACGGGGCGTCCGCCGGGATCGCGTCGATCTCCTCGAGCGCCCGCTCGAATCGCCGGTGGACCACCGCGTTGAGCTCGCCGTCCACGGCCTCGATCCGGGCGATCGCCGCCTCGGCCGGCTCGCGGGGCGAGACCTGCCCGTTCCGTACGGCTTCCGCCTGCCCGACCGCGTCCAACGTCAGCAACTCGTCCACTGGCGCCCTTTCCGAGGGGATGAACCCGGCCGTCCCGGCAGGCGCGGCCGTAGGGGAAACCCTGCCTCCGGGCGGCACGGACGGGGGGAGGGCGTCCCGGTGAGCGGGAAAGCCCCGGATATCACCCGGCCCGGCACAGGAGCTCCTGTGCCGGGCCGGGAACGGCCAGCCGGCGCGGTCGCCGGATCAGCCGGTGAGTTCGGCTCTCGCGAACTCGGTTCTCATGAGTTCGGTTCTCGCGAACTCTTCTCGCGAACTCGGTTCTCGCGGACTCAGCCGGTGAACTCGGCCGCGATCAGTTCGGCGATCTCGGCGGCGTTCAGCGCCGCCCCCTTGCGCAGGTTGTCGCCGCAGACGAACAGGTCCAGCGTGTTGGGGAAGTCAAGCGCCTGCCGGATCCGGCCGACATAGGTCGGGTCGGTGCCGACGACGTCCACCGGGGTGGGCCAGACGCCGTTCTCCGGGTCGTCCATCAGGACGACCGTCGGCGCGGCGGCCAGGACGCGGTGCGCGTCAGCCACGGTGATCTCGCGCTCGAAGGTCGCGTGCACGGCCAGCGAGTGCGTGGTGACCACGGGGACGCGGACGCAGGTGGCCGACACCTTGAGGTCCGGGATGCCGAGGATCTTGCGGGACTCGTTGCGGAGCTTGATCTCCTCCGACGCCCAGCCGCCGTCCTTCAGCGACCCGGCCCACGGCACGACGTTGAACGCGATGGGCGCGGGGAACGGGGACTCCGCGTCGCCCAGCTTGTTCTGCAGGGTCTTGCGCACGTCACCGGCGGTCTGCCCGGCGGTGCGGTCGCCCGCCAGCGCCTCGACCTCGTCGTACAGGCGGGCGGGGCCGGCCACACCGGCTCCGGAGACCGCCTGGTAGGACGCCACGACCAGCTCGCGCAGGCCGTACTCACTGTGCAGGGCGCCCATGGCGGCCATCATCGACAGGGTCGTGCAGTTCGGGGTGGAGACGATCCCGAGCGGCCGGTTCCGCGCGTCGGCGGGGTTGACCTCGGGCACCACCAGCGGCACCTCGGGGTTCATCCGGAACGTGCCCGACTTGTCGATCGCGATCGCGCCGCGCTCGGCCGCCACCGGCACCCACTCGGCCGACACCTCGTCGGGCACGTCGAAGATGGCGATGTCGACACCGTCGAACACCTCGGGGGTCAGGGCCTGGACGACGATGTCCTCCCCGCGAACCGGCAGGATCTTGCCGGCCGACCGGGCGGACGCGACGAGACGGATCTCGCCGTAGATGTCCTCCCGGCCCGAGATGATGTCCCGCATCACGGTGCCCACGGCACCGGTCGCGCCCACGAGCGCGAGGGTGGGCTTACGACTCATCGACCGGTACCTCCGTAAACGACTGCCTCGACCTCGTCGGCGTCCAGATCGAACGCCGAGTGCGCGGCGTTGACGGCCGCGTCCACCTCGTTCTGTCCCACGATCACCGAGATCCGGATCTCGGACGTCGAGATCATCTCGATGTTGACCCCGGCGTCGGCCAGGGCGCTGAAGAACTTCGCCGTGACGCCGGGGTGCGACCGCATCCCCGCGCCGATCAGCGAGACCTTGCCGATCTGGTCGTCGAACAGCAGCGACTCGAACACCACCTGGCTCTGGATCTTCTTGAGCGCGGTGAGCGCGGTCTGCGCGTCATTCGTCGGAAGCGTGAAGGAGATGTCCGTACGCCCCGTCGCGGCGGCCGACACGTTCTGCACGATCATGTCGATGTTGACCTCGGCGTCGGCCAGCGTTTTGAAGATGGCGGCAGCCTCTCCGATCTTGTCGGGCACCCCGACAACGGTGATCTTGGCCTCGCTCCGGTCGTGCGCGACGCCGGAGATGATCGGCTGCTCCATCTCGGTTCCTTCGGTCTTGGGGCCTGAGTAGACCCACGTGCCTTCCTTGGCGCTGAACGAGCTTCTGACATGGATCGGGACGTTGAACCTGCGCGCGTACTCCACGCAGCGCAGGTGCAGGATCTTGGCGCCGCAGGCAGCCATCTCCAGCGTCTCCTCGTAGGAGAGCCGCGGGATCTGCCGGGCCGTAGGGACGATGCGCGGGTCCGCCGTGAAGATGCCGTCCACGTCTGTGTAGATCTCACAGACGTCGGCCTCGAGCGCGGCGGCGAGGGCGACCGCCGTGGTGTCGGAACCACCGCGGCCGAGCGTCGTTATGTCCTTGGTGTCCTGCGAGACCCCCTGGAACCCGGCCACGATCGCGATCCGGCCGAGGTCGAGCGCCTCCCGAATACGGCCGGGCGTCACGTCGATGATGCGCGCCCTGCCGTGCGTGGAGTCGGTGATCACCCCGGCCTGGGAGCCGGTGAAGCTCCGCGCCTCGTGACCCAGGTTGGCGATCGCCATCGCCAGCAGGGCCATCGAGATGCGCTCGCCAGAGGTCAGCAGCATGTCCAGCTCGCGGGCCGGAGGCAGCGGCGACACCTGCTTGGCCAGGTCCAGCAGCTCGTCGGTGGTGTCACCCATGGCGGAAACGATCACGACGACGTCGTTGCCGGCTTTTTTCGTCGCGACGATCCGCTGGGCGACCCGCTTGATGCAGGACGCGTCGGCGACGGACGAACCACCGTACTTTTGGACAACGAGCGCCACTGGAACTCTCCGAACGAATCAGGACGTGGAGCTCACAGTCTACTGGCGGGTCTCACCAGCCCGATGGAACATGCTCACCATGTGGATGATCATCGTGTGGACCGCTGTGCGGGTCGCTCTGTGAACGCTGCGACGTTCAGACGACGGTGCTCTCCTCGACCACGTCGAGCCGGGTGTGCGCGACCAGCGCGTGCAGCGCGCGAAGCGCCGCGCCCGCGTGGTTGCCCCACGTGTTGAAGTAGGAGTACTGCCACCACCACAGCGCCTCGAGTGGGCGCCCGGCGCGGTAGTGCCGCAGCCCGTGCACCAGGTCGGCCGCCACCGCGGCCAGGTCGTCCGACAGCCGGTACGGCGTGACCACCGTGTCCTTGTACGGGTCGAACACCTCGGCGTAGTCGTCCACCGGGCCGAGCCGGGCGGCGAGAGCCGTACGAAGAGGATCGACGTCGGGGTCCTCGCTCAACGCCGGCTCGAAGTTGCCCTGCAGGATCACGTCCTGCATCGCGCCGAGCTGGGTGCCGGCCAGGCTGACCTGCGCCACCTCGACGAGCAGCAGCGGGAGGATGGCGTCGCCGCCCTCACCGCTCGCCAGCCGGGTCAGGCCGTCGAGATAGTTCTGCGCGTGCCCCGCGATCCGTTCCGCCAAGGCGCCCCACTCATCAGACATCCAGCAGCCTCCGTCCTTCGAAAGCGCGGCCCAAGGTGACCTCGTCGGCGTACTCGAGATCACCGCCCACCGGCAGACCGCTGGCCAGTCGTGTCACTTTCAGCCCCATGGGCTTGACGAGCCTGGCCAGGTAGGTGGCCGTGGCCTCGCCCTCGAGGTTCGGGTCGGTCGCCAGGATCAGCTCGGTGACCTGGCCGTCGGCCAGGCGAGTCATCAACTCGCGGATCCGCAGGTCGTCGGGACCGACGCCGTCGATCGGGCTGATGGCACCGCCGAGCACGTGGTAACGACCGCGGAACTCGCGGGTCTTCTCGATCGCGACGACGTCCTTCGACTCTTCGACGACGCAAATCACATGCGGGTCGCGGCGCTGGTCGCGGCAGATCCGGCACTCCTCCTCGGCCGCGACGTTGCCGCAGACACGGCAGAACCGGACCCGCTCCTTGACCTCCAGAAGCGCGTGCGCCAGCCGCTTCACGTCCGCCGGATCCGCCGCCAGCAGGTGGAAGGCGATGCGCTGCGCGCTCTTGGGACCGACACCGGGCAGCAGCCCCAGCTCGTCGATCAGATTCTGGACGACCCCTTCGTACATGATCTTCTAGAACCCGGGCAGCTGGCCGAGCCCGCCTCCGAGTCCCTGTGCCAGCGGGCCGAGCTTCTCCTGCTGCAGCTCGGCCGCGGCCCGGACCGCGTCGCGTACGGCGGCCAGGACCAGGTCGGCGATCGTCTCCACCGTCTCCTCCGGGTCGCCCGCGTCGACGGCCTTGGGACTGATCTTCAGTTCGAGCAGCTCACCGCTGCCGTTGACCGTCGCGACCACGAGCCCGCCACCCGCGGTCCCCTCGACCTCGGCGTCGCTGAGCTCCTGCTGGGCCGTGACGAGCTGCTGCTGCATCAGCTGGGCCTGCTCCAGCAACTGCTGCAGGTTGACATCTCCAGGGTTCACGTTCGTGCGCTCCTCGGCATCCAGCGACTTGTCGTCGCGACGAGCCTACGGCGTTTGCCGCGGATCTGATACCGGAGCATGTGCGTGTTCCGGGTAAACGCACCCCAGCATGGCGGCGTGCGCCTCTCAGGAGTGGTCGATTTCCTCAATGACACGGCCACCGAGTTCGCGCTGGATGAGCGCCATGCCTCTGAGCTCGTCACCGTCGGCGTCCGCGTCGCCCCGTGGATCGACGTCGTCCGACTCCTGGCCCGGCTTCGCCCGGCTGGGAACCGACTCGGGCCACGCCTGGCGCGGGCCCGCCTGAGCGGCCGCCCTGGCAGCCGACCGGGCCGCCGCCAGGCCCGGGCCGGTGGCCGTGGCCCGGGGAGCCCCCGATCCACCTGATCCACCTGGTCCGCCCGTCGGGCCGTCGAAGTCGTCCGAGGGTGCGTCCGGCCACGACTCGTCCGTGGTCGGAGCCGCGCCTCCGGCGTCGCCCGCGTCGCCCGCGTCGCCGGTTCTGGCTGCGCCCGCTGGACTGGCCGCACTGGCTGGACTGCCGGTGTTGCCGGCGATACCGGTGGCGCCCGCGTCGCTGGTGCCCGCCGCGTTCCACGCGCCCTCTCCCGGACCCGCCGAAGGCGTACGCGCCGGGGTGTCGGCCGGACCGGAACCGGAGGGCCGGGACGGAGCCCGCGAGCCGGTGTCGGCGGGGCCCGGCGCGCCCGAGGGGCCGCCGGAGCCACGCGGGGCCGCACCACCGGCCGGGCCGGTACCGCCGACGACCACGTCGACCCGCCAGGTGCCGCCCATGACGTCGCCGAGCGCGGCGGCGACCACCTCGTCGCGTTTGCCCTTGAGGAATCCCTGCACGTCACCGGGCTTCTCGAATCCCACGGTCACGAGGTTGCCGTCGACGCCGAGAAGGCGGCCCTGGGCGTTGAGGATCATCCAGGCGACCCGCTGCCTGTTCTTGATCGCGTCGAGCACCCTGGGCCAGGACTGCTGGACCGGGCCGCCCACCGCCGCCGGAGCGGCGGAGGGGGCCTCCTCCTGCGAGGGCGCGCTCGGCGCGCCTGGCCGTGCCGCGGCCGGCCAGTCGTCCTGGGGCTCGGGCGCGGAGGCCGTACCGCCGGGAGTTCCGGACGCCACAGGGGCCGGAGCCGCGGGAGCGACCGGAGCGGCGGCCGCAGGAGCCGCGGGAGCGGCTGCGGGCGGTGCGTACGCCGGGGCCGGTGCTCCCGGCACCGGAGCGGCCTGCTGGAACACACCGCCGCGTTCGAGGCGCTCGAGCCGCGCGAGCAGGGCGGCCTCGCCCTGCGCCGCGGCGGGCAGCAGCACCCGGGCACACATCAGCTCGAGGAGCAACCGCGGCGAGGTCGCGCCGCGCATCTCGGTCAGCCCCGTGTTGAAGACCTCGGCGGCGCGGGTCAGTTCGGCGGGGCCCATGGAGGACGCCTGCACCTGCAGGCGCTCCAACTCGTCGGCGGGCCGGTCGAGCAGGCCGTTGCCCGCCGCCTCCGGCACGTTGGCGAGGATCACGAGGTCACGGAAGCGCTCCAGCAGGTCCATCGCGAACCGCCGGGGATCGTGGCCGCCCTCGATGACCCGGTTGACGGTCTGGAACACCGCCGCGCCGTCCCGCTTGGCGAACGCCTCGATCACCTCGTCGAGCAGGTCGCCGTCGGTGTAGCCGAGCAGGGACACCGCGCGCTGGTAGGTGATGCCGGCGTCGTCGGCGCCGGCCAGGAGCTGGTCGAGGATCGACAGCGAGTCACGGGCCGACCCGGCGCCCGCCCGCACCACGAGCGGCAGCGCCGCCGGTTCGTACGGCACGGACTCGGAGCCGAGGATCTCCTCCATGAGCTGGCGCAGCGTCGCCGGCGGCATCAGCCGGAAGGGATAGTGGTGGGTCCGGGACTTGATCGTCCCGATGACCTTCTCCGGTTCGGTCGTGGCGAAGACGAACTTGAGGTGTGGCGGCGGCTCCTCGACGAGCTTGAGCAGCGCGTTGAACCCCTCGCGGGTCACCATGTGCGCCTCGTCGATGATGTAGATCTTGTAGCGCGCCGAGACCGGGGCGAAGAAGGCTCGCTCCCTCAGGTCACGGGCGTCGTCCACACCACCGTGGGACGCGGCGTCGATCTCGATGACGTCGAGGTGGCCGGGACCCGTCGGAGCCAGGGCCACGCAGGACTCGCACTCACCGCAGGGGTCGGGCGTCGGGCCCTTCTCGCAGTTCAGGGAGCGGGCGAGGATGCGGGCGCTGGAGGTCTTGCCACAACCGCGGGGACCGCTGAAAAGGTAGGCGTGGTTGATCCGCCCGCTCCGCAACGCCTGGCGCAGCGGCTCAGTGACGTGCTCCTGCCCCTTGACCTCGGCGAACGTCCCGGGCCTGTACTTGCGGTACAGCGCAAGACTCATGCCGTCTCCTCGGGGGGTCGACCCGGCCGGCGGTTTCCCAAACTCAGAGACCCCCCGCACACCCGCCAGAGCCCGCTTATCCTTGCTGCCTTCCGGCCCTGGGGAGGTTCACAGGATGACGCCGCGCGAGGGGTCCGCAGACAGTCTAACCACTCCCAGGGGATGCCGACGCCCGGAAAACTGTGGTCACCACATGTCGGAAAGTCCGCTAAGCTTTTCGGCGGAGGATTCGCCTAGTTGGCCTAGGGCGCACGCTTGGAAAGCGTGTTGGGGGCAACCCCTCACGAGTTCGAATCTCGTATCCTCCGCGCTTGGTTGAGCAGCAAGAACACGAAGGGCCCGGACCGATACAGCCGGGCCCTTCGTGCTGTCCGGACCAGTTTCGGGTCTCGCTTCGCTCGCCATGACCTTCAATCGCCGCGACCTTCGCTCCCCGCACGCCTGGCGGCTCACGTGACGCGTCTCGGATCAGGAGCTGCTCGTACCGCACCCCAAGAAGCCTGCGGGTGATGACGGCGAGGCCCGGGAAGCCCACCCGCCGGCGAATTCCGCGATGATCGCCAGTCCGCCGAGGACAACCGACAAGTAGTAATGATCTCGTACATGCGGGGCATCACGGCTGTGGCTAACATCGGCATGCGCATGAGGACCACGCGCACACTGGGGAGCGTCGCGGAATGGATTTCGATGACCGGGCCGAACTCGACGCGTCACAGGTGGACGATGTCGGCTCGAGCGGCATGTCACGCGGTGGCGGGCTCGCGATCGGCGGCGGAGCGGTGGGCATCGTCGTGCTCGTCCTCGCCCTGGTCTTCGGCGTCGACCCGTCAAAGCTCCTGAGCGACGACAGCCCACCCGCGCAGACCGGGCGGTCCGGCGATCTGTCCGCCCAGTGCAAGACCGGCGCGGATGCCGACCAGTCCGAGAAGTGCCGGGTCGTCGGAGTCGTCAACAGCCTCCAGAAGTACTGGAAGGGCCAGGTCGACGGTTACCAGCAGGCCAAGACGACGTTGTTCAACGGCGCCATCCGGACCGGCTGCGGCGCCGCCGACTCCTCGGTCGGGCCCTTCTACTGCTCCGCCGACCGGCGGGTCTACCTCGACCTCGGCTTCTTCGACGAGCTGCACAGCCAGTTCGGCGCCGAGGGCGGCCCGTTCGCCCAGGCGTACGTGATCGCCCACGAGTACGGCCACCATGTGCAGAACCTTCTCGGCGACATCGCAAAAGGCACCGGCCAGGGAGCATCGAGCGGGTCCGTACGGCTTGAGCTCCAGGCCGACTGCTACGCCGGTGTCTGGGCGAAGAACGCCGTGAGCACCGGCTTCTACGCCAAGCCCTTCGACGACACCGACATCCGGCAGGCGCTCGACGCCGCCGCCGCCGTCGGGGACGACCGCATCCAGGAGAAGGCGCGGGGTCGAGTCAGCCCGGAGAACTTCACGCACGGCACGTCCGCCCAACGAATGAAATGGTTCAAGAAGGGCTACAGCACCGGCGATCCGCGCCGCTGCGACACCTTCTCCGGAGCCGTCTGACGAGATCCCGGAGGTCGAGGCGCGGCTTTCTCTCCTAGACTACGTACCGTGATCTTTAAGTTGGTCGGCGACGGACGCCCTTACCCCGAGCACGGCCTGTCGAATCGCGAATGGGCCCAGATCCCTCCGCGTCAGGTCAGGCTGGACACGCTGATCACCACGAAGGCGGTTCTGGATCTACACTCGCTCCTCGCCAAGGACTCCACGTTCTACGGCGACCTGTTCCCCCACGTGGTCCAGTGGAACGGCGACCTCTACCTTGAGGACGGCCTGCACCGGGCACTGCGCGCCGCGCTCCACCAGCGTTCCGTGCTGCACGCCCGGGTGCTCGAACTCGCACACTGACCGGCGGCCGCCGGAACCGGCACCCGCGAATACCGAACACGAAACAACCCGAAACAGCGCGATAAAGAGAGCCGCCGACCTGCTGCTGGGCTGGAAGTCCCAGCCGACCTACACCGCGGCGAGGAGTGCCGGGATCCGGCGCGTCCAGTAGGCCGCGCCCTCGAGGAGCCCCCCCTGCTCACCCTTCACAGGTGGGCAGAGGCGGTTCCGTCGTGCTTGGAAGCGCGTACCCGGCAGCAACCGCACGCCTCAGGGGTGTGGACGGTATGGCACTGACGGGTACCCCTGCGTATCTCTTCAGATGCCCTGACGCGCGCCCGCGCGTAGCGTGGGCTTGGGATCTGCCGGTCCTGGCAAGAGCACCCCGCCTTCGGGCGGGGGTGCCTTCGCGTTGTGCTCAGCGGCTACACGAGATGGTGATCGTGGCCACGTAGACGATCCCGTCGAAGTCGAGGGTCGAGCTGACCCCCTGGCATTGGATGCTGGTGAACCCTGCGGCGGCGGCCTGCGCGTAGGCGTCGGCCCGGGCCATCGTGATCGCTGGGGGCGGCTTGAGGCCGGCCCCGTTCCCCTCGAACTCCTGGGTCTCTTGGGCGCCGGCGATGGACTGGACGGCGGCCGAGGCCGGGGCGGTGGCACCGGCCAGTGCCACGATGGCCAGGACCACCCCGATCATGACTCTTCTGAGTGACATGTGCTGTCCCCTTTTTGGAGGTGTCTCTCAAAAGAGGCGTTCCATGGCGTTCCTGGCGTTCCATGGCGTTCCATGAGGGGCGGGATCTTCGTCGTATCTGGCTACTCGCCGAGCGCGATTTCCTCTGCCCGCCGCTGTGCGCGGCGGAGCGCGTCCAGTCTCAGGGATAGGGCGGCCTCCGTGCGCGTCCCGCACCTGGCAGGCGCGGAGGCCGCCCGCCCCGCCTGGTCGATGACGGCCAACCAGACCAAGCGGGGAGCCTTTCTATGTGCTCTCGTCGTCGCCGTCCGCAGATGGGGCGGCACCGTCGCCCGTGTCGGGCGGGATGCTCGCCGCGGCCGCCGGCCCGCCGGCTCGCTTTGGCCGAGTTCTGACCCGCTACGTCGTATTCGTCCCCGTCGTCCCGGAGCCGGGTCGGGTGTCTCGGCCTCCTGGGCGACGCGGTCGCCCGTGCCCATGCCGTGGCAGCCCTTCGGGGTAGCCCTCGGGTCGTCGGTCGCCGTGTGCCTCGACGAGGCCCTTGCAGATCCTGGCCGTACGCCGGTCGTAGCAGGTTTCGCCGTCGCGGGCCCCAGCGCGGGTGCCGCCTTCGCGCCAGGCGACGCGCCAGCTCTTGATACCCGCCTTGCTGATCCGTTCCTCGATGGATGCCATCGGCGTCCCGTCGGCGGAGGGGATGTCACCGCTGTGCCCCTATGGGGGTAAAAGCAAAAGAGCCGCTGACCTGTACACGCAGGTCAGCGGCTCTTTCTTGCTGGCGGTGGCGGTGGGATTTGAACCCACGGTAGGTTGCCCTACACACGCTTTCGAGGCGTGCGCCCTCGGCCACTAGGCGACGCCACCGCGGATCAGCTTACCGGACAAACACCCATGCCCGCGCATCGGTTTCAGAGCCGGCGCTCGGCGAAGAAGTCCGTCAGCACGGCGGCACACTCCGCGGCCAGGATCCCGCGCACGACCTCGGGCCGGTGGTTGAGCCGACGATCCCGCACGACGTCCCAGAGCGAACCCACGGCCCCCGCCTTGTCGTCGTCCGCGCCGTACACGATGCGATCGACACGGGACAGTACGGCGGCGCCCGCGCACATCGTGCAGGGTTCGAGGGTGACGACCAGCGTGCACCCGCTGAGCCGCCACTCGCCGCGCGCCGCGGCGGCGGAGCGAAGCGCCAGGATCTCCGCGTGGGCGGTGGGATCCCCGGCGGCCTCCCGGTCGTTGCCCGCCTCTGCCAGGATCGCGCCGTCGGCGTCCAGCACGATGGCGCCGACGGGGACATCGCCCCGCTCCCCAGCGCGTACGGCCTGCGCGAGCGCGAGCCGCATGGCCGCCTCGAACTCCGAGGACGGTCCGGTCACCGCAAGCGGTCGAGCTCGTCGGCGAAGGCCAGTCGCTCGGCGATCACGGAGAGGACGTCGGCGGGCAGGCCCTCTTCCATGCTCAGCTCGAGAAGCTCGTCGGAGCTCACCCCGAGGTCCGCGAGCAGCTCGAAGTCGCCGGCGGGCCGCACACCGAGATCGGAGGCCTCCTTGTCGACCGCGACACCGGCGAGCTCGGTGAAGATCTCGCCGAGCGGATCGGTCAGTCCGGCCTGCGCATCGGAGAGGAACACCCGCAGGTCCAGGTCGTTCTCATAGCGGACGATGGCGAACCACTCGTCCTCGACCTCGACACAGAGCAGAACGAGTTCGTCGCCTTCGAGGGCGAGCGCCTCCTGCACGGCGTCGCCCAGGTCGTCGGCGATCTCGGCGGCGCCGAGATCGACCTCGGCACCGGTCCAGCCGCCGTCGACCTTCACGAAGGCGGCGGAGAAGAGGTTGGATCTCGAGGGCATGGCCGGGCTCCGAGGTCAGCCGATGGCGGCGTCGACGGCACGTTCAAACGGCTGGGAGAAGCCCAGCCGCGCGGCGATGCTGGACAGCACCTCATCGGGAAGCAGGTCGAGGTCTCCGGAGAGCGCGCCGAGCTCCATCTCGTCGAGCCCCAGGTCGGCGAAGATCGACAGATCGCCGGCGGGTAGCACGCTGTCCAGCTCTTCCTCTTCTGGGACGGGGACATCGAGGTATTCAAGGACCTGCTGCGCGAGCGGCCAGTCCCAGGAAGCAGTGATATCTGACAGGAAAACGCTCACACGCTCACCAAAGACACGTAGCGCCACGAAGAAGTCATCCCCCACGGCGACAAGGCCAATCGTGGTGCCCATACTCGGCGTCTGGCGAAGCGCATGGATCAGCCCGTGCAGATCAGAGGTCAGTCCCACCGGCAGCATCTCGGCTTCCCAGCGGTCATCCTCGCGATAGACCACGATGGCGAAGTCCAGCGCGTCCTCGTCTGTCATCGTCATCCCCACCGATGCGGTCCCAACGTCAGGCAATCGTCCCAGAATCCGGTCCCCACCGTACGGCTTCCGCGCCAAATTGTGATCAAAACCGGCGGTGACGTTCGTCCCTATTGCGAAGGACGGTACCTTCTGTGGCATGGAAAGCCTCGTCGTTGACCATCCCCTCGTCGCCCACAAGCTGACCACGCTGCGTGACGTCCGTACGGACTCGCCGACGTTCCGCCGCCTGGCCGACGAACTGGTGACGCTCCTCGCGTACGAGGCGACCCGAGACGTCCGCATCACGGACGTGACCGTGCAGACCCCCCTCGCCCCCGCCCACGGCGTGCGGCTGGCGCGCCCGGCTCCCCTCGTCGTGCCGATCCTGCGGGCCGGCCTGGGCATGCTCGACGGCATGATGCGCCTGCTCCCCACGGCCGAGGTCGGCTTCCTCGGCATGATCCGCGACGAGTCCACGCTCCAGGCGCAGACCTACGCCACCCGCCTTCCCGAGGACCTCTCCGGCCGTCAGTGCTACGTGCTCGACCCGATGCTGGCCACGGGCGGCACGCTCGGCGCGGCGATCCAGTTCCTCTTCGACCGCGGCGCCGAGGACGTCACCGCGCTCTGCCTGCTCGCGGCGCCCGAAGGGGTGGCGTACCTGGACGAGATGTTCCAGGGCTCGGGCAAGCCGATCCGCGTGGTGACGGCGGGCATGGACGAGCGCCTCAACGAGAACGGGTACATCGTCCCGGGCCTCGGCGACGCCGGAGACCGCCTCTACGGCGTCGTCTGATTTTTCGCAGACTTTCCCGCGTCTAGTTACGTCATGTACCCGGTTGGGTACGTAGAGTAATGACGACGTGTCTTTGCGTTCCCGTTCGCCGGGACCGCTCATCAGGGGGAGTCATGAGTCAGCTTCCGCATGGCGGACGCTACGAGCTGGTCGAGGCCGCGCTCAGGGACGAGTTCGCGGGGGTTCACCCGGCCGCCACCGTGACGCGGTGTATCGAGGTCGCCCATCACGGGGCCGTCGAGGTCACCGGCCACGCATATCCCGCACTGGTGGAGCGGATCGCGCGCAAGCACCTTCAGGTTCTCGCCGTGGCCGCCGAAGGGCGCGGATAGACCGTCGACACAGAAGCCGGTTCTTCCGGTTTTACCGCTTTACCGAAGTAGGCGCCTGGGTAATCTATTGGTCATGGGAGTGGTGACGGCGGTGCAGGGCAAGAAGATTCTCAAGTGGAGCGCGATCGGGCTGGTGGCCTTCTACCTGTTGTCGAGGCCGACTGACGCAGCGCAAACCGTACAGGGAGCTGTGAACGGCGTCGTGAAGGCGGCAGACTCGATGGCACAGTTCTTCGCTCGGCTGACATGAGACTAGTGACCCACGGGGACTCCGCCCCGTCGTCGGTCAACCGTTACCTCCTCCCCCACGAACACCAGGTCATCATGGTGCGGCGCCACCCCGCCGTGCTCCTCAGGCCGGTCGCCGAGATCTTCGGCGGCCTCATCCTGGCGGGTCTGCTCAGCAAATGGCTGAGCGACGCCGGAGGCGGCGAGGCGCTCGTCATCGTCTGGTGGGCCTGGCTGTTGCTCCTCATCCGCTTCGTCTGGAAGGTCGCGGAGTGGTCGGTCGACTACTTCGTGGTCACGTCCCAGCGCATGCTCCTCACCACGGGCCTGATCACTCGCAAGGTCGCGATGATGCCACTGGCGAAAGTCACCGACATGAGCTTCCAGCGCTCACTGCTGGGCCGGATGCTCGGTTACGGAGAATTCGTCATGGAGTCGGCCGGCCAGGATCAGGCCCTCCGGTCGGTTCCCTACATCCCCTACCCGGAGACCTTGTATCTCGAGGTCTGTCAGATGATCTTCCCGAGCAAGGACGACGGGGACGACTGATGAGTCGTGAAGCTGTGATCGAACCTTCACCGCGGCGATTCCTGACCGAGGGTTACACGATTCGCTAGCTTCATGCCATTATGACGTGACCATTGACCATTTTCCCGCCCTGAGAGATCAGATGCCGAGTCAGGGAACCATCGGTGACCGCGTCCGCGGACTGCGGTTGAGCAGGCGCATGTCTCAGGCCCAGCTGGCCGGACCCGACCTTTCCGACAGTTATGTGTCGCTCATCGAGTCCGGAAAGCGGACGCCGACGCCAGTCGTGGCGCGGCTGCTCGCCGAACGGCTCGGGTGCACCACCGAGTTCCTCCTGCACGGGATCGAACCACGGCAACGCATCGACACCGAGCTGGGGCTTCGCCACGCCCAGCTCGAGCTCTTCCACGGCGATCCGGCAATTGCGGCCGACCGTTTCGGCGACATTGTCAAGGCAGCCGGCGAGGAGAACGCCATGCTCGCCGCGCACGCCCAGCTCGGTCTGGCGCGCGCGCTGGAGGCCCAGGGCCTCACCGGATCCGCGGTGGAGGCATACGAGCGGCTGCGCCGGGAGGCGACCGCGCACCCTGAGCGCCTCGCCGATCTCCCCATCACCGTGGCGCTGTGCCGCTGCTACCAGAGGGCGGGCGACATGCTGCGCGCTCAGGATCTGGGCGCGCTGGCGCTGTCGCAGGTGGAACCACTCGGCATCAACCAGGGCGATCTGGCGATGGAGCTCGCCGACGCGCTCGCCGAGACGGAGACCGGCCTTCCCTATGTCGAGCGCGTCCTGGCCGCGCATGAGACCCACGAGTGCGCCGACCGCAGCGACGAGGTGATGGCTCTCTGGCAGGCCAGCGTCACCGCCTCCGAGGGTGAGGACTCGGCCCTCGCCGTACAGCTCGCGGAGGACGCGATCGCGACCGGAAGGTCCGGACGGCTGGCGCTCCGCTTCGCCCGTATCGCGATGAACTGGGCGAGGGCCACCACGGCGGGCCCAGTGGACGCCGATTTGGACCGAGCCAACGAGTTCGCCACGTCCGCGACGACGATCTTCGCCGGTTTCCCCGGCCGGGTGCTGGAGCACGCACGCAGCCTTATCGTGTTGTCCCATGTGCGCTTCCGCTCGGGTGACACGGAGACGGCGTCGGATTTCGCGGCCCGCGCGCTCAACCTTCTGAGCGGGGTACGGGGGACGGTGCCGGCCACGGCCCATCTGGTGCTGGCCGAGATCGCATTGGCACGCTCCCAGGACGCCCTTCCTGCCCTCCGGCAGGCTCAGGAGTTGCTGGAGTCCGTGAGTGCGGGCATCGACCGGGAGACCGCTCGCGCCTGGCGCCAGCTGGGCGACCTCTGGGGCCAGGCCGGTTCTGGCGACGAGCAGGCCAGGGCGTATCGTAGAGCCCTTGAAGCCGTCGGAGTCCGCGCCAACATGCCCGGATCAACCGCATCGGCGGCACTCGTTCGATAAGTCTCCCCTGAGCTCGCGACTCGTTCGGGGGCTCTGGAATAATTAGGGTCGACCGGTCATTGACTCATGGGATGACTGTCCCCCGAGGAGGCGGATGTGAGCCTGCGTACTGCGCAACGGGCATCACTGGTCGACCAGGTGATCGATCAGCTCAAGGAGCAGATCACCTCTGGGGCCTGGCAGATGAACGCCAAGATCCCCACCGAGACCGTACTGGCGGAGCACCTCGGCGTCGGACGGAACACGGTGCGCGAGGCGGTCAGAGCCCTTACCCATGCCGGGCTGCTCGAGTGCCGTCAGGGCGACGGCACCTACGTCCGGGCCACGAGCGAGCTGTCCGGCGCCATGGCCCGGCGGCTGCGTGCCGCCGAGCAGCTGGAGATCCTGGAAGTGCGGCGGGCGTTCGAGGTGGAGGCCGCCCGCCTCGCGGCGACCAGGCGCACGGCCGCGGACATCGAGGCGATCGAGAAGGCCCTCGCCAAGCGTGAGGAGACCTGGGCCGGCGGGCACGTCGACGCGTTCGTGGAGGCCGACCTGGCCTTCCACATCGCGGTCGTCCAGGCGACGCACAACCAGGTGCTGATGGACCTGTACGGCGACTTCGCGGCGGCGCTGCGCGCCAGCATCGCGGCGGCGGGCGGCTCGCTCAAGCAGAACTACATCCCTCACGACGCCATCGTCCGCGCGATCGCGGCCGGAGACGCCGCGGCGGCCGAGCGGGCGGGTCACGCCTGTATCGAGCACATCCTGATCGCGCTCACCGACTCACAGGACCTCGCGGGCTGACGCCCGGACCTCGCGGGATGCCCCCGGGCCGGGGGCATCAGCCCTGACGCAGCGACATCACCAGGTAGCGGAAGTCGGGATCGTCGCCCTCGTTGGAGATGAGCGCCGGCCGGGTGGGCGAGTCCATGCTGATGCGGGCGTGCTCCGTCTCCACCCCGGCCAGGCCGTCGAGCAGGAAGTGCGGCTGGAACGCGATCTGGATGTCGTCTCCCGTGAACTGGGCGTCCACGACCTCCGCACCACGGCCGATGTCACCCCCACCCGCCTGGATGAGGCACCTGCCGTCGGCCGAACCTCCCTCGCCCGCGGAGAAGGAGAGCCGGATCGCCGTGTTCCGCTCGGCCACCAGGGCCACCCGCTTGATCGCCTCGATGAAGGGCGCGACCCGCACCTCCGCGTGCATGGTCCAGTCGCTGGTGAGCCGGGAGCGGTAGTCGATGAACTGCTCGTCGAGCAGCCGGACCGTGGTCGTGCGCCCCTGACTCTCGAACCCCGCGACGCTGTCGCCCAGACCGATGGACACCTCGCCGCCCCGCAGCGAGCGGGCGACGTCGACCAGCACCCTGGCGGGCACCACCGCGGCGTGTTGTTCTCCGTCCCGGGCGGGATGCCAGAGGAAGTCGCGCCCCGCGATGCGATAGCGGTCGGTGGCGGCCATGGACACCGTGACACCGTCGACGTCGATGCGGATGCCGGTGAGCATGGGGAGCGTCTCGTCCCGGCTCGACGCGGCGGCGACCTGGCCGATCGCGGTGGCGAACACACCCCCGCCGACCGCCCCGATCTTCGGCGGCATCACGGGCAGAGACGGGAAATCCTCGGCAGGCATGGTGATCAGGCCGAACTCGGCGCTGCCACAGGTCAGCAGGGCCTCGGCGCCGTCGAGGGCGATCTGCACGGGCTCGTTGGGCAGGCTCCTGGTGATCTCCGCGAGCACCTTGCCCGGGATCAGCGCTCGGCCGGGCTCGGCCACGTCGGCCTCGATCACCGCTTGGGCCGAGACCTCATAGTCGAACGCGGAGATCCGCAGGCCGTCCCCCGCCTCCAGCAGCAGACCCGAGAGCACCGGCACGGCCGGGCGCCCGGGCAGGACACGGGCCGCCCACGCCACCGCGTCGGCGAGGACATCACGGTTCACCTGAAACTTCACGGGACCTCCTGTGCACGCCGTACCTGCCTGGTAAAGGTACCGGGCGGCACCGACAGAACGCCTCCCACTGATGCTTTCCGGTGATGCTTTCCAGCAAGGGCGGATCCTGCGGATCTCCGCCGCGGCGTCGGCACCGGCTGGGCGATCACGCCAGGCCGGGCGACCGTGGCAAGCCGGGCCACCGTGGCAAGCCGAGCCGATCTCCTCATCGTCTTCCAGATGCTCGGCGCGAAGCTGCCGCCGAAACCTATGGCAGGCGGGGCGATACGCCCCTAGCGGTTTCCCGGCTGCAGAAGGCCGGACTCGTACGCGACGACGACGGCCTGGACCCGGTCGCGCAGACCCAGTTTCGTGAGCACGTTGCTGACGTGTGTCTTGACCGTGTGCTCGCTGACCACCAGTTCGGCGGCGATCTCGGCGTTGGAGAGGCCGCGCCCGAGGAGGAGCAGCGTCTCCCGCTCACGCTCGGTGAGAACGTCGAGTCCCACCGGTGACACCGCGGGACGTCTCCTGCTGCGCACCATGTCGTCGATCAGCCTGCGGGTCACCGCCGGGGCCAGAAGGGAATCGCCCGCCGCCACCACGCGTACCGCGTGCACGAGGTCGTCCCTGCGGACGTCCTTGAGGAGGAAGCCGCTCGCCCCCGCGTGCAGGGCGTCGTAGACATAGTCGTCCTGGTCGAAGGTGGTCAGCATGAGGACCTTCGTGCCGGTCTCGCCGCAGACCACGCGGGCGGCCTCGATGCCGTCCATGCGGGGCATGCGGATGTCGAGCAGCAGTACATCGGGCCGGTGACGGCGGACCGCCTCGATCGCCTCGGCTCCGTCACCCGCCTCCGCGACCACGGACATGTCTGGTTGGGAGTCGAGGATCATGGCGAAGCCGCTGCGAACCAGTTCCTGGTCGTCGGCCACCACAAGGTTGATGGTCACGTGGTCACCTTGCCAGAATCCCACCCAAACCGGGCAACACGGGAACTACCCGGACGGGCTCCCTCCTGCCCGTTCATTCCGCCCATCTGCCCGACCGCCTGCTTCCTCTGGCCCGTTCCTTCCGCCATCTGCTCTCTCCTGCCCACTTCCTCCTCCCCTCTGCTTCTTCTTTGTGTGCTCCTGCCGCGCTCACTTCTTACGTGTTACGTGTCTGCTTCTTCTGAGCGCCCGTTTCCTCCGTGGCCGCTACCTCCGCCCGCCTCTTCCGTGACCGTTTGCTCCGCCCGCCTGCCGCCGCTTCCGTGGGCACTTCCCCAGGCTGGTTTCAGGGCTGCGGGCTCCTGCGTGGCGCCTACTCGAGCTTCTACGCGGGAGTCTTACGCGCTTGCGAGGGGAAGCCGTACGGACACCTGGAAGCCGCGTTCGCGGCCGGGTGGGGTACCGAAAGTGGCGATGCCGCCGCAGGCCGCAGCCCGCTCCCTGATCCCGATCAGCCCGTTACCACCGGAGAATCCCGGCCCGCGCAGATCAGTGCCCCGCTGAACGTCGGACCCGCCCGAGAGGTCGGTGCCGCGCGGGTCGGTGCCGCGCGGATCCGTGCCCCGCTGGACGCCGAATTCACCCGAGAGGTCGGTGTCGCGTTGATCTGCGCGGCGCAGGTCAGTGCCGCGTAGACGCGTGCGGCGTAGGAAGTCGGCGCCGCGCGACTCGGGGCTGCCCGGCCCGCCGCGGCCACGCTCGCGGGTGCTCGGAGCGGCGCCTCTACCGTCGTCGGTGACGGTGATGACCAGGGCGTCCTCCGACCAGTCGAGCCTGACCTCCGCCTCGGTGGCGGCGGCGTGCTTGACCATGTTGGTGAGGCATTCCTGGACGATCCGATAGGCGGCGATCTCCGCGTCCGGAGACAGGGCGAGCGGCTCCCCCGCGGTCGTCAGCGACACCCGTGGCCCCGTCTCGCCAACTCTGCCGACCAGCTCGGGAATCCGGTCGAGCGTCGGCTGGGGGTCCCTGGGTCCCTCGGTCTCCTTCAACAGGCCGAGCATCCGGCGGAGCTGCGCCATCGCCTCCCTGCCCGCCGCGCCGATCGCGTCGAAGGCGGCCTCCGCCCGGTCCGGATTGGTCCGTACGGCGACCGGGCCGGCCTCGGCCTGTACGACCATGATGCTGACCGCGTGGGCGAGGATGTCGTGCATGTCCCGGGCGATCCTGGCCCGCTCACGTTCGGCGGCGCGCTCCGCCTCGATCTCGCGCTCGCGTTCCAGCTGGGCGGCCCGGTCCTCCAAGACTTTCGTGTACGTCTGGTGCACGGCTACCGCCCGGCCGAGGGCGTAGGCGGCGGCCCATGTCAGCAGGCCGCGGACCAGGGTGGGGACCGAGCCGACCGTGACGGCCACACCCGGCACCATGGCCAGGATGATCAACAGGCGCTGCCAGCGCGGCGCGAGTTGGGCGACCGTGTACGTGGCGACGAGCTGGCCGTACCAGAGAGGCTGCGCGGGGATGTCCGGATCGTTGAGCGAGTACGCGGCGGTCGCCATGAGGATCGCCAGAAGCACGGCGAAGGGGTATCTACGGCGCACGATCAGCGGCAGCGCGGTGCCTACTACCGGGAGGTACTCGAGGACCGTCCACGGCTCCGGGCCGGCCATCCGCCTCGTGTAGAAGAACGGGACCGACTGGGCGGCGAGCACCACAGCCGTCAGTACGGCGTCGACCCCGAGTGGAGGAAGCGCCCGAAGTCGCACCATAAGTGACATAGCGCCCAAGTATTGCGGGCGTACCACGCGGATCCCTCCCTCGCGCGAGGGATCTCCTTCCGGGAGGCATCCGTCACGTTACGGAGCGGGAAGACCGCTCGCACCGGCGATCTCACGGAGTGCCTCGCCGGGAAACCATGAGGACATCGCGTTCCGCAACGCGACGGGCGACGCCATGAACGACGCGACGGGCGATGTGATGGACGACTCCTCCATGTCGCCCTCTGTCGCCCGAAGTCCCCGAAGTCCCCGAAGTCGCTTCACCTTGCCCTAAGACACCCGATGTCACCCGATGTCACCCGATGTCACTTCACGTCGCGCACATGGCCTTTCCCGATGTCTCGCATCCCCGGAGCAGCCCTTGAAGATCACACTTGGCGCCGCGTACCTCACGCTGGCCCTCGCCGCCGCTGCGCCCGCCGTGATGGTCCCCGCCACCGCCGCACAGGCCGCCGCCGCGAAGATCTCGAACACGGCCGCCACAAAGACCGCCGTCGCGGACGCCGGCGCCACCACGACGGCCACGACAACCACGAGGGCCACGACAACCACGAGGGCCACGACAACAGGCGCGGCCGGGCTCAAGACCGCTGACGTGAGCTTCCGCACGAGCGACGGGCAGACGCTCGGCGGGCGGATCTTCGAACCCGCGCACGCCACCGGCAGGCTGCCCGGCCTGCTCCTCGTCCACGGGTCGGGCCAGGGCAACCGGTGGAGCGAGCTCCAGAAGGAGGCCGAGGAGTTCGCCAAGCAGGGCATGGTGGTGCTGGCGCCGGACAAGCGGAGCGTCGGCTACTCCAAGATGAAGCGGGACTACTCCCAGCTCGCCGACGACGCGCTGAAGGCCTTCGCCGTCCTACGGGACCGTCCCGAGGTGGACCCGGCGAAGGCCGGCATCTGGGGCCTCAGCGAAGGCGGTTGGGTGGCGCCGCTCGCCGTCACCCGTGCCTCGGACATCAAGTTCATGATCACGGTGGGCGGGCCCGGCTTGGAGCCGCTGCGCACTCAGGCGTGGAACATGACCAACAAGGTGGACAGGGCCGGTATCCGGGGCTCGGTCCAGGACCTGCTCAACAGGAACTTCTACCGTTTCGGTGCGGATGCCGGGCTGTTCCCCGAGGCTCACTACGACCCCATACCGACGCTGAAGAAGATCCGACAGCCGGTGCTCGCCCTGTGGGGAGCCGAGGACGACCAGGTCCCCCCGGCGGAGAGTGCGGAGATCTTTCGCGCGACGATTCCGGGAAGTGTGACGATCAGGTTCTTCCCCGGCGCCCCGCACGCGCTGTGGGCCGGGGGACGTGAGGGGGCCGACGAGCTGGTGCCCGGCTACGCCGAGACCGTGGGGTCCTGGGTCCGCGACGTCACCGGCGGACACCTCCCGGCGTCGAGCGCCGACCCGCTGCCCGCGCAGCCGGCCAGGAGCGTGCCGCTCCCGGAGTCGGCGTGGTGGGAGGGCTGGCAGGCCCAGCTCCTCGTGCTGGTGCTGCTGGTCGCGGCGTTCATGACCTATCCGGTGGCCGCTCTGGTCCGTCGCCGCCGGGGTGGCGCCGGCGGTTCCTGGCCCGCCCGGATCCTCGCGGCGTCCGGTCTCGTCGGCGTACCCCTCTTCATTTACTCGGTCGTGTCGATGTTCGGTTCCGCCAACGGCCACGGCATCGACCTCGGCCCGCTGCTCGCCGGTCGGCCGATCCTGTGGCTGGTCGTGCAGTTCCTGGCCTTCACGACCCTCGTCACGACCGCGGTCGCGGCCACGCAGTGGCGTACGGCGCGGCTCCGCGAGCGGGTACTGATCGCCGGGGGCGTCCTGTTCGTCCCCTGGGCGCTCTACTGGGGCCTGCTGCTCCCCTGACCCATCTTTGCGAACAGGCTCCTCAGGGGGCCTGTTTGCCGTTCAGGAAGGTGAGTACGGCGAGCACGCGACGGTTGTCGTCATCGGAGGGCGCCAGTTCCAGCTTGGTGAAGATGTTCGCGGTGTGCTTGCCCACCGCGCTGTCGCTGAGGAACAACCGCTGCCCGATGGCGGCGTTGGACCGGCCTTCGGCCATCAGTTCCAGGACCTCGCGCTCGCGGGGGGTGAGCCGGCCGACGGGCTCGCTCCGCGCGTTGCTGGCCAGCAGCTTGGCGATCACCTCTGGGTCCATGGCCGTGCCCCCGTCGGCCACCCGGCGCACCGCGTCGATGAACTGGCCCGCGTTGAAGACCCGGTCCTTGAGGAGATAGCCGACGCCGCCGGAGCCGTCGGCCAGCAGCTCCCTGGCGTACAGCTGCTCGACGTGCTGGGAGAGGACGAGCACGGGCAGGCCGGGGATCTCGCGGCGCGCGGCCAGCGCGGCCTGCAACCCCTCGTCGGTGAAGGTCGGCGGGAGCCGCACGTCCACGACGGCCACATCGGGGCGCTCCCGCAGCATGGCGGTCAGCAGCTCCGGGCCGGACTCGACGGCCGCGACCACCTCGAACCCATGGGCATGGAGCAGGGCGACCAGCCCTTCCCTGAGGAGATGGAGATCTTCGGCTATGACGACGCGCACGCGTCCACCTTGGCACGCTTGGCCTGGTTTGCGAGAGTCACCCCGGTCGCCAGCATGACGCCGCCCAGGCAGATCATCCCGATGATCACCGGCCACTGGAGCGGCTCGGGCAGGTAGAGCGCGAGGAACCAGGACCTTTCCGGGCTGCCGACCAGCTTCATGACCATCGCGACGAGTCCCTGCGGGAACAGCGGCAGCCAGCACAACCCCCAGCACAGCCCGAGGATCGTCCGCTTCCACCTCGGAAGCGACGGGATCGTCTCCTCCAGCGCGCGGGTCAGCTCGAAGGCCGCCGTGGTCGGGCCGCCGACCGGGCTGTTCACCGCCAGCACGCCGTCGAACGCCGCGAGTCTGCGCTCGATCCCCCGCAGCCCGGTTCCCCGCTCGGGGTCGGCCCCGCCCCTGCCGTCGTCCGTCACGGTGACGCGCAGGGCCGTTCCCTGGTGGCTGATGTCGATCCACACCTCGGTCGCGTCGCCGTGCCGTACGGCGTTGGTGAGCAGCTCACTGACCGCGAAGTACGCGGCGGACTCCACCGGAGCGTCCGGACGGTTGGGCAGATCGACGGTCACATGTGACGTGAGCGGGGTGTCCAGGGCGAGCGCGCGTACGGCGTCGCCCAGCCCACGCTCGGCGAGAACCGGAGGGTGGATGCCCCGCACGACCTGGCGGAGCTCACGCAACGCGGTGGCCGACGCCTCGCTCGCCTTGGCGAGCAGCGCCTTGGCGGCGGCGGGATCGGAATCGATGAGCTGCTCGGCTGCGCCGATCGTCATGCCGATCGCGACCAGCCGCGCCTGTGCGCCGTCGTGGAGGTCGCGCTCGATCCTGCGCAGCTCGGCCGCCTGCGAGTCGACCGCGTCGATCCGTGTCCTGGCGAGGTGGCTGACCCGCTGGGCGAGCCTGGCCTTCTCGGTCGGCGCGAGCAGGGCGTGCGCGATCTGCCCGTGGACGTGCACGCTCCAGGGGGCGACCGCAGGGGCGGTGACCAGCGCGACGACGAGAGGAAGGAGACCGGCCAGGTTGCCGTCCACCAACTGGGGGACCCCGGTCACGGCCAGCAGCAAAGGGATGCCCACGATCAGGCCGGAGCTCCACGGACTCACCATGAGGTAGGCGAAGTCGCGCCAGGTCGCGGGATCGTTCACGAGCCAGCTGAGCCGCCGGTTGAACGCCGGCACGCGGGGGGTCTTGTACAGGTTGCGACCTTCGCGGTACCAGCCGTCCCGCTGCCGCTGCGGGGGCGGCGGCGCCGGCCGGTAGGGCTCGTCGATCGTCACGCCCGACCACTCGGCGGCGAGCCGTCGCTGGAGTCGCGTCGTCGCTCGCGTCAGCCGCACCGCCGGGGAGAACACGAACACCAAGCCGATCAGGAAGCTGAGCGCGATGGCCACCAGCATCACGAGACCCACGAGCTGTCCGAGGACTGCCATGCCCAGGAGCCCCGCTCCGCGGGCCAGCGCCGTCAAAGTGCGTCGGTTCATGCACTTCAGTGTGTACGCAGGACACGGACGCCGGGAGTGGTCCGAGACGCCTTGTCAGGGTGGGCCTAGGTACACCCTCCCCCGGAGGGAAAGTCCATCCGGGTCGGGCACTTGGCCGCATTCCGCGCAGATCACGGCAGTTTTAGCTTGTTGTGCATGGCAATCATCTCCGTCCACAACCTCCGCAAGACGTACGGCGAGAAGGTCGCGGTCGACGACGTGTCGTTCTCGGTCGAGGAGGGCGAGATCTTCGGGATCGTCGGCCGGAACGGCGCGGGCAAGACGACCACCGTGGAATGCGTCGCCGGGCTGCGCACCCCCTCGGGCGGGACGATCGAGTACGGCACCGCCATCCGCGATCTCAAGGAGCAGATCGGTGTCCAGCTCCAGGACTGCTCGCTGCCGGACAAGCTGAAGGTCGGGGAGGCGCTGGCGCTGTACGCCTCGTTCTACTCCCGGCCCGCTGACTGGCGGGCACTGCTCGCCGAGGTCGGTCTCGATCCGGGTGCGGCCTTCGCCAAACTATCGGGCGGCCAGCGCCAGCGGCTGTCCATCGCGCTCGCCCTGGTCGGCAACCCGCGGGTCGCGATTCTCGACGAGCTCACCACCGGCCTGGACCCCCAGGCTCGCAGGGACACCTGGGAGCTGATCTCCCGCGTTCGTGAGATGGGCGTGACCGTGTTGCTGGTCACGCACTTCATGGAGGAGGTCGAGCGGCTGTGCGACCGCGTCGCGGTGATCTCCTCGGGGCGCGTCCTGGCGGTGGACACCCCTGACGGGTTGATCGCGCGAGCGGGCGGCGAGCAGCGGATCGTCTTGACGTCCACGGCCCAGGTCACGGCGCTCACGGCGTTGCCCCAGGTCACCGGCGTCCACCGGGACGGTGACGAGGTCATCGTCACCGGAACGGGCGATCTGCTCGCCGCGGTGGTCGGCGCGCTCCCCCCGGACCAGCTCGCCGGTCTGCGCACCGAGCGGATCACGTTCGACGACGCGTTCCTCGCGCTCACCGGCCACGCCCCCGGGTGAGGAGCTCGTCCCGCCGCCCGGCTCCGAACACCGAAGCCGCTCCGGAGCCGGCTCCCCACGCCGGCGACCGTCACCGCCGGACCCGGCTTCCCACGCCGGCGACCGTCACCGCCGGACCCGGCTTCCCACGCCGGCGACCGTCACCGCCGGACCCGGCTTTCCTCACATCCTCACCGTGACTCCTGGAGAACCCCGATGCTGGTCCAGAAGCAACTGATCCTCACCGAGTCGAAGCTGTTCCTCCGCGAACCGGCCGCGGTGTTCTTCGCGACCGTCCTTCCCGCCACACTGCTGCTGGTGCTGGGCGGTTCCATCCCCGGCTTCCGCGACGCCGATCCGTCGATGGGAGGCGAGCGGGTCATCGACACACAGCTTCCCGGGATGATGGTCCTGCTCTCCGTCGTGACGCTGGCGCTGAGCACGCTTCCCTCGGCGCTGGTCGCCTACCGGGAGAAAGGCGTGCTGCGGCGGATGTCCACCACGCCGGTCCGGCCCAGCGCCCTGCTGGTCGCGCAGATCGTGATCAACGCGGTCGTCGCCGTGCTGAGCACGGCCCTGACGCTGTCGCTCGGCCACATCGTGCTCGGCGTGCCGATCCCCCGGCAGCTCGCCGCGTTCGCCGGTGTGTTCCTGCTCGGTTCGGTCGCCATGTTCGCCGTCGGGCTGTGTCTGGCCGCCGTGTCGCCGAACTCGCGGGTCGTCCAGGGGGCGGGGGCCGCGGTGATGTTCCCCCTGCTGTTCCTCGGGGGCATGTGGCTTCCGCGCGAGCTCATGCCGTCCGCGCTGCGCGTGGTCAGCGACATCACGCCGACGGGGGCGTTCGGCCAGGCGCTGCGGGACACGATGGCGGGGCACGCGCCCGCGCTGTCGCACCTCGCGATCCTCCTCGGCTGGACGTTGGTCGCGGGGTTCGCCGCCACCCGCATGTTCCGCTGGGAATGACGGCCGTCCCGCCTACCGGACCGATCGCATCCCGCTTACCGGACCGATCGTTCCGCGTTCCTCATCGGCCGGCCTCAACCGAGGCCGGCTTCGCCGTCGGCCACGACCCGGTCCCGGACCTCCGGCCACGACCCGGTCCCGCACGCGCCGTCACCGTCGCACGCTCTCCATGACCTCCGAGGGAATCGCGGCCGTTCACCGGCGGGCATACTGTCGGGGCGTGACCACAGCCCCGATCTACCGGCGACCGGTCGGCGAACTGCTCCGCCAGTGGCGCGAGTACCGCCGGTTGAGCCAGCTCGACCTCTCGATCCAGGCCGAGATCTCCACCCGGCATGTGAGCTTCCTGGAGACGGGACGGTCCAAGCCCAGCCGCGACATGATCCTTCATCTCTCCGAGCATCTCGACATCCCGCTCCGTGAACGCAACCACCTGCTGCTCGCGGCCGGATACGCCCCGGTCTATTCGGAGTCGACCCTGGCGTCGCCACAGATGGTCGCCGTACGCGAGGCGATCGGGAAGCTGCTCGCCGGGCACGAGCCGTACCCCGCGGTGGTGGTGGACCGGGGGTGGAACCTGGTGGACGCCAACGCCGGCATCGCCCAGCTCGCGGAGGGGATCTCCCCCGACCTGCTGGCCAACGTGCTGCGCGCCAGCCTGCACCCCGACGGGCTCGCACCCAGGATCGCCAACCTGGGCGAGTGGCGGGCACACCTTCTCGGGCGGCTCAAGCGGCAGATCGGCCTCACCGGAGACTCCGGGCTGGCCGAGCTGTACGCGGAGCTACGGGGCTATCCCTGCGATCAGCCGGAGCCCGAGGTGGAGGTGCCGGGGCCGGGCGACATCCTCGTGCCACTCCGGTTGCGGCAGGCGGACCGCGAGTTGTCGTTCTTCAGCGTCATGGCCACGTTCGGGACGCCGCTGGACATCACCGTCGCCGAGCTGATGATCGAGTCGTTCTTCCCCGCCGACGAGGAGACCTCCCGATTCCTCCGGGGCGCCTGACCAGTCGGCCTGTGGTGAACCGGTCCGGCCCTTATTGGGCACGCGGGTGACCGGCACCCGCCTCCGCGCTCGGGAGCAGGAAGCAGACGCCGTCTCGATCCCGACCGAAATTCGGCGGTACGGGCTTCTCCCAGGGCGCGGACTTTGTCACAATTCCCGGCATAGATCACGAACCATGGCCGGAGGCGTCGTGCCGCAGAGGGTACTGACCAATACATTCCACGTCGAAGCCGCCCCCGAGGCGGTGTTCGAGCATCTGACGACGCCCGAGAGCTACATCGGGCTGTCACCGCTCGTCGTAGCGGTCGAGGACGTGGATCGTTCCGAACCGGGCGTCGTCCGCTACACCTCGATCGAACGGTTCACGTTCCTCGGCGTGTTCACGCACGACAATCCGATCAGGGTCACCCTCCTCACCGAAGGACTCTCCGTACGCGGTGACGTGAAGAGCCCCGGCAACGTCCGCCTGGTCTACCGGTTCGATCTGGCACCCGACGGGCCCGGCACCCGGGTGGACGACCGGCTGGAGATCACCGCCCCCTGGTTCCTCGTGGGGTACGCGGCGCGCGAGGCGCGCAAGGTCCAGCTCGCCCGGGCCCGCATCCTCGCCGAGCGCCTCACCGCGCCGGTCGGCTGACCCCCGGACCGGCCCGTGAGAGCCTGAGATCCCCGACCCGGAGGCGACGACCATGCTCGTGCTGGCCCACGTGAGCGATATCCACATCGACGGAAGCGATCGGAACACCGCACGCGCGACCAGAGTCCTCGATCACGTCGGACGGCTGCCCGTCGACGCGATCCTCCTCACCGGCGACATCGCCGACCACGGAGCCGTCGAAGAGTACGAGATCACCCGCGGGCTCATCGAGACCCGCGCACCGCTCGTGCTCTGCCCCGGCAACCACGACATCCGCGAGAACCTCCGCAAGGTCCTGCTCGGCGACCTGAACGGGGACGGCGTGGGAAGCGGCGGTCCGGTCAACCAGGTCCTCCGCCTGCCGGGCGCGACGATCGCGCTGTGCGACTCCAGCATCCCGGGGCGGCCGGACGGGCTCCTGAGCGACGAGACCCTCGACTGGCTCGACAGCGTCCTCACCGCCGCCCCGGACGTGCCCGCATTCGTCGGCATGCACCACCCCGCCGTCCCGCTGGGCATCCCGTACGTCGACGAGATCAGGCTGGGCGAGCCCGAGCGCCTGGCCGGGGTGCTCGCCCGCCACCCGCAGGTGGTGGCCGTCCTCGCCGGGCACGCCCACACGGGTGCGGCGACGACCTTCGCGGGCCTTCCACTGCTGGTGGCGCCGGGTGTCGTGAACACCGCACTGCTGCCGTTCGAGATCGAGTCCCATCCGCCGGTCGACCGCGATCTCCCTCCGGCCGTCGCCTTCCATGTCCTCGACGAGGGGCGGGTCACCACGCACTATCGCCCGGTCGGGTGAACCTGCGTCACGCCTCGTCCCCGATCCAGGAACCGTGGAATCCGGCGGGGACGCGGCGCGGCAGCCGTACCGAGGCGACCCGGGTCAGGTCGGCCGCGTCCAGGACGAGCAGCTCGGCGCACGACCCGACGATGGAGAGCAGCCACCCGTCGTCCTCGGCGCCCGATCCGGACCCGCGGGGCACGAAGACCGCCTCGCCGGGAGGGCCGTCCGTGCGGTGCATACGGCTCGCACCGGTCCTGATGTCGTACTTCACGATCTCCCCGTCGGTCACCGCGTAGAGATAGTCGTTGGCCAGGCCGGTGTGCCGCTCGTTGATCGTCGGGAACTCGACGCCGAGATCGTCGAGCGGCTCCTCCTTGGCCGTGCCGGAGGCCGGGTCGAGCACCCAGCGGTGCAGGACCGCCCCTTCGGCCTGCGCCGCCGGGTCGGCGGCGCCGCCGATGTGTCCCCAGAGCCGCATGAAGGCGCCCGGCGCGTACCTCGCCGCGTCGATCACGACACGGCCGAGCGTGTCCTCGCGGGCGTTGCCGACGTGGAAGACATAGCAGGGATCGATGTCGAACCAGCGCACCTCGCCGCCCGCGCGCGGCATCACCCCGAGCCGCGCCCCGTAGGAGTCGTCCCATCGGTACGGCATGCCGTGCCCGATCAGCCCCAGATCGAAGACCACGGGCAGGTCGAGCCACACGACGTGGTTCCGCGTGATCGCGAAGTCGTGCATCATCGTCGGCCCGGGAACCGGGATCTCCCTGCTCTCCACCAGTTCGCCGGCCGCGTCCAGCCGGTGATAGGTGAGGTACGGCGCGGCGAAGCCGTACCCGAAGAAGTGCAGTTCCCCGGTGAGCGGGTCCTCCTTGGGGTGGGCGGTCATCGCGGTGGTGAGCCGGCCGCCGAAGTCGCACGGACCGACGGTCTCCAGCTCGCCGGTCACCTCGTACGGCAGGCCGTTCTCGACCAGCGCGAGGATCTTGTCGGCGTGGTGGATGACGTGGGTGTTGGCGATGACCGCGGACAGGTCGATTCCGGCCGGGCCCACGAACTGCGCTCCCGCCAGCTTGCGGGTGCGCACCCAGCGGTTGCGGTACCACTCGGCGCGGCCGTCGCGCAGCCGTACGCCATGGATCATGCCGTCGCCGGTGAACCAGTGACCGGGGTCGTGGCCGGGCGGCGGGTTGGGGCCGTTGCGGAAGTAGCGGCCGGTCAGCTCGGGCGGCAGCGTTCCCTCGACGGGCAGGTCGAGGGCGTCGATCTCGTCGGGAACGGGGGCGAGATGGCCCTGGAGATAGGTGGCGGTCATCGCGGGCTCCAATCAGACGGTGCGGCAGGTCAGCCGGTTGTGGCAGGTCGGATGGTGCGGCGGGTCAGGCGGCGTACCGGGCGCGGACGATCTTGGGGTAGCGGACGGTGAACAGGGCGGGCAGGGCGAACCCGCAGATCTTGACCGCGATGATCGCGATCGTCGCGTGCGGGGCGAGGGCGAGCAGCACCGCGAGGCCGACGGCGTTGAGCGTGAACGCGACCGCCCAGACCGCGGTGATCGTCGCGTTGACCCGGTAGAACAGCGGGCTCGCCTGGACCTCGGGAGGGGTCATCCCCCGGGCGATGCCCAGGGTGAACGGCCGGCGGATGGCGAGGGAGCCCCACGCCGTGACGGCGAGCCAGCCCACCGACACCGCCGGGCCGTACTCGCCGAAGGGCGCGGGGGCGATCACGAACGCGGCCAGCGCGAGCCCGGCGAAGAACACCGCGGAACTGGCCTCGATCACCAGCGCGTCCCAGGCACGTCCCTTCCTCCGGTCCATCAGCAGCAGCACGACGGCAAGGGCGAATCCGGCGAGCGCGCCGATCCGGGCCTCGCCGTTGGTGCTGAGCACCGCGAAGGCGATCCACGGAAGGAAGGTGCGGAGATAGCTGATCACAAAAGGCTCCCTGACGTTCCAATAGTGACAGGTCGAACCTAGAACCTCCTGTAGCGACATGTCAACAGTGGAATGTAGGCTGTGCGGCATGAGTCTCCGTCACGCCATGCTCGGCCTGCTGGCCCGCGGCCCCGCCAGCGGCTACGACCTGCTGAAACTGTTCGAGATCTCGCTGGCCAACGTCTGGCCGGCCACGCAGAGCCAGGTGTACGCGGAACTGGGCCGCCTCGCCGACGCGGACCTGGTGAAGGTCGCCGCCGAGGGGCCGCGCGGCCGCAAGGAGTACGCGATCACCGATGACGGAGTGGCCGAGCTGCGCCACTGGCTGACCGACGTCGAGCCCAACCGGGTGGGCCGCAGCGACATGCTGCTCCGCGTCTTCTTCCTCGACAGCGTCGATCATGGCCAGGCCCGGGAATACCTGGAACGCCAGGCGGTCGTGGCCGCGCGAAGCCACCAGAGCCTGCTCGGGCTCCGCGACGTCGTCGCCGGAAGCGACCCGCTGGAGACATACGGCAGGATCGCGCTCGAATATGGCCTCCGCTTGACCTCCATGCAGCGCGAATGGGCGGAATGGGCCGCCGGCGAGATCGATCGGCAACCGGGGACATAACTCCCGTTGGTGTCAGCCTCCTGATTTTTGGGGATTCCTTTACCGAGTCTCATCGGGGAGGCGGCTCTGGGCGCGCGCGAAGTGATCACTGTCGTTGTGGCGGGCATAGCGCTCGCATCTCTCACTACTCGGAACGACGCACACGACCGACTTCGGAACGAGACCCGCGCCCAGAGCGCGGCCGGAACCGGGACCGGCCGCAAGGCAGTGGTCATCCCCCTGAAGAACCCTCGGGGGACCCGACCGGGGCTCGCGCCGATCACCTCCGCGGCCGGCCGGGCCGCCGCGACCAGGCTGATCAGGAAGCTCCGCGTCAGGCGCATGGGTTCCAAGGCCGGATACTCCCGGACCCGGTTCGGCCCCAACTGGGCGGACACCGCGCGCGGCGTGCCGTACGCGGGGAACGGCTGCGACACCCGCAACGACCTGCTCGCCCGTGACGGCCAGAACGTCAGATACCGCAAGGGGTCCGACTGTGTCGTGATCAAGATGACCTTGCGCGACCCGTACACCGGCAGAACCATCCGATGGCGTAAGAAGCACGCGGGCCTCGTCCAGGTCGATCACGTGGTGCCGATGTCGTACTCGTGGCGGATGGGCGCCGCACGATGGCCGAAGGCGAAACGGCTGCGCATCGCCAACGATCCGCTCAACCTGCTCCCGGTCTACGGCCCGGTCAACCAGGCGAAGCGCGGCTGGGGGCCGGGGTCCTGGCTGCCCCCGGCACGGAAGATCCGCTGCGCCTACGCCGTACGGTTCACCCAGGTCGCGCTCAAGTACAACCTCCCGGTCACCAGAGCCGACAAGGCCACGATGCTCGCCAAATGCCGCTGAAATCCCGCAACTTCGTCGCTGACGACAGCATCTAACGGCTGAGTCCATCTAAGACGACGGGGTGCGATCGTATGAGCCTGGCCACAGCGCTGCTTCCCGGCGACCCGACCCGGCTCGGAGACTTCTGGCTCGCCGGCCGGCTGGGCGCGGGCGGGCAGGGCGTGGTCTACGAGGCGTACGACGCCGAGGGCACCCGGGTCGCGGTCAAGGTGCTGCACGGCGACGCGGCGAGCGACCCCGACCTGCGGGCGCGTTTCGGCAAGGAGGCGACGGCCGCGCGACGGGTCGCCTCCTTCTGCACCGCCCGGGTGCTGGCGGCCGAACTGGACGCGCCCAAGCCGTACATCGTCAGCGAGTACGTCGAGGGCCCGAGCCTGCGCCGCGCGATCGCCGAAGGGCGCCGCTTCACCGGGGACGACCTGCACCGCCTGGCCACGGCCGTCGCGACCGCGCTGACCGCCATCCATGACGCCGGGGTCGTCCACCGCGATCTCAAACCGGACAACGTGCTGCTCGGGCCGGACGGTCCCCGTGTGATCGACTTCGGCGTCGCCCGGACGCTGGAGATGTCACTCACCGCGTCCGGCCTGGTCACGGGCACTCCGACCTACATGGCCCCCGAGGTGTTCACCGGCCAGCGTGCCGGGGCACCGGCCGACGTGTTCGCCTGGGGCGCGATCGTCGTCTACGCCGCCTGCGGGGGCGACCCCTTCAGGGCGGAGACCCTCGGCGCGGTCATGCACCGCGTGCTGTCGACCGATCCCGACCTCAGCGTCATGCCGGAGTCGCTGCGGCCCCTCGTCGCGGCGGCCCTGCGCAAGGATCCGCTGGCCAGACCCACGGCGCGGCAGCTCCTCCTCGGTCTGGTCAGCGGCCCGGCGGTCGGCGACATCGACCTGCTCACCATCGGCAGCGCCGAGGCCGGGCTCCTCGGAGGCGGAACACCGGGCGATCCCGCGCTCGGGACGCTGGCCGAGGACGCCTACGGATTCCTCAGTCCCTTCGAGCGCAACCTCGTCCCCGACCTCTTCCTCAGGATGGTGAGCGTCGACGAGTCCGGCGACATCACCGTCCGGCCGGTGGCACGCGGCGAGTTGTTCGACGGGAGGACTTCTGAAGAGGGCACCGCCCTCCACCGCGTCCTCGACGTCTTCTCCTACCTGCTCGTCGTCGACGACCACGAGGTCTCCCCGGACACCGCCACCCGGGCGGCGCTCGCCAGTTCGTGGGCGCAGCGCGAGCGCGCCTCGTTCACCGATCCGAGCAGCGGCGGAGAGACCGTGCGGCTGCTTCCCCAGGACGGGCGGAGCCTGGTGAGCGTGTCCCCCGAGGGCGTGCGGATCTTCGACCTGCGCAGCGGGAAGCGGACCGGCGGTTGGAACGACCCGGACGTCGGCGACGGCGGCCTCCTCGGGGCGAGTCTCAGCCCGAACGGTCGCTACCTCGCGGTCGCGGCGGAACATGACGTCCGCGTCTGGGACGTACGCACCGGTACGCCGATCAAAGAGCGATACGCCCTGACTACACCGTCTTCACGCACGCGGCTACGTGGCCCGGTTGGTTCGCCAGCGGGCCTGTTTGACACGGTTCCCGCACAGTTGCATCGAGCACCAGCGGCCCGTCCGGAACCCCCCGCCCGGCACGTCCGCACGATCGAGGAGGTCGCCCCCTGACGGGCCGAACGCGGCGGCGTACCCGCGGCCGAGCCCCAACCGCGCTAGCTTGATCTTTAACCTGTGCGACGTGGATGCGGGTTGGCAGATTTCTTGGCCGGCGGTTTCTTCAGGGCCGGTTTCGTGCTGGTCAGCCCGGTCGCGGTGTGCACGTCATGACGTGGAGCCGGTCGCTGGTTGGGCGTCCCGTAGGCCAGTTGAACACTCGAATACCGAAGCCGGCCACCGGCCCAGGAGTGGGTCTGGCCCCACCCACCCGTACGGCCAAGCCCATATTGGGACGGCCAGGCGCTACCTAACACCGCTACTACAACGACACGGAGGAGAAAGATCATGGCGAACGCCGGCGACATCACGATCGCGACGGCGCACATCGGCGACGCCCGCACCCCGGAGGCGTTCACCACGGTGAAGAAGTGCATCATGCTCTTCGGCGCCGTCAGCGCCATCGCCCTCGGGACGGTTGCCGTGATGGCGTTCACCGGCCACGAGGCGACCTCGTTCATGTGGATCCGGGGAGCCATCCTGCTCGCGGTCACCCCGCTGATCTACCGGATGACTGTCCGCGCTTCGGAGGGGTCACAAGGCTTTCGACCGCGTGCGCACTCTGTCCACCATCATGCCGGTCGCGATCACCGGCGTCGACCTGATCCCCGGCCTCTACCCAGAGTGGTACGCCGTGCTCCAGGGCCTGTCTGCGCTGCCCCTGATCGGCGTCGCCTTCATTACCCGCGGTTCCGCACTGAGCGCTGCCTTCCCCAAGAAGAATTGAAGTCCTGAGGACCTGCTCTGCCCTTCGGATGGCCGGACCGCCTTCGGTATCCAGCCATCCGACATCTGGACAAGTGATGTCCGTGGGCTACCCGCGCGACCCCGCCGAACAGGTTAAAACTCAAGCTAGTGGCTCGTCCGGGCCCGGTCTTCCGGACCGGCAAGGCCTCGATCAGTGCGTGGCCATGTCGACGAAGCGGCTGTAGTGGCCCTGGAAGGCCACGGTTACCGTCGCCGTGGGGCCGTTACGGTGCTTGGCCACGATCAGGTCGGCCTCGCCCGCCCGGGGCGACTCCCGCTCGTACGCGTCCTCCCGGTGCAGCAGGATCACCATGTCCGCATCCTGCTCAATCGACCCGGACTCCCTCAAGTCGGACACCTGGGGGCGCTTGTCGGTGCGTTGCTCGGGACCACGGTTGAGCTGCGAGATCGCGATGACGGGCACCTCGAGCTCCTTCGCCAGGAGCTTGAGGGATCGGGACAGTTCCGAGACCTCCTGCTGGCGGCTCTCGGTCCGCTTGGGCGAGCTCATCAGCTGGAGGTAGTCGACGATGACGAACCGCAGGTCGTTGCGCTGCTTGAGACGCCGGCACTTGGCCCGGATCTCCATCATCGACATGTTCGGGGAGTCGTCGATGAACAGCGGCGCCTCGGCCACCTCGCCCATCCGGCGGGCCATCCGGGTCCAGTCGTCGTCGTTCATCAACCCCGACCGCATGGTGTGCAGCGCGACCCGCGCCTCCGCCGACAGCAGTCGCATCGTGATCTCGTTGCGCGACATTTCCAGCGAGAAGATGACAGTCGTCAGACCGTTCTTGATAGCGGCAGATCTCGCGAAATCCAGCCCGAGGGTGCTGTTGTGCGTGGGAACACAGGCCCTGCTCGCGAGATACATGTGGTCGGCGTTGTCCACCTCCACGCAACGCACCGGCACCGACGTCACCGGGCGGACGTCGGTGATGGTGCGGCACGTCGCCTCGGGATGGGCATTGGTGTTCACGCGGGCGTTCTTGCGGCTCAGCCGGAAGACCTTGTCGGAGGGCGTGAACGTGATCGCATAGCTGGCTGAGCTGGCTTCAGTGCGTCCTGGTACCTCCTTGGAAGTCCAGGTTGCTTTGTATCCCAAACTCAGGATCAGTTCACAGGCGTCCTCTGCCAGGCGGCGGTTCGTGACGGCGAACTGGACTGTCCCGGCGGCGCTGATGTAGCCGTCGGTGTCCAACAGCCCGGCCAGGAGCGCTCTGCGCTGCGCCTCAGACGCGCGCAGGTATACGCCCGGGATGTGCTTGTTGCCCAGTACGCCCAGCTTTCTCAGTTGAGCGTGCATAGTGCCGTGGTCGTTGCGGCACTTCTGGCACTGGCGAAGCCCGCTGGACGGACCTCCGCAGTCCGGGCACATGGACGGCCGTGAGGAGCCGTGTTCGGAATTCCTTGACTGGCAGCCGCACACCCTGCCGCAGGTGCGCACCTGCGCTGTTTTGGGCGTGAACGGCTTTCCGCACACGATGCACGGTTGTTCGGCGATCGGCTCGGGCTCGGGCTCGGGCTCGGGCTCGGGCTCGGGCAGTAGCATCGCGTACAGCAGTCCGCCTCGGTGCTCCACCCGAAGACCTTCGGCGGCCACGTGCTCAGCGATCTCCGGATCTCCAGTGGTGAACCGCGCGCTGCCGGAGTGGCCCTCTCCGAGCCAGACGCCCAGCGCATACGGAGGGATCAGCAGGTCACGGTTGGGCAGGTCCAGCGGCTGGGCGTTGACGACCGTGTGATTGAGCCGCTTTTCTGCGGTGTCGCACCACAGCGTCGCGGCGATCTCCTCTGTCGTGCGCACCTCAGCGAATGTCTTCTGATTCCGGTACCTGTCGTAGCCGGACGCAGCGGCCTGAGCCGATTTGCGGGAGGCGCGCGTGTCGGTGAGCCACTGGTGCTGAGCATCGGCCACGATCACCGCGCCATCGCTGAACTCCACCTCGTAGCACGGGCGGCCGTACATCACTTCGGTGGCGGCCACCACGCGGGTCGGCTTACCATCCGCGCCGATCAGATAGTCGCCGACCTCCACCTCTCCCATGGTGGACCAGCCGGTGGGAGTGGGCAGAGGTGTGTCCAGGGCTAGAGCCTTGCCGATGGCGGGGCGAGCGGCCACGACGATCATCTGGCCGGGGTGCAGGCCGTTGGTCAGGGCGTCGAGGTCCTGGAAGCCGGTGGGGACGCCGACCATCTGGCCGCCGCGGCTGCCGATGGCCTCGATCTCGTCCAGCGCGCCGGGCATGATGTCCGACAGCGGGAGGTAGTCCTCGGAGGTGCGCCGCTCGGTCACCTTGTAGATCTCGGCCTGGGCGCGGTCGACGAGGTCGTCGACCTCCTCGCTCTGCCCGCCGTATCCGTAGGAGACGATGCGGGTGCCGGCCTCGATCAGCCGTCGCAGGATGGCCTGCTCCCGCACGATCTTGGCGTAGTACCCCGCGTTGGCCGCCGTGGGGACGACCGCCGTCAGCGTGTGGAGGTAGGGGGCGCCGCCGACCCGGCCGAGCTCGCCGCGCTTCTGCAGGTCGTCGAGGATCATGATCGAGTCGGCGGGCTCGCCCCTGCCGTAGAGGTCGGTGATGACCTCGTAGATGATCTGGTGCGCGGGGCGGTAGAAGTCGTCGGAGCGGAGGACCTCCACCACGTCGGCGATGGCGTCCTTGGACAGCATCATGCCGCCGAGGACGGACTGCTCGGCTTCGATGTTGTGCGGAGGAGTCCGCTCGAACGTGGCGTCGGAGCCGCCGGGGCCTCCAGGGCCGCCGGGGAAATCAAGCACGCTCACCTACACACCCCCCAACACAGCAACCCCAGTTGTAACCCGCCGGTCTGACAGTTTCGCGGCTGCCGCACCCTACCGGCAACGCGACCTGTGGACGTGCCTGTGGATAACGTGTGCACTTCCGCAGCTCAGATGTGAACACCCTGGGGACGAGCCTGGGGATAACCCTGTGTCCGTCGCACATGAAGCCCGTCTGACCAGCGGAAACATTATCCAAGGGCTGTGGAGGAAGGAAAGTAGGGAGATACCTGAGACCAGATGGGCATGGCCCGTCGCCCCGCGCGGAAAGACGACACCGAGCAATCGGATGTAAGTGGCAAAATACCTCTATGCCACTGTCAACGGACGCCGGTCCGCAGAGCGGGCCTGGTACGGGGAACAGGGAGATCCTCCGGCTCGCCGTACCCGCGTTCGGAGCCCTGGTCGCCGAGCCGCTCTTCCTGCTGACCGACTCCGTCATCGTCGGGCGGCTGCCCGATCCGGCACTGGGCGCCCTCGGCGTGGCGAGCGCCGCCCTGTCCGCCATCGTCGGCCTGTGCGTCTTCCTCGCGTACGGCACGACCGCGGCCGTGGCCCGGCAGATCGGCGCGGGCGATCCGCGCAGAGCCATGCGGCAGGGCATCGACGGGATGTGGCTGGCGGCGGCGGTGGGCGTCGCCGTCATCGCCGTCTGCTGGCCGCTGGCCCCCGGGATCGTCGACCTTTTCGGCGCCTCGGAACGGCTGGCGGAGCTGGCGACCACGTACCTGCGGATCAGCCTGCTCGGCACGCCCGCGCTGCTCCTCGTGCTCGCAGGGACGGGGGTCCTGCGCGGCCTCCAGGACACCGTGACGCCCCTCGCGGTCTCGGTGACCTCCTTCCTGCTCAACGGTGTGCTGAACGCCTGGTTCGTCCTCGGTCTCGGCTGGGGGATCGCGGGGTCGGCCTGGGGCACCGTCATCGCCCAGGCACTGGGCGCGGCCGTCTACCTCGTCATGGTCGTCAGGGGCGCGCGGCGGCACGGCACCTCGCTCCGGCCCGATCTCCCCGGCATCAGGGCCGCGGGCACCGCCGGGCTGGCCCTGGTCATCCGTACGGCGTGCCTGCAGATCGTGCTGCTGACCGCCACGGCGCTGGCGACCCGGATGGGCGACGCGCAGATCTCCGCGCACACCATCGCCACCCGGATCTGGACGTTCCTCGCCTTCGCCCTGGACGCCATCGCCATCGCGGGACAGGCGATCACCGGCCGGACGCTGGGCGCGGGGGACACCGCGGCGACCCGGTCGGCCACCCGCAGGATGGTCGTGTGGGGCGTCGCGTGCGGCGTCGTCTTCGGCCTCGCCGTGCTCGCACTCCGGCCGATGCTCCCGGGGGTGTTCGACGCCCCGGCCGCGGTGTCGGAACGGCTGGAGGCGGTGCTGTGGCTCGTGGCGCTGTTCCAGCCGGTCGCGGGAGTCGTGTTCGTGCTCGACGGCGTGCTGATCGGCGCGGGCGACCAGCGCTACCTCGCCTGGGCCGGTCTGATCACGACCATCGCCTACCTGCCGTTCGCCGTGATCGCGGGCAGTCTCGTCGCCCTCTGGGCGGCCTTCGGCGTCTGGATGCTGGCACGGATGATCACCCTGTCCCTCCGCGCGTACGGCACGGCCTGGCTGGTCACGGGAGCGTGATCGGCGGGTGGCCGGGAAGTGACGAGCACGTGACCACCGCTCCCCTTGCCACTCGCTGACCACTTAGGGCACTGTGGCCACCGGTCACGCCTCTCACGATTGGCCGTGGTGTGTCCTTCTCCCCCCGCGTCCCACGCTCCACCTCGATCCTGCGCAGGATGTCGCCGGACGAGGTCTTCGGCCTGCGCACGATGGGCCTCACCGAGATCTACGGCCGCGGCGACCTGGTCGTCCTCGGCCTCGGCGTGATGATCGGCGCGGGCATCTTCAGCATCGCCGGGCGGCAGGCGGCCACCACGGCCGGGCCGGGCGTCTTCCTCTCCTTCATGATCGCCGGCATCACCAGCCTGCTCGCCGCGCTCTGCTACGCCGAACTGGTCTCGTCGATGCCGGTGTCGGGCAGCGCGTACACGTTCTCGTACGTCGTCTTCGGCGAGGTGTGGGCGTGGATCGTGGGCTGGGCACTGATCCTGGAGATGGAACTCGCCGCCGCCGTGGTCGCGCGCGCCTGGTCGCTGTACGCCGTGCAGACACTGACCGAGTTCGGCGTGTCACTTCCGGGTCTGATCACCGGCGCCGGAGGCTTCGACCCGCTCAGCATGGTCATCCTGGTCGCGCTGACCGGCGCCATGGCGTTCAACGCCCGGGTCGGCCTGCGGGTCCTCTGGGTCATGGTGGCCGCGAAGCTGCTGGCCATCGGGGCGGTGATCGTGGTGGGCGCGGTCCATTTCGACGCGGCCAACCTCGCCCGCATCCCCGCGCCCGTGGCCCCGTCGCCCGGAGGCGGGGACGCCCTGCACACGACGCTGGTCGGCCTGGTGATCGGGGAGACCCACAGCTTCGGCTGGTTCGGCATCATCGCCGCCGCCCCCGCCATCGCCTTCGCGTACATCGGGTTCGACGTGGTGGCCACGGCCGCCGAGGAGACCAAGGACGCGCCGCGCGCGGTCCCGGACGGCATGATCCGCAGCCTGGCGCTCACCACGCTGATCTATCTGGCGGTGGCCGTCGTGATGGTGGGCATGGTGGCCTACACCGCGATCTCGACCAAGGCACCGCTCGCGGACGCGTTCGACCGCGTCGGCGAGGGGTTCATGGTCCACGTCATCAACGTCGGCGCGGTTCTGGGGCTCACCACCGTCATCCTCGTGCTGCTGGTCGGGCAGACCCGGGTGGTGTTCTCGATGGCCCGCGACGGCCTGCTGCCCCACGGCCTGTCCCGGCTGAGCGGGCCCCACGCGACCCCTCTGACGGCGACCCTGGTCATCGGGGCGGTCGCCGTGCTGCTCGCCGGGTTCCTGCCCGTCCTCACGCTGGAGCAACTGGTCATCATCGGGACGATGGTCGCGTTCATGTCCGTCGCGGCGGGCGTGCTCCGGATGCGCCGCATGCTGCCCGACCTGCCGCGTCCGTTCCGGGTACCCTTCGCGCCGGTGGTGCCCGCGCTGTCGATGGCCGCGACCCTGTGGCTGATGGTGAACCTGGAGGCGCTCACCTGGGTGTACTTCACCCTGTGGACGGCCTTCGGCCTGCTGGTCTACCTGCTGTACGGCAGACGGCACAGCCTCCTGGCACCGAACGCACCGAACGCGTCGAACACACCGCACGCGCCACACGGGCGCGGCCGCCACCGCCGCTGAGCGGCGCTCAGCGGGCCGGCGACGCGGTCACAGGCGCCCCGCGTCCAGTACGCGCTGGAGGAACTCCCGGGTACGCGGATGCTCGGGCGAGGAGAAGATCTGCTCGGGAGAACCCCGTTCGAGCAGGACACCGCCGTCGAGGAAGCAGACGGTGTCGGAGATGTCCCTGGCGAAGTTCATCTCGTGGGTGGCCAGGATCATGGTCATCCCGGTGTCCTTGAGCTCGCGGATGATGCTCAGCACCTCGGTGACCAGGATCGGGTCGAGCGCGGAGGTCACCTCGTCGAGCAGCAGCAGGCGGGGCTGGGTGGCGATGGCCCGGATGACGGCCACCCGCTGCTGCTGGCCGCCGGAGAGCCGGTCGGGGTACTCCCCCGCCTTGTCCGCGAGCCCGAATCGGGCGAGCAGTTCCCCGGCCTGCTCCTCGGCCCGCGCCCGGTCCACCTTGTGCACCTTGCGCGGGGCCAGGGTGATGTTGTCCAGCACGGTCATGTGCGGGAAGAGGTTGTAGGACTGGAAGACCATGCCGATCCGCTTGCGGACCTCGTCCACGTCGGCGCGGACGTCCGTGATCTCGTCCCCGTCCAGGTGGATGGCGCCGTCGTCGATCGTCTCCAGCAGGTTCACGCAGCGCAGCAGCGTCGACTTGCCGGAGCCGGAGGCGCCGATCAGGCAGACCACCTCGTGCGGCGCCACGTCCAGGTCGATGCCGCGCAGCACGCTCTGGTGGCGGTAGTTCTTCCAGACGCCCTCGATGCGCAGCAGCGTCATCAGGCACCTCCGGGGCCGCGGCGGCGGGCGGCCCGCGCCGACAGGTAGTCGGTGAACCGCGCCATCGGGATCGTGAGCAGGATGAACAACATCGCCGCCACGAGATAGGGGGTGTAGTTGAACTTACTCGCCGCGTAGATCTGCGCCTGCCGCAGCGCCTCGATCACGCCGATCGTGGAGACCAGCGCGGTGTCCTTCTGCAGCGAGACGAAGTCGTTCAGCAGCGGCGGGATCACCCGGCGCACCGCCTGCGGAAGCACGACGTGACGCATCGCCTGCCCGTGGGACAGCCCGAGCGAGCGCGCCGCCGCGATCTGGCTCGGATGCACCGTGTCGATGCCCGCGCGGAAGACCTCCGCGACGTACGCGCTGTACGCGAGGACGAGGGCGATCACCCCCAGGGTGATCTCGTCGGACGGCACGCCGGTGAGTTGGAGCGCGGGCAGGCCGAAGCCGACGATCATGATGACGAGCAGCGTCGGGACCCCGCGGAACACGTCGGTGTAGACGACGGCCAGCACCCGCAGCGGGAAGAAGACCGGTGCCCGAAGGCCCCGGGCCAGCGCGACCAGCAGCCCGACGACCAGGATGATCGGCTCCGCGATCAGGAAGATCTTGACGTTGGTCCAGAAACCCTGGAGCACGTCGGGTAACGACCGGACGAACCACTCGGGGTCGAAGAACGTCTCCCGGACCCGCGGCCATCCCGGCGAGTTGGTGACCAGGACGGCCACCAGGGTCAGGAAGACGATGGTGGACGCCGTGGCGATGGAACTGGAGCGGACCGCCTGCCTGCGGCGGATCCGCTCCCTCTCCAGCTGCCGCGCGCTCCTCGCGGGCCGCGTCACTTCATCTGTCACTTCATCTGTCACTTCAGCTCCGGCGCGCCGGCCGCCGCGCTGAGCCACTGCTGCTCGATCTGGGTCAGCTCACCGGAGGACTTCAGCGCGCCGATGGCCTCGTTGACGCAGGACACCAGGGCGTTGCCCTTCTGGAAGACCAGGCCGAACTCCTCCGGCGTGCCACCGGTGGCGGCGAACTGTCCCACGATCTTGGAATTCTCGACCTGGGCCGCGGTGACGTAGAACGCCGTGGGCAGGTCCACCACGATGGCGTCCACCTGCTTGTTCTTGAGGGCGTTCACGGCGTCGACCTGCTGGGTGTAGACCTTCGGGTCCTTGGCCGGCTGCACCACGCTCTTGACCGCGTCGAGCGCCGTGGTGCCGACCTGCACGCCGATCGTGGCGTCCTTGAGGTCGGCCAGACCGGCCGCCGAGGCGTACTTCCCGTTGTTCAGCGTGACGACGCCCTGCTTGACCGTGTAGTACCCGTCGCTGAAATCGACGACCTTGGCCCGGTCGGGCGTGATGGACACCTGGTTGAGGTCGAAGTCGAACTTCTTGTCGCCCGGAGCGTACGCGCTGTCGAAGGGGATGGTGGCCCAGGCGACCTCGTCCTTGGTGAAGCCCAGCTTCTGCGCCACGGCGTAGGCGACGGCGCTCTCGAAGCCCTCGCCGGTCGTCGGGTCGTCGTTCTTGAACCAGGGCTCGTACGCCGGCTTGTCCGTGCCGATGGTGAGCTTGCCCGGGGTGATCAGCTTGAGCTGGTCCTTCGTGCAGCTCGCGGAGGCCGCCGGGCTGGCGGCGGCGGTGCTCCCCGCCGTGTCCGCCGCGTCGTTGGCCGGTGCGCACGCGACCGCCGCCGTCGTGAGGACGCCAAGCGCCAGCAACAGCGAGGTACGGTGCATTTCAGCCTCCATGAGGTACATCTTCCGCGAAATCCGCGTTGGGACGGGCTAGATACTATCGGCCATATATTTCAGCCCCGTTCGGGTACGGTGCGCGCACGTCAAAGGGCCCCTCCCGGCATGGGAAGGGGCCCTTCGAACAGCTATCGTGCCGGGATCAGCCGGCGACGACCTCGACATCGAGGGTGGCCGACACCTCGGGGTGCAGCTTGACGCTGACCCGGTGCGAGCCCACGCTCTTGATCGCGTTGCCGATCTCGATGCGGCGGCGGTCCAGCTTGGGACCACCGGCGGCGGTGACGGCGTCGGCGATGTCGCCCGTGGTGACCGAGCCGAAGAGACGACCGGCCTCGCCGGCGCGGGTCTTCAGGACCACCTTCAGAGCGCCGAGCTGGCCGGCGACCTCCTTGGCGGTGCCCAGGTCACGGATCTCGCGGGCGTCGCGCGCCTTCTTGATCGAGGCGACCTGCGACTCGGCGCCGCGGGTCCAGCGGATCGCGAAGCCGCGCGGAACGAGGTAGTTGCGGCCGTAGCCGTCCTTGACCTCGACGATGTCACCGGGAGCGCCGAGGCCGGAGACCTCAGTGGTGAGAATGAGCTTCATGTCCTGAGACTCCTTTCCTTAGCGCGCGGTGCTCGTGTACGGCAGCAGGGCCATCTCACGAGCGTTCTTGATAGCGGTGGCCACGTCGCGCTGGTGCTGGGTGCAGTTGCCCGTCACCCGGCGGGCACGGATCTTGCCGCGGTCGGAGATGAACTTCCGCAGCAGCGCCGTGTCCTTGTAGTCGACGTAGGAGATCTTGTCGTGGCAGAACAGGCAAACCTTCTTCTTCGGCTTGCGCAGTGCCGGCTTCGCCATCGTGGTGCTCCTTTCAGAGCCCCGCATGATGCGGGAATGGTCGCTCGGATACGTGTTCGTGTGGTGCTGTCACCCGGAGGGGTGACTAGAAAGGCGGTTCGTCGCTGAAGTCGCCGCCGCCGAAGCCGCCGCCACCGCCGCCGCCACCCTGGTTGTAGCCGCCACCGCCGCCAGGAGCGGGGGTGGCCGACGCCCAGGGGTCATTGGACGGGCCGCCGCCGAAGCCACCGCCGCCGCCCTGCCGGGCGGTCTTGTTCACCTTGGCGGTGGCGTTGCGCAGCGAGGGGCCGACCTCGTCGACCTCGACCTCGTAGACCGTGCGCTTCTCGCCTTCCTTGGTCTCGTACGACCGTTGGCGCAGCCGTCCCTGCACGATGACCCGCATGCCGCGCTGCAGGCTCTCGGCGACGTTCTCCGCCGCCTGTCGCCACACGTTGCAGGTCAGGAACAGGCCTTCGCCGTCCTTCCACTCATTGGTCTGGCGGTCCAGGAACCGCGGAGTGGATGCGATGCGGAATCGGGCCACAGCCTGCCCCGTCGGGGTGAAGCGCAGCTCCGGGTCGTCGACAAGGTTGCCGACGATGGTGATCGTGGTGTCGCCTGCTGCCATCGGTCGCTTTCGCCTTCCTATCCCGTCAGCTCAGCCGTAAGGGCTTCAGAGTACGGCCATGGCCCGACAAAAACGCCGGGCTTGGCCGTTCCCGCTCAGTGGAGCTCGGGACGGATGACCTTGGTACGGAGAATGCCCTCGTTCAGGTTGAGCTGGCGGTCCAGCTCCTTGACCGTGGCGGGCTCCGCGGTCAGGTCGACCACGGCGTAGATGCCCTCGGGCTTCTTCGCGATGTCGTAGGACAGCCGGCGACGGCCCCAGACGTCGACCTTCTCCACGGTGCCGCCGTCGTTGCGGACGACACTCAGGAACTGGTCGAGCGAGGGCTGCACCGTGCGCTCATCGAGGGCCGGGTCGAGGATGACCATCAGCTCGTAACGACGCATGCGGAATCCAACCTCCTCTGGACTCTTGCGGTCACGACGCCTTGCCGTGACAGGAGGACGCTGTGGGCGGCGCGGGGGAAGTCCACCCCACGCTGTACAGAACACAGCCGATTCAGGCTACCAGGCCCCTGGCCGTTCGCCGTCCCGCGAGGGAAACTGAGCAGCAAGAGGGGGTGACGCACATGCCGAACGTTCTTGGCCGCGTCAGAAGGCCGCCTTTCCGCCTCACCTTGAACACGGATGGCAGGCCGCACACGCTGGAGAACGCACTGGCGCTCAGCACGCTGGTCCTCGGTCTCCTGGCGATCGTCACCGGGTTCGTCGTCAGCCTCCACATGGTCGCCTCATGGGTGGGCGCCATCGGCTTCTGCGGGGGGCTCTACGCGCAGTACGTCTCCGTGACGACGCCGCAGCGCAGCCTCATCATCTGCGGCCTCGTCGGGTCGTTCGTCGGAGCCGCGCTCGGAATCGCCCACGGAGGGTTCCTCCCGACCGGCTGACCACACCGGACGCTCGACCGGGCGCTCGCCCGGGCGGCCGCCCGGGCGGCCGACGACCTCGCGGACGCGACGGCCGGGCCGGGTTCGGCCGGCTCGGCCGTTCAGCGTGACAGCCGGCCGTTCAGCGTGCCAGGTGCAGGTCCACGCCCAGCAGAACGAGGACCCAGAGGAAGACGGCCAGCAGCGCCTCGCCGATCTGCCGCAGGATGCCGGGGGTCAGATAGTGGTGCACCCAGGCGACATAGACGCCGACGACGATGTAGATCACCAGGATGACGCGCAACAGTCGGGGGGTCATGTCGCCTCCTCGTGCGTCGGCGCGCACGGCGCCGTCGAAAGAGCGCTTCCCGGTCAAGTCCGCTTAAAACCCTCTTTGCCGGTGGCATGGAGTGCTTCTCCACGCTGTCCGCCGCCGAGACGCCCTTCGCCCGGAGCGTCTAGTGTCTGTACGGCGTGCCGCCCGGTACGGCACGGCCGACGGCGGCCCCCGGCGCGCGGCTTTCCACACACGACTTCCAGACACGACTCACACACACGACTTCTCCACACGACTTCTCCAACGGAGGTACGACGACGATGGGCAGTGGTCAGGACGGACGGTTCCCGCGCATCGGCGCGCACGTCGACCAGGACGACCCGCTCGCCCACGCGGCGGCGCGCGACGCCGACGTCGTGCAGTTCTTCCTCGGCGACCCGCAGGGCTGGAAGGGACCGGTCCTGCCGGAGAGCGCGGACGCGATCAGGGACTCGGAGGTGGACGTCTACGTCCACGCGCCGTACGTGATCAACGTGGCGACGGCGAACAACCGGATCCGCATCCCGAGCCGCAAACTCCTGGAGGGCCATCTGAAGGCGGCCGCGTCCATCGGCGCCAAGGGCCTGATCGTGCACGGCGGCCACGTCAACAAGGACGACGACCCGCAGATCGGGTTCGACAACTGGCGCAAGGTCTTCGAGCGGATGGACTGCCCCGTCCCCGTGCTGATCGAGAACACGGCCGGCGGCGGCAACGCGATGGCGCGCAAACTCGACCGGATCGCCCGCCTGTGGGACGCCGTGACCTCCGGCGCGCGGGACGCCTCGATGATCGGCTTCTGCCTAGACACGTGCCACGCGCACGCGGGCGGCGAGGATCTCACCGACGTCGTCGACCGGGTGAAGGCGATCACCGGCCGCATCGACCTGGTCCACTGCAACGACTCGCGCGACGCGTTCGACTCGGGGGCGGACCGCCACGCCAACCTGGGCGCCGGGCAGATCGACGCGGAGCGGATCCTCGCCGTCTGCCGGCAGGCGGGGGCGCCGATCGTCGTGGAGACGCCGTTCGAGGGCCAGGCGGACGACATCGCCTTCCTCCGCAAGCACCTCTGACATCCACAGGCTGTGGATAACTTCTCTGGATTACGACCGGCTCAGAACGGGTAAGGGTTCACGTTACGCGCATCCGGGGACCGCGCCCCGCGCCGTCCCCCAGATCGTCGAGACCCTCACCGGCATCGGCGTTCTCGGCGTCCGACCCGCGTGAATCATGCGAACCGCGCGGGTCGAGGGTGACCCGCGCGGGCCTGCGGGTGCTCCGCCAGAGCTGGACGAACGACACGACGGCCGCCGCGAGGAACACGAGGTTGCGCGCGACCAGGACCAGCGTGCCCGGCAGCCGGCCGCTCCAGCTGTAGTCCTCCTCCACCCACGGGTACATGATCCCCGTCAGCAGGGTGGCGACCAGGACGAGCCAGGCGGCGGGCCGCTGCCGGGTCCGTACGACGAGAACCACCGCCACGGCGCCGAGCAGCCAGATCAGATACTGCGGCGACAGGACCCTGCTGGTCACCACCAGGAAGAGGATCGTGGTGAGCGCCGCGTCATAGTACGTGTCATCTGTCGGCGCGGCGCGGAACCACCACACCGCGAGCAGGACGAGCGCGGCCGGCGTGGCGGCGACGCTGACCAAGGTGGCCGTCTCCACACCGGGACCGACGAGCTCCATGGCGCCGTGCTGGTACGTGGTGAACCCGTCCCACCAGCCCAGCGCGCGGCCGAGCGCGAACGGCGTGGCCGTCAGCGACTCGATCTGGAGACCCCGATCCTGCTGGGCGGTGAGGAAGTCGAGCGCGTGCGGCAGGACCAGGGTGGCCACACCGCACCCGAGCGCCACCACGACAACGGCCGAGGCCGTACTCGTCAGCAGCTCGCGCCAGCGGCGCAGCCCGGTGAGCAGCGCGACCGGCCACACCTTGATCGCGAGCCCGAACCCGATCAAGGCTCCCCGTACCGCCGGGTCCGTCGAGGCGGTGAGCGCCAGGACCGCGACCAGGGTGACCATCAGGTCGTACCGGGAGATCAGCAGCGGCCCCAGCAGGGCCGCGCCCACCGTCCACGCCCACACGCCGGTACGGCTCCCGCCGGTCTTGACCGTGAACCGGCACAGCAGCAGCAGGATCGCCAGGTCACACACCAGCGCGAGCACGTAGAAGTCGATCCGGTAGCTCCACGGCAGCAGGTGCGGGGCCAGCATGGGCAGCGCCGCGTAGGGCGGGTACTGCCATTTGTCGTCCCCGGCGGGGAACTCTCCGCCGAGCAGGATCTGCGACCAGTTGCCGTAGAGCCTGACGTCACCCTCGAACGATCCCTCGTGCCCGACCGGGATGACCTGCGTCGCGGCGAGGAAGAGCACCAGGCGAGTGATCACCCAGACGGGCAGCACCTGCCAAGGGAAGCGGTGTCGCACCCTTTCAGGCTTCCATGGTCGCGACGTCGGCCTTCGGCCGGGGCGGGAGCACGAACCGGTCCTCGGCCCGGTCGAACACCCCTCCGGAGGGGTCGTCCACGCCGGCCCGGCGGATGACGTCCGACTCCGGCCGCAGGATGTCCCGGACGACCAGGGCCATCAGGAAGACGATCGTGATCGCCCGCACCCACACCGACAGGAAGTACGCGGTGTCCCCGATGCCGAGGTTCACGCCGTCGGGGTACTGCGCGGTGAGATAGAGCCAGATCGCGAAGAAGTACCAGCATTCGGCGATCTGCCAGGCCACCAGCGCGCCCCACTTCGGCCGGGCGAGGACGGCGAACGGCACCAGCCAGAGCACGTACTGCGGCGACCACACCTTGTTGGTGATCATGAATGCCGCGAGCGCCAGGAAGCAGAGCTGCATCAGCCGCGGACGCCGCGGGGCCATCACGGCGAGCGCCGCGATCCCCAGCAGCAGCACGGCCAGCGCGGCCATGGCCATCGTGTTCAGCGCCTCGGCGTCGGCGAGGAAACCCCAGTTCTTGCGCTGGAAGAAGAACCACAGGCCGCCCCAGTCGGCGCCGCGCTCGCTGCTGAAGGAGTAGAACCGCTTCCATCCCTCGAAGTTGATCAGCATGACCGGCACGTTGGCGACCAGCCACGTCCCTGCCGCCGCGACCGCCATCCGGGCGAACGGCATCCACTTGCCCGTACGCACCGTGAGCAGGAACAGCGCGCCGAAGAACATCAGCGGATAGAACTTCGTGGCCACCGAGAGCGAGAGCAACACCCCGGCGAGCACGTGCCGGTCGCGCGACCACGCCAGCAGCCCGCCCAGCGCGAGCGCGCCCGCGGCCAGGTCCCAGTTGATGTACGCGCAGAGGATGACGGCCGGTCCGATGGCGTACCAGAGGGCGTCCCAGCGGCGGGCGGGTCCGGCCAGGGCGGCCATCAGCAGCGCGCCCGCGACCAGGGTGGCACCCATGAGGATCACGGTGATGTCGTAGAACGCGACGCCGTCACCGCCCGCGAGGCGCCGGGCGAACTCCATGATCGCGCCGATGCCGACGGGGTATTCGACCGGATAGTCGACGTAGGGGATCTTCCCCTCGTTCAGATGCTCGGCCCACCACAGCGGATAGATGTCCGTGTAGCAGAAGTTCGTGTACTGCCCGAGGCCGCCGTTCCACGCGCCGCCGAACCGGCACGGCCATTTCCACAGGAAGGCGAGCACCGCGCCGAGACCGGCGAGGAGTCCGATCGGGAGATACGGCACCGCCCTCTGCGTGACCGCGCCGAGCGGTCCAGGAGCGTTCGTGGTCCGGGTCATCACGCGCCTAACGATCACTGTGCGGGGGACGGTGCAGCGGAACTGCGCTGAAGAACGATCAGCTTTTCAGCATCGGTACGGTACGCACAATAAGCCAAGAACGGCGGAGCGGCCTTTCCACGCGTTGGACGCGATGAATTCACGGCATTCCTCGCTGAATCTTTCATGAGAATTCTCCGTACCCCCGGAAGTGCCCGGAAATGGCGAAGCCCCCGCAGGCGCAGCGCGCGCGGGGGCCTCGATCACTACATACCCGTGGTGGCCGTGGACTTCCTGCTACCGGAAGGTGAGGGTGCCGGGACCATCATCGGGCTGTGGCCGAAGCCGTCACCGCCGCCGAACGGGTCCTCACCGTCGCCGCCCGGATTCACGTCCTCGGTGCCGTTGCAGGCGAGGTCCATGGGGTCGCAGTTGCTCGTGTCGTCCGGCGGGAACCCGCCGTCCGGGGGGAAGTCGTCCTCGGGCGTGGGCGACGGCGTCGGCGTCGGGCTCGGCACGATGTTCTCCGGCGCCCCGGACGACGCCCTGGCCGGGAACTGCTCGACCTTCTCGCCCTCCATAGCCGCCATCATGAACGCGCGCCAGATGCTGGTGGGCGGACCGGCGCCTTCGAAGCCGAGCGAGATCTCCTTGGGATCGGTGTACTTGTTGTCGGGCCCGTACTTGGGCGCCTTGCCCTCCGGGCAGTTGGAATGCTGCGGCTGGACGATCTTCCCGCTCTTGGTCCGGCACTGCTCGCGGTACATGCCGACCGCGGTGACGAGTTGCGGGGTGTAGCCGACGAACCAGGCTTCCTTCTCGTCGTTGTTCGTGCCGGTCTTGCCGGCGGCGGGGCGGCCGATGCCCTTGCCCCCGGCCGTACCGGTCTTGAGCACTTCCTCCATCGCCACGGTGGCGTCCGCCGCCGCCTCGGGGCTGATCACCTGCTTGACCGCGCTGATCTCGGGCAGGGCGACGATGTCACCCTGCTTGACCTCCTTGACGACGTGGTAGTCCACGTGCTTGCCGGCGTTGGCGAAGATCGAGTAGCCCGCCGCCTGCTCCATGGGGCTCACCAGGGCGCTGCCGATGGTGAACAGGTACTTGTGGGCCTCGACGTCCTGATCCATCCGGCCCTTGTCCAGCCCGGCGTCGATGGCGATCTGCTTCACCGCGGCGAGCTGGCCGATCGTGCCGTTCTTCTCGTCCAGCGCGTATCCCATGGAGGCGAAGGCCGTGTTGACCGACTGGGCGGTGGCCTTGACCAGGTCGATGGCCGCGCCGACGTTGTGACTGTTCCCGATCTTCGTCGTGCCGGGCAGCTTCTCCGGCACGGTCGCGTTGCCGGGCACGAAGCTGTTGAGGCTGTAGCCGGCGTCCAGCCACGCGGCCAGCACGTAGGGCTTGAAGGCCGAGGCCGCCTGCTTCTTGGAGTCGAACGCCTCGTTCCACTCGTCGTTGAGGTAGTCGTCGCCTCCGTAGAAGGCGACGACCCGGCCGTTGCGCGGATCGACCGCGGCGAGACCGGCGTGGAACTCGTTGGACATGCCGTTGGTGACGTCCTTCACGGCCTTCTTGGCCGCGATCATCAGCTTCTTGTCGAACGTCGACGTGATCTTGTAACCGCCGCTCCTGACCGTGTCCGGCGACAGCCCGCGCACCTTCAGCTCCTGCAGGACCTGAGTGATCATGTAGCCCTTGATGCCGCTGTAGACGTCCTTGTCGTTCTCCTTCGCCAGCTTGGGGAACTTCTTGACGTCGACGAGCTTGGCGTCCTGCACGCCGTACTTGGCCGGGAGCCCGCCGTACTTCGCCGGGTCCAGCTTGGCCATGCCGTCGATGGCGTACGCGAACCGCTCGTAGGTGGGGGCGAAGTTCTTCTTCTGCTCCTCCACGTCGAACCTGCTCGGGCTCTGGATACGGCCGGCGAGGTAGGCGGCCTGGCCCTCGTTCAGCTCCCAGACGTGCTTCTTGAAGAAGGCCCGGGCCGCCGCCTCGATCCCGTTGGCGCCGCGCCCGAAGGGGACCGTGTTGAGGTACTGCAGGAGGATGTCGTCCTTGGACATCGACTTGTTCAGCTTGATCGCGACGAAGATCTCCTTGATCTTCCGCTGCGCGCTGACGTCCCTGCTCAGACCGTCGTAGTAGTTCCTGGCCATCTGCTGGGTGATCGTGGAGGCGCCCTGGATCTGCTCACCGCTGACGGTCATCCAGACCGACCGCATGAGACCGCTGAACGAGATGCCGGCGTCTTCGCGGAAGCTGCGGTTCTCCGCGGCGATCACCGCGTCCTGCACATGCCGGGGGATCTTCTTGATGTCGTCGATGATCACCCGCGTCTGGCCCACCCGGGCGATGGCGGTCTTGCCGTCGCGGTAGTAGATCACGCTGCCCTGGGCCGTGGCCTCCGCCTGCTTCCCGGTCGGCACCGGTGTGTTCGCGTACGCGACGGCGATCATGCCGAAAACGCCCGCCACCAGGATGGTGAACGCGGCGACGACGATCTTCCAGTTGGGGATGAACCGCTTCCAGCCGGTACGGCGCGGCTTGCGGTCATCGTCGTCGTCGGAATCACGCGGACCGCCGGGACCGCGCCCTCCGGGGCCACGGCCTCCTGGACCGTCGGGCCCCCGCCCACCCGGACCTCTGCCACCGGAGCCCGGTTCTCCCCTGCGACGGCGGCCGTCCGGGGGCATCGCCTGGGTCTCCTCGCCGCTGATCCGGCGACGCGGGTCGCCGGAGGGCATGCCCATGGCCTGCGTCCTGTCGCCACCGGGCCCGCCGGGGCGCTGGGGACCTCCCTGACCGGGGGGACCGTCAGGTCGCCCACGCCCAGCGGGCCCACCGGGCCCTCCCGGACCACCGGGAGCGCCCGGGCCGTTCGGCCGCGGCAGGTTCTGGGTCCGGTCCTGTCCCCCGGGCGCACCCGGGCCGCCGGGACCGTTCCTGCGGGGATCCGGTCCGGGCCGGGACTGCTGCACGGACGGCATGCCCTGGGTGTCCTCGAAGGCGGCCTCGCTGCGGCGCGGGGCGCCGGGCCGTCCAGCGGGAGGGCCCTGGGGAGCACGGCCGTACTGGTCACCGGGCGCCTCGTCCGCGCGACGGCGGCGCCCAGGGCGGGCTGATCCACCGGAGCCCGAGGAGTCCTCGGGACGGCCGGTCGGCTCCGGTCCATAGTTGCTGTAAGTCACGCGTCCTCGTCCAGTCAATCAGGGAAAATCGCCGGCATCGGCCGACGGGCAGGTGAGCGTATCTCCTCAAAGGGAGGACCGCCCTGAACCGGAGGGTCGTCGCCCGTACCGATGACGAACGCGACATGCCTGTGGTTCCAGCCCCAACCATGGCAGACCTCGACCACGTAGACGCTGGATTCTCCGCATTCCCGAGCGGTCTCAGGAAGGTCTGACGTGGCTTTTACCCTGGCCGCCGATCGTCCCCGCCGAACGTGCGTGATCTTGGTCACATCGGGGCCGGGGGGCCGGAAAGGGGAATGTCTCCCACGGTTCGGGGTAGCGCGCGGGCGCACGAGACCACGACGGATCGGCGAGAACGCCGTCCGTTCCGTACGACCGGCGAAACCGGCCGTCCAGTGTGACCGCATGTGACACAGATTACGGCTCTTTACCGGATCGTGCCCCGCGCTTGACACGTTGCACGGTATGCCAGCCAGACGTATCCTGCGGATGTATCGCTTCGATACATCTGCGAGATACAAGGGGGTGTTCCGGTGACCGGCCCACGTGGTGGCATGCTGGAGCTCGCCGTCCTTGGCTCGCTACACGAAACCCCCCTGCACGGGTACGAGCTGCGGAAACGGCTCAACACCCTGCTCGGGATGTTCCGCGCGTTCTCCTACGGCTCGCTGTATCCCTGTCTCAGGGCGCTGCTCAACGACGGTCTCATCACCGAAGAGGAGCCGCCGGCGGACACCGTCATCGGCCGCAGGTCGAAGATCGTGTACAAGCTGACCGCCGAAGGCAAAGAACGGCTGCACGAGCTGCTCACCCAGGCCGGGCCGTCCGCCTGGGAGGACGAGAGCTTCGGCATCCACTTCGCCTTCTTCCGTCACACGGAGGCGGAGGTACGCCTACGCATCCTCGAAGGCCGCCGCAGCCGCCTGGAAGAGCGTCTGGACAGCGTCCGTACGGCTCTCTCCCGGACGAGGGAACGGCTCGACAGCTACACGCTGGAGCTGCAGCGCCACGGGCTCGAATCGGTCGAGCGCGAGGTGCGGTGGCTGAACGAGCTGATCGACTCAGAACGGCGGGGCACCGCGGCACGCGAGGACCCGAGCACGACCACAGAACGACCGTCTGCCGTACAGGACACGACCACCGGGGCCGAAGAGCCCAGGACAGATGAGTAAAGGAGCGAGTGCGATGGGTTCGGTGCGCGTAGCCATCGTGGGTGTGGGGAACTGTGCCGCGTCACTGGTGCAGGGCGTCCACTACTACAAGGACGCCGACCCGGCCAGCCGAGTGCCGGGCCTGATGCACGTGAAGTTCGGCGAATACCACGTCGGTGACGTCGAGTTCGTCGCCGCTTTCGACGTGGACGCCAAGAAGGTCGGTCGCGACCTGTCGGAGGCGATCGTGGCCTCCGAGAACAACACGATCAAGATCTGCGACGTGCCGCCCCTGGGCGTCACCGTGCAGCGTGGGCACACCTTCGACGGTCTCGGTGAGTACTACCGCGAGATCATCGAGGAGTCCGACGAGCAGCCGGTCGACGTCGTGCGGGCGCTCAAGGACGCCGAGGTCGACGTCCTGGTGTCCTACCTGCCCGTCGGGTCCGAGGAGGCCGACCGGTTCTACGCCCAGTGCGCGATCGACGCCAATGTGGCGTTCGTCAACGCGCTGCCGGTGTTCATCGCGTCCGACCCCGAGTGGGCGGCCAAGTTCACCGAGGCCGGCGTGCCGATCGTCGGCGACGACATCAAGTCCCAGGTGGGCGCCACCATCACGCACCGGGTGATGGCCAAGCTGTTCGAGGACCGCGGTGTCGAACTGCTGCGCACGTACCAGCTCAACTTCGGCGGCAACATGGACTTCATGAACATGCTGGAGCGCAAGCGGCTCCAGTCCAAGAAGATCTCCAAGACGCAGTCGGTCACCTCGCAGATCCCGCACGAGATGTCCAAGGCCGACGTCCACATCGGCCCGTCCGACCACGTGCCGTGGCTCGACGACCGCAAGTGGGCCTACGTCCGCCTGGAGGGCAGGTCGTTCGGCGACACGCCGCTCAACCTGGAGTACAAGCTGGAGGTCTGGGACTCCCCCAACTCCGCGGGCATCATCATCGACGCGGTCCGCGCCGCCAAGATCGCGCTTGACCGGGGCATCGGCGGCCCGCTGCTGTCGCCCTCGTCGTACTTCATGAAGTCCCCGCCGGAGCAGTACTCCGACGACGTCGCGCGTGAGGCCGTGGAGAAGTTCATCCGCGGCCAGCTCGAGCGCTGACGCCCCTCCCTCCGAGGGGCCCGGAATCGACGGACGCCCCGGCTCGTGTTCGAGCCGGGGCGTCGTCGTCAGATCATGTGCTTGCCCGTCCCCGGCGAGCGCTCCGCCGAGCACCGCGATCTTCTTGTTCTGGTCCTGGCGCGGTCGGCCTCTGGTCAGCGGACCGCGGCGGGCAGCTCCGCCGGATCGCCCACGGGCCAGGTGAGCGGGTCGGGCCCGAGCGCCACGAGCTGCGGCACCTGCTCCCGCGCCCAGGGCGAGATGTCCATCTCGCCGCTCAGCACCATGTCGGCGAACTGCTTCCACGGCATCCAGCGGACCGCGTCGACCTCTTCGGGGTTGGGCACCGCCTCCTCCGAGACGATCACCCGGTAGACCGGGCACAGCTCGTTCTCGACGGTCCCGTTGTCCATGACCGCCCGGTACGCGAACCGGGGCAGCAGGAGATCCACGCTCTCGACGGCGAGCCCGAGTTCGTACCGCAGCCGCCTGATCACCGCCGTGGGAAGGGCCTCATCCGGCAGCGGATGCCCGCAGCAGCTGTTCGTCCACTGCGCCGGCCAGGTCAGCTTGTGCCCGGCCCGCTGGGAGAGCAGCAGCCGCCCCTCGCGGTCGAAGACGTAGCTGGAGAACGCCAGATGCAACGGCGTGTCGGTGCCGTGCACCTCGGCCTTCGGGGCCGTGCCGATGGGGTTTCCCTCGCCGTCGACCAGCACGACATGTTCGTCATTGGTCACACGACCGAGGTTACGGGGTTTGTCCCGGGAATCCTCACGAACCATGAATATCTTCAGGGGCGGGTCAGGGATCTTCCTGATACGCCGGTCCGGCGGCCCCGCGTAGGCTGTCGCACGTGTCATACGTCTCAGATCTGCGTGTGGTCCTGCGGGGGCGGGATTTCAGGCGGCTCTTCGGAACCCGCCTGGTGTCGCAGTTCTCCGACGGAATCTTTCAGGCCGCCGTCGCCGGCTTCGCCTTCTTCAGCCCGGAGAAGCAGGCCACCGCGACGGCGATCGCGGCCGGCATGGCCGTGCTGTTCCTGCCGTACAGCGTGCTCGGGCCGTTCGTCGGGGTGTTCATCGACCGCTGGTCACGTCGGCAGATCCTGGTCGTCGCGCCCGTCGTCCGGGGCACGCTGCTGGTCCTGACCGCGGCCCTGCTGGCCGGCGGGGCCTCTGAGGTCGTCTTCTACACCGCGGCACTCGCCGTGCTCGGCGTCAACCGCTTCTTCCTCGCCGCGCTGGGAGCGTCGCTCCCCCATGTCGTGCCGTCCGACCGGCTCATGATCGCCAACTCGGTGACGCCGACCTCGGGCACCGTGCTGACCTTCGTCGGCGCGGGCATCGGGCTCCTCCTCCGCTTCGCGCTCGGCCCGCACACCGGCGGCACCGTCGTCCTACTCGTCGTCTCGGGCCTGGCCTTCGGGTTCAGCGCGCTGATCGCGCGCACGATGCCGCGCGAACTGCTCGGTCCGCCGTACGACCCGGACCGGCCGCGCGCGAGCGAGGTGATCCGGGACGTCCTGGCCGGGCTCGTGAACGGCGCGCGGCACATCCTCTCCCGCCGCCAGGCGGCGGCCGCGCTCGGCGCCATGGCCACCCACCGTCTGATGTACGGCATGTCCATCGCGCTGGTGGTCATGCTGTACCGGTACTACTTCACGACGGACGCCGAGGTGGCGCTCAGGGGCATCACGCTGGTGGTGGCGACTTCGGGCGTGGGGTTCTTCGTCGCCGCGCTGATCACGCCGTGGGGCGCCGAGCGGTTCGGCATCGAGAACTGGATCCCGGCCATGCTGGCGGGCTGCGGAGTGCTGGAGCTGGTGCTCTGCCTGCCGTTCCACCAGTGGGGCTTCCTCGTCGCCGGGTTCGTGCTCGGCGTGGGCGGCCAGAGCGTCAAGATCTGCGCCGACACGGTCGTGCAGCGGGACATCGACGACGTCTATCTCGGCCGGGTGTTCTCGATCTACGACATGCTCTTCAACGGCACGACCGTGCTCGGCGCGATGATCGCGGCGACGATGCTCCCGCCGAACGGCAAGTCGTACACCGCCCTCGGCGTCATCGCGGGTGTGTACGCGCTGGGGGCGGTGGGGTACCGCCTGCTCGTCCCGTCGGGCGGCGCCGCGACGGTCGGAGCGTCGAAGAACGTCTGAGGCCGCGACCAGGGCTCCGGTGATCCTGCCGATGTCCTCCGGCGTGCAGGCGTACGCCCTCGGCCCGGCGCACCGCGTGGACCGGGACGCCCGCCGGCACCGCCGCGTAGAGGTGCCACACGTACTCCCGGTCCAGCCGCAGGATCTCGTCGCCGCCCAGGCCATGCACCCCAGAGGGTGACCGCGTGCCGGATCAGGGCAGGACGTTCTGCGCCCTGGCCCAGGTCAGCAGCTCCTCGCGGGCCGCGTCCTTGCCGATCACGCCCAGATCCATCCGCACTTCCAGCATGTGCTTGTACGCGCGGCCGACGACCGGTCCCGGGGAGATGCCGAGGATCTCCTGGATCTCGTTCCCGTCGAGCTCGGGACGCATCTTGGCGAGCTCCTCCTCGTCGGCGAGCCGGGCGATGCGCTCCTCGAGCTGGTCGTACGTCCGTGACAGCGCGGCGGCCTTGCGCTTGTTGCGGGTCGTGCAGTCGGCCCTGGTGAGCTTGTGCAGGCGGTCGAGCAGATGTCCGGCGTCGCGCACGTAACGCCGCACGGCGCTGTCGGTCCACTCGCCCGAGCCGTACCCGTGGAAGCGCAGGTGCAGCTCCACCAGCCGGGAGACGTCGGCGACGACGTCCTTGGGGAACCTCAGCTCCGCCAGCCGCTTCTTGGCCAGCTGGGCGCCGACGACCTCGTGGTGGTGGAAGGACACCCGCCCCGCGGACTCGTTCCTGCGGGTCTTGGGCTTGCCCACGTCGTGCAGCAGCGCGGCCCAGCGCAGGACACGGTCGGGCCCGGGATCCTCCAGCCCGATCGCCTGCTCAAGGACGATCAGCGTGTGCTCGTAGACGTCCTTGTGCCGATGGTGCTCGTCGATCTCCAGGCGCAGCTTCGGCAGCTCGGGCAGGACGTGCGCGGCCAACCCGGTCTCCACGAGCAGCGACAGGCCCTCACGGGGGTGCGCGCCGCAGACGAGCTTGTCCAGCTCGTCGCGGATCCGCTCGGCGGAGACGATCTCGATGCGCCCGGCCATCGCCGTCATCGCCTCGACGGCCTTCGGATCGACGGTGAACCCGAGCTGGGAGGCGAACCGCGCAGCGCGCAGCATCCGCAGCGGGTCGTCGTCGAAGGACTGCTCCGGCGTGCCCGGGGTCCGCAGCACCTTGGCCATCAGGTCGGAGAGCCCGCCGTGCGGATCGACGAACTCGTGGCCGGGCAGGCGCACCGCCATCGCGTTGACCGCGAAGTCCCTGCGGGCGAGGTCGCCGTCCAGCGTGTCGCCGTACGCCACGTCGGGTTTCCGGGAGGCGCGGTCGTACGACTCGTCGCGGTAGGTGGTGATCTCCAGCAACCAGCCGCCCTTGCGCACGCCCACGGTGCCGAAGTCGATCCCGATCGTCCAGATGGCGTCCGCCCAGTCCTTGACGATCTCCAGCACCTGCTCGGGCCTGGCGTCCGTGGTCAGGTCCAGGTCGTTCCCGATCCGGCTGAGGAAGACGTCGCGGACCGATCCGCCGACGAGGGCCAACTCGTGGCCGCGCGCGGCGAACATCGCGCCGACCTCGTCGGCGACCGGAGCGATCCGCCGGAACAGGTCGTCCACGGCGCGTTTCTGAAAGTCGCTCAGATTTGAAACGGACAAGGCTGGGTACGTCCTTCGGTCACGGAACAGGTTTCCCCCGACACGCTGCGATCACGTTCTACGGGTGGGCCGGGGGCTCTGGGACGAGGCAAGGAGCATTGAGATGAAGGACGCTCTCGCCATTCACCGCTGGCTCCTCGCCCACCAGATCCACCATGAGATCGTACGTCTTCCGCGTCCCTTGACATGCGCCGACGAGTTGCCGGAGGTCCTCGACGCCCCGGCCTCCCGGTGCGTCTGCGTCACGGTGTTCGAGGCCGTGACGCGCGGCGTGGCCGAGCCTGTGGCCGTGGTCGGCGCGGCCGGGACGGTCCCCGCGCCGTCCGCGGTGGCGGCCGTCCTCGGCGCCGACCGTGTTTCCACGGCGTCGGCCTTCGTGGTGAATTCGGTGACCGACTACGCCGCCGGGCTCGTCTGCCCGCTGCTGCTCCCCGACGGCCTGGCGGTCCTCGTCGACCAGCGACTCGCCGACGGCCCCCATCCGGAGGAGTCCGTCTACACCGCCACGGGCGAACGACGCACGGCACTGCGAATCCGTGCCGCGCGCCTCTTCTCGCTGGTGGCGGGCAAGCCCGCGGACCTGACAGTGCCCCGGCCACGCGGTTTGACGACCCTGGCAAGCCCAATGAGGACGGCTTAGGCCATACCATTCTGGGCGTGCGCCGATCCTCACACCTGGCCCGCACGTGATCCGTAAGGCCGCTCCGCTGATCCTGCTGACCGCCCTGCTCGCTCCGACGGGCATGGCCGGTACGGCTGTCGCGGGCACGGCGGCGACGAGTGCCGTGACGACCAAGGCGACGGCGGTCGATCCGCTGGTGATCGAGCAGATCAGCTCCGGAGTGCTACGGGACCAGGCCAGCCCAATAACGATCTCCGGTGTGGTCACGGGCACACCGTCGGCCTCCGTACGGGTCCGCATCCATTGGGGACAACCGTTCCGGTCGCGGGCGGAGATGGCGAGCTTCGCGACCGGCCAGGAGTACCCCACTCCCTCCTACAGCACGAAGGTCCAGGCCACGCCGCTCGACGGGGCCGGAAAACTGCGCTTCGAGTTCACCGTGGCCCCGCGCGATATCGGCATGACGCGCCAGGGCGTCTACCCCCTCGCCATCGAGGTCCAGGACGGCGTCAGCCTGCAGTCGATCGAGATCGAGCGCACCTTCCTGACATACGTGCCGCCCGAGCAGCCGGTGCCCAAGGTGAAGCTCGCCATGGCGATGCCGATCGTGGACCGCCCGCACCGGGCGAGCGACGACGACTTCATGGACGACGACCTGCGCGCGTCGGTCTCCACGGGCCGCCTCGCCTCCCTGCTCGACCTGGTACAGAAGAGCGGGCGCACCGTCACCTGGTTCGTCGATCCAGCGTTGCTCGACGACGCCCGCCGTACGGCCACCGGGGAGTACACCGTCAAGACGGCGAGCGGCGGCGCGAAGAAGGCCGCCGACCCCGCCGCCCGCCGCTGGCTCGACGGCCTGCGCGCCGCGCTCACGAGCAGGCCCGTGGTGGCCACGCCGTACGCGGATCCGGACGTGACGGCGCTGGTGCACGCAGGACTGGACGCGCCCACGCAGGATGCGGTCAAGAAGGGCGCGGAGGTCGCCGGGGATGTCCTCGGCCGCGAGATCCCGACCTCGACGACGTGGCCGGTCGGCGGCGCGCTGGATCGCGACGGCCTCGACGAACTGGCGACGGCGGGGGTGCGCACGGTCCTGATGTCCGGGGCGACCCTGCCACCGGATCCGCAGATCGCCACGACGCCGGACGCGGCGACGACCGTCGACACGGTCTCCGGGTCGCTCACCGCGCTGCTCACCGACCCCACGCTCAGCGCGGCCCTCGACGTGGACACGTCCCTCCCCGGGGCCGCCCTGCTCGCGCGGCAGCGTTTCCTCGCCGAGACCGCGATGATCGCGTTCGAGCAGCCGCAGCCGGCGGGACAGGCCGGGCTCTCGCAGCAGGCGGGGGCGACCGGGCAGGCCGTCCAGCCGCAGCAGCAGCCCAGGACGGTGATCGCCGCGCCGTCCACACGTCTGTGGAACCCCGATCCCGAGTTCGTGTCCGGGTTGATCAAGGCGGCGTCGTCGGCTCCCTGGCTGCAGCTGACCACGCTGAACTCGGTACGGCCCGGCAAGGTGCAGGTGCCGCGCTCCGACCTCGTGTACAGCGACCAGGATCGCGCGGCCGAGCTGACCCGCTCCTATCTGGGCGGTGTGAAGAAGCTCAGCCGCCAGGCGGTGATCGCCGAGACGGTGACCGCCGAGCAGCAGAAGCTGTTCGGTGACGCCATCCTCCGGCTCGCCTCCGCCTCCTGGCGTGGCGACGCGAAGCGGGCGGGCGGCTTCGTCAAGCAGGTGCGCGCGTCCATCGAGCAGCGGGTCGCCCTGGTGTCGGTCATCGACACGCCCCGGGCGCTCGCGGGCACCAACGGCCAGGTGCCGGTCAGCGTGGACAACTCGCTGCCCGACAGCGTCGCGATCAAGATCAGAGTGACGTCCGACGACAGGTCGCGGCTGGGGATCGACGCGCCGGGAGGGGTCTACGAGACCGAGCGGCTCGACATCTTCAAGAACCGCAGCCAGCTGGTGAACGTCCCCGTGACCGTACACGGCAGCGGCGGAGAGAGCACGATCGCCGTGCAGCTCCTGACCGCCGACGGCAAGCCGTACGGCAAGGAGGTCCACGTGACCGTCCGCGCCACCGGCTACACGGGCATCGCGCTGGTCATCGTCGGCGCCGCGCTCGCGATCATGCTGGCCGCCGTGGTCATGCGCATCCTGCGGCGCCGGTCCGGCAAGTCACCGCCTCCCAGTACGCCCGGGGCGGCCCGCGAGCAGAGCACCGTACCCGCCGAGCACGGCGAGGGGCAGGCATGAGCGAGCGAACCAACGATCACAGAGCTTTCCGCGCATCCCGGCCCGAACCGTCAGGCGAGGGGCAGGCATGAGCGAGCGAAGCGAGCGAATCAATAAGCGCAGTGCATTCGGCGCATGCCGACCCGAGCCGTCAGGCGAGGGGCAGGCATGAGCCGGGTGTTGCGCGCGAGCGCGGTCATGATGGCCGGGACGATGGTGTCCCGGCTCACCGGCTTCCTGCGGACCGCGGTGATCGCCGCGGCCATCGGCACATGGGCGCTGGGTGACGCCTACAACGCGGCCTACCAGATCCCGTACATCCTGTTCGACCTGCTCATCGGCGGCGTGCTGAGCAGCGTGATCGTGCCCATGATCGTGCGGGCGCAGAAGCGGGACGCCGACGCGGGCAAGGCGTTCGAGCAGCGGCTGATGACGCTGGCGATCCTCATTCTCTCCGTGATCGCCGTACTCGGCGTGCTGCTGGCCGGACCGATCATGCAGCTGTACACGGCGGACAACTGGACGCCGCGGAAGGTCGAGATCGCCACCACGCTGGCCATGCTGATCCTCCCGCAGATCGCCTTCTTCGGGATCGGCGCGCTGGCGGGCGCGATCCTCAACACCCGCGACAGGTTCGCCGCCCCGATGTGGGCGCCGGTGCTGAACAACATCGTCGTCATCGGGGTCGGCATCGCGTACATCGTCATCGGCGGCGCCTCGGCGAACATCGAGGAGGTGACCGACCGCGACCTGGTCCTGCTCGGCCTCGGGACCACGGCGGGCATCGTGGCCCAGGCGATCATCCTCATCATCGCCCTGCACCGGGCCGGGTTCCGGTTCCGGCCGCGCTTCGGGCTGCGCGACACCGGGCTCGGAGAGGCCGCGAAGACGGCGAGCTGGACGTTCGTCTACGTGGGCATCACCCAGCTTGGCTTCCTGGTGACGACCAAGCTCGCCACCGGCGCCGGCGAGCAGGCGCCGGGCATGGGCAACAGCGCCTACGCCTACGCCTTCCAGCTCTTCCAGCTCCCGTACGGGATCATCGCGGTGTCGGTGATCACGGCGATGCTGCCGCGGATGAGCCGGTACGTGGCCGACGGCGAGTTCGGCTCGGCGCGGGAGGAGTTCGGCTCGGCGGTGCGGCTCATCTCATCGGTGATCGTGCCGGCCGGGATGCTGCTCATGGTGCTCGGCCCGGCGGTGACGACGCTGATCTTCTCCTGGGGCCGGATGACGGGGGGCAACGCGCTCTACATCGGCAACGTGCTGCAGGTCTTCGGTCTGGCCCTGGTGCCATTCTCGATCTTCCAGCTGCTGCTGCGGGTGTTCTACAGCTTCGGGGACACCCGGACCCCCACGATCCTCGGCGGCCTGAACGTCCTGATCAACGCCGCCCTGAGCCTCGTCGCGTACTTCATGCTCCCGCCGCGCTACATCGTGATCGGCCTGGCGTTCTCCTTCATGATCGCCTATGTTCTGGGTAGCGGTGTCGCCTGGGCGCTGGCCAGCCGGAAGGTCGGCGGGCTCGGCGGCCGGGACGTGTTCTCGGGGCTCTCCCAGATGTACACCGCGGCGATCCCGGCGGCGCTGATCGCGTTGCTCGCGCTGTGGCTCACCCGGCAGTTCGCCGACATCACCGCGCTCACCTCGGCGATCATGCTGGCCGCCGGAGGCGGGTTCGGCGTGGTGCTTTACCTCGCCACGGCGCACAGGATGCGGATACCGGAAGTCAGCTCCATCATTGGATTGGTGGCGGGGCGGGTAAGGCGCTAGTGTCCGCCTGCCCGTTCGAGGCGTCTCCCAACAGGAAGGCGGGCAGGACCGGCACGGCACTAGCATGGTGCGCCAGGAGTTAGACCGGCGAGCGGAAGCGAGAAGGCGTGGGCGGATCCACCCGGCATCGTCTGATGCGTGCCGGTCGGCTGCGGGGTAAGGCGGCCTGATGAGTATGTCCACGGTAGAACCGGGGTCTCGTCTGGCCGACCGGTTCCGCCTTGAGGACCGGGTCAGCGAGTCCAATGGCGTGACGCTCTGGAAGGCCATCGACGAGATCCTCGCCCGCCCGGTCGCGGTGCACACCTTCTCCCCCGAGTTCGACCGGGTCGAGGAGGTCGTGACCGCCGCCCGCGCGGCGAGCCGTCTCACCGATCCCCGTCTGACGCAGGTGTTCGACGCCGCCGACGAGGACGGCACCGCGTACGTCGTCAGCGAGTGGGTGAGCGGCGACTCGCTCGCCGACCTGATCTCGGCCGGAGGGCTGGAGCCCGAGCGCGGCGCCGCCCTGGTGGCCGAGGCCGCCGAGGCGCTGGCGCACGCGCACGAGGCCGGGCTGACCCATCTGCAGCTCACTCCCGCCCGCCTGGTGTGGACCTCCAGCGGCACGGTCAAGCTGCTCGGCTGCGCCGTGGACGCCGCGATCGTCGGCCTGTCCAGCGACGATCCCGCGAAGGACGACGCCGAGGGCCTCGGCCGGCTGCTGTACGCCGCGCTGACCGGTCACTGGCCGAGTGACGAGGACACCGGGCTTCCCCCCGCGCCCACGGACGACGGCAAGCTGTGCACCCCGCGCCAGGTCACCGCGGGCGTGCCGGGCTATCTGGACACCATCACCTGCCGGACGCTCCTCCCTGAGAGCAGGCGCGGGCTGACGCCGCTGACGACCCCGTCCGAGGTCTCGGACGCGTTGTCCGAGGTGCCCCGGCCCTCCCCGGTTCCGGTGTCCGCGGTTCCGCCCGCGGTGCTGCACTCAGAGGGGCGGGACACGATGGCTTCGCGGCCGCCCCTGCCGCCCACGCTGCCGAACCCCACACCGCCGCACCGCCCTTCGTCGGGAACGCTCAGCCGGGCCCTGGTCACCGTGCTGGTGCTGATGATCATGCTCGCGGTGGGGATCGGCGCCTGGACGGTGGGCAGGAGCCTGGGCAACAACCCGGTCGCCGCGCCCACGACGTCCCCGTCGCCGACGGCCATCCCCAAGCCGGTGGCCATCAAGCCGGTCAGCGCCGCGGGGTTCGACCCCCTTGGCGACGATCTCGAGGAGAACCCCCAGTTCGCGCCGTACGCCATCGACAACAAGCCGTCGACCGAGTGGCACACGACGAACTACAACACCGCGGAGTTCGGCCGGTTGAAGGAGGGCGTCGGGCTCATCCTCGACATGAACGGCCCGGTCCAGATCTCCGACGTCGTCGTCTCGCTGGCCAACACCCCCGGCGCGTCGGTCCAGCTCAAGGTCGGGAACGCCGCCGATCTCAGCGTGCTGAAGACCGTGGCCGAGAGCAAGGACGCCTCCGGCACGGTGACCCTCACGCCCGGCAAGCCGGTGACCGGTCAGTACGTTTTGATCTGGTTCACCCGGCTTCCGCCACATGAGGGTAGGTATCGTGGCACCATCTATGACGTAATAGTGCATTCCCCTGGATCGGCATAGCAGGCCTTGTGAATCCCCCACCTGAGAACTTCCCACCGGCTGAGCACGCCGCCCGGTCGGCGGTGAGCGATGCCGACCTTCTGAGCCGCCACATCGGCGGCGATCCCCACGCGTTCAGCGAGATCGTCAAGCGCCATCGAGACCGCATGTGGGCCGTCGCCCTGCGGACCCTCGGCGACCCTGACGAGGCGGCCGACGCCGTACAGGACGCGTTCGTATCCGCCTATCGCAAGGCGGAGAGCTTCCGCGGCGAGGCCGCGGTCACGACCTGGCTGCACCGCATCGTGGTGAACGCCTGTCTCGACAGGATGCGCCGCAAGTCGGTACGGCCCGTGGCCGACGACGAGCTGATCGAGGCCGCCGAGCGTGACACGCCGATGCCCGACCAGGCCGGCGAGCGCGAGATCTCGATGGACGTCTCCGCCGCGCTCAAGGTGCTGCCCGCTGACCAGCGGGCGGCCCTGGTCCTGGTCGACATGATGGGCTATTCGGTGGAGGACGCGGCAGGTGTGCTCGGCGTCCCCGCTGGGACGGTGAAGAGTCGATGCGCACGCGGACGCGCCAAACTTGCCCCCATTCTTTCGCATTTGCGGAACCGATCGGACAGAACTCGCGTCTCATCCGCGAAGGGAGCAGAACTTCGTGACGGGTGATACGCACTACGACCTGGAGATCCTGGCCGAGCTGGCCGAAGGTCTCCTCGACGACGCCACGGCCCGGCGGGTCCGCGAGCATCTCGCGATCTGCGATCCCTGCGGGGAGAGCCTTGCCGACCTGGCGGCGGTTCGAGAGGTGCTGGCAGCGGTCCCGGTGCCGGCGATGCCGTTGGGCGTCGCCATGCGCATCGATCGCGCGCTGGCCGCCGAATCGTCCCGTGATCTCGGCGACGGCGGGCTCCGCGTCGTGGAGACCCCCGACTGGGACCGGATCATGCGGGACGCCCCTTGGGAGACGGCTCCGCAGGAGGAGACCGCACCCGCGGTACCCGCCGCGGCCACTCTCGGCGTCGTCGCGGACGACGGCACAATCGTGCCCGTCGCCACCAAGAAGCGGCGGCGTCTCTGGGCGATGCCGGCTGTGGCCGCCGCCGCGGCCGCCGTCGTCATCGGAGGCACCGGGGTGGCCACCACCGTCCTGTCCGCCCAGGGCGGCGGGTCGACGCCGTACGTGGCGAGCCAGGCGGATCCGAGCAGCGACCCGACGGCGAGCGAGCTGAAGGCGACGACCTACACCGTGTCCGCGAGCGGCCACAACTACACCAACCGCGAGCTGAGCGGCCCGCTGCTCGGCTACTTCGGTGTCGGCCCCGCGTCGGACACCACCGACGACGAGCCGCTCGACAAGTGTGTCAGGCGGTTCTCCAACCAGCTCGACCGCAAGCCCATCGGGGTCGACAAGGCGCTCTACAACGGCAACGAGGCCACGATCATGGCCTTCTGGGAGGACAAGAACATCAACGCGGTCCGCGTGGTGGTCGTCGACTCCTCCTGCAAGAGCCTGCGCCCCGAGAGCCTGGCCTCCTGGAACTGACGCGTACGGCACCGCCGTGCTGACAACTTCCGGACAGCCCCTCGCTTCCACGCGGGGGGCTGTTCCCGTTCTCGGGTGGATGGGGTGAAGCCGGAGCGGCGGTGGCGGGTGGCGGGAATCCCGGACGCCTAGGATCTGTTGACGCGACTGGCATTACCCGGATCGAAAGGCAGACCGTTGAGCGACGTCCGTAACGTGATCATCATCGGGTCGGGGCCCGCCGGCTACACGGCGGCCGTCTACTCGGCCCGCGCGGAACTGAACCCCCTGGTGTTCGAGGGGTCGGTGACCGCGGGCGGCGCCCTCATGAACACCACCGACGTGGAGAACTTCCCCGGGTTCCCCGACGGCATCATGGGACCCGATCTCATGGACAACATGCGCAAGCAGGCCGAGCGGTTCGGGGCCGAGCTGGTCGCCGACGACGTGATCGAAGTCGACCTGAACGCCACCCCCAAGGTCGTCAAGACCCACACCGGCACCTTCTACGCGAAGTCCGTCATCCTCGCGACCGGATCGGGCTACCGGGAGCTGGGCCTGGAGAACGAGAAGCGCCTGTCCGGCCACGGCGTCTCCTGGTGCGCCACCTGTGACGGTTTCTTCTTCCGCGGCCAGGACATCGTCGTGGTCGGCGGCGGAGACACCGCGATGGAGGAGGCCATCTTCCTCACCCGGTTCGCCTCGTCGGTGACCGTCGTGCACCGCCGCGACGAGCTGCGCGCCAGCAAGATCATGCAGGATCGGGCGTTCGCCAACGAGAAGATCCGCTTCATCTGGGACAGCGAGGTCGTGGACGTCCTCGGCGAGAACAAGATCACCGGTGTGCTGATCCGCAACCGCAAGACCGGCGAGGAGACCGAACTCGCCGTCGGCGGCCTGTTCGTCGCGATCGGCCACGACCCGCGCACCGAGCTGGTCAAGGGCCAGGTGAACCTGGACGCCGACGGGTACATCCAGGTCGAGGCGCCGAGCACCCGCACCAACATCGATGGCGTCTTCGCCGCGGGCGACGTCGTGGACCACACCTACCGCCAGGCGATCACCGCCGCCGGCACGGGCTGCGCCGCCTCCATCGACGCGGAGCGCTGGCTCGCCCACCACAACAGCTGACCTGGGAATGCGGGGCCCGGCTCCGCGGTTGAACCCTCCACACCGAGCAAGGGGAGAGATACATTGGGCGCCATCAAGAGCGTGACCGACGCCACCTTCGAAGCCGACGTCCTCAAGAGCGACAAGCCCGTCCTCGTCGACTTCTGGGCGGAGTGGTGCGGTCCGTGCCGCCAGGTCGCGCCGATCCTTGAGGAGATCGCGACCGAGAACGCGGACCGGCTCGCCATCGTCAAGCTCAACATCGACGAGAATCCCGTCACTCCTCGGGACTACGGCGTACTCCAGATCCCGACGCTGAACGTCTACAAGGGTGGAGAGGTCGTGAAGCAGATCATCGGCGCCAAGCCGAAGGCGATGCTGCTTCGCGAGCTCGAGGGCATCATCTGACGATCTGCCCCCTGCGGCGCGAGCCGTACCACCGCCTTCCGGCGGCACCCACCCACACCGAAGCCCCCTCGCCGTCCGCGGCGCAGGGGGCTTCCACATGGTCCGGCATCCGTCGGGTCCACGAGCGACCGGAGGGCATCGCCACCTCGATCGCGCTGCGAAGGCGTCGCGTCGCTCGCGGAACGAGGTCGGTGGCGCCCGAAGGCGCTGAGATGGCCTCAGACCGGTCGAAGCGCCCGCTCCGGACTCATTGACCCGAGCAACCTCTCCAGGGCCACCTCGACGTCCTCGCGCCAGGAGACGGCGGTCTTCAACTCCAGCCGGAGCCTCGGGAAACGGAGGTGCGGGCGCACCGTCTTGAACCCGACGGACAGCAGATATTCGGCGGGGACCAGACAGCCCGGCTGCTCCCACTTCAGATCGCCGAACGCCTCGATGGCCCGGACTCCGCGCCGGGTGAGGTCCTTGGCGACGCCCTGCACCAGCATCCGGCCGAGCCCGCCACCCGAGAACTCGGGGATGATGTGCGCCGTCATCAGCAGCACGGCGTCCGAACTGACCGGCGACGTCGGGAAGGCGACCGAGCGCGGCACGTAGAGCGGCGGCGCGTACAGCACGAAGCCCGCGGCCACACCGTCGACATACGCGATCTTCCCGCAGCTCCCCCACTCCAGGAGTGTCGCGGAGATCCACGCTTCCTTCTCCAGCCCGGGATCACCGGCCTGCGCGGCACGCTCACCGCTCATGGGGTCGAGTTCCCAGAAGACACAGCGCCTGCATCGCCGCGGCAAATCGTCGAGGTTGTCCAGAGTGACGTTGGCCAGCCGACGCGACACGTGTTGCCCCAATCCCCGAGAGGAGTACATGAGCCCCCAAAGACACCGTCGCATGTGCGGAAAACCACACGACCACCGCGTCTCCCGCTGGCATCGTAACTCAGCGACCCGGCCCGGTCCCCGTACTGCCGACCCCTTGCGGTACGTCCGCGCGTCGAAGGCGGCCACCAGCTCCGGGATCGCTACGCGTCACCGGGAAGCGGCCCGGCGACGATCGAACAGCAACACTGCCGTAGTCTGGTTTCTCGGCTATGTGAACGGAGGTGGACCGTGACGCACGAGCTCGATCACGGTCGGACGACCGCGCCCCACGGGTCGCGAATTGACGCCTATGTCGATCGGTACGCCGCACGAGCTACCGGGATGGTCGCCTCCGAGGTCCGAGCTCTCTTCGCCGTCGCGTCGAGGCCCGAGGTGGTCTCGCTCGCCGGCGGCATGCCGTACGTCACGGCTCTCCCCCTCGACGTGGTCGGCGAGCTGGTCGCCGATCTGGTCGCCCGACGCGGCCCGGTCGCACTCCAGTACGGCTCCGGCCAGGGCGACCCCGATCTGCGCGAGCAGATCTGCGAGGTCATGCGGATGGAGGGGATCGAGGCCGGGGCGGACGACGTCGTCGTCACCGTCGGCTCCCAGCAGGCTCTCGACCTGATCACCCGGATCTTCATCGATCCCGGCGACGTGGTGCTCGCCGAGGGGCCCTCCTACGTCGGGGCGCTCGGCACCTTCAGCGCCTACCAGGCCAAGGTCGTGCACATCGCGATGGACGACCAGGGACTCATCCCCGAGTCGCTGGCGCAGACCATCTACGCGCTGCACACCGCCGGCAAGCGCGTCAAGTTCCTCTACACCATCCCGACCTTCCAGAACCCCGCGGGTGTGACCCTCAACGAGGTCCGCCGCAGGCAGGTCCTGGAGATCTGCCAGCGGGCCGGTGTCCTGGTCGTCGAGGACAATCCGTACGGGCTGCTCGGGTTCGACGGCGAGCCGCTGCGCGCGCTGCGGGCCGACGATCCCGATGGCGTGGTCTATCTCGGCTCGTTCTCCAAGACCCTCGCTCCGGGCTTCCGGGTGGGATGGGCGCTCGCCCCGCACGCGGTCCGCGAGAAGCTGGTGCTCGCCATGGAGTCGGCGGTGCTGTCCCATTCGACCTTCACCCAGCTCGCCGTGGGGCAGTACCTCGCCACCCAGCCGTGGCGCGAACAGATCAAATCGTTCCGCGAGCTGTACCGCGAGCGGCGCAACGCCCTTCTCGGCGCGCTCGAGGTGCTGATGCCCGCCGGCTGCTCATGGACCCGCCCCGCCGGCGGGTTCTTCGTCTGGATGACGCTCCCCGAGGGGCTCAACTCCAAGGCGATCCTTCCGCGCGCGGTGGCCGAGCGGGTCGCGTTCGTTCCCGGGACCGGCTTCTACGCCGACGGCGGCGGCAAGCAGCACATGCGGCTGTCCTACTGCTATCCCGAGCCCGACCGCATCCGTGAGGGCGTGCGCCGGCTGGCCGGCGTGATCGAGCAGGAGCTGCAGCTCCGCGACACCTTCGGCACCGGCTCCGCCCCGGAGCACCCCGGAGTCGACACGCCGGGTCCGGACCTCGCCTGAGATTCCGGTACGGCTAGCCTGTTCGGGCTGGCCGTACCGGAATCCTGAAGTGAGAAAGGCCCTCTCCCTATGAGTGACTTGGCGCATGTGCTGGTGTTGGCGGGGGGCCTTTCCTATGAGCGAGAAGTCTCCATCCGCTCCGGCCGCCGGGTCAGCGAGGTGCTGCGCGCGGCCGGGGTGGTCGTCGAGACCCGCGACACCGACTCCACGCTGGTCCCCGCAGTGCTCGCCGACCCGCCGGACGCCGTCTTCGTGACGCTGCACGGCGGAGCCGGTGAAGACGGAGCGATCCGTTCCGTGCTGGAACTGCTCGGCGTGCCGTACGTCGGTGCCACTCCCGACGCCTGCCGGGTCGCCTATGACAAGCCGACGGCCAAGGCCGTCGTCCGATCCTGGGGGCTGAACACGCCCGACTCGGTCTCCCTCCCCAAGGAGACCTTCCACGACCTGGGCGCGACGGCAGTTCTGGCGCGCATTGTGGACCGGCTCGGGCTGCCGCTCTTCGTGAAGCCCTCACGCGGAGGTTCCGCTCTGGGCGCCTCCATCGTTCGCTCGGCCGAGGAACTGCCCGCCGCGATGGTGGGCTGCTTCGCCTACGGCGACACCGTGCTGATCGAGAAGTACATCGCCGGAGTGGAGGTGGCCGTCTCCGTCGTGGACCTCGGCGACGGGCCGGTCGCCCTGCCGCCGGTCGAAATCGTCCCCGACGGAGGCGTCTACGACTACGCCGCGCGCTATACGGCGGGGCACACCGAGTTCTTCGCTCCTGCTCGCCTGTCGCCGGAGGACACCGAAGCATGCGCCGCGATGGCGGTGACCGCCCACGCCGCACTCGGCCTCAGGGACGTCTCCCGTACCGACCTCATCGTCGACGAGAGCGGTCGCCCCTACTTCCTTGAGGTGAACGTCGCTCCCGGCATGACCGAGACCTCACTACTGCCGATGGCGGCCGAGGCTGCCGGCCGGGATCTCGGCGCCCTCTGCAAGGGACTCCTCGAACTGGCCGCCCGCCGCGGCTGACCGCCGCACGCGTTGCCACCATGAGGGATCGGCCACCAGGGCCGGTCCCTCATGTGTTTCACGTGAAACGGACCCACAATCCGCGCACCGCCACCTGGAATCCAGTCACCTCGCAGCTCCAGTGACATTCATTCGCTCGCCGCCTCGGTGCGAAAGTGCCCCTCCCCATCGTCCAGCGGTGCGAGCAAGCCCGGCTCCCGAGTTCCTCCGGTACCGCCCCCGCCTACATCCGCCGGCCCGATAGGTCGCCGAGCGCACACCGCCCTTCACCTCGCTCCCCAGAAGCCGAGTGTCCGGCTCTAACTCGCCACGCGAAAACACCCCCGCGGCGGTCACACCAGCATGCGTCCGGCGGCGTCGCCCACGACCCACCGACCGCGTTGGTGTGGGAGCGCCTACCGCTCACGGCGTACAGGAACAGCCTGGGCGGTGAACAGCGGCCAGCATCGGGCTCAGGCGCCGCGGAGAAGGCGAGGGAGAAAAGGCCGGATCGACGGTACGAAGGCGCGCGCCATGGGAAGCCGGCGTCACTGACATCGAAGGCGGCACGACGAAGGCGGCACGACGAAGGCGGCACGACGCGTGAGTGCAGCGGGAGAAATCACATGGATTGAAGGAGGGCGGCTTCATATGGCTTGAGCCGGGAGTGGATAGAGGTAGCGCACATGCACATTACGGGGCTGGCGCGAAGTGCGGCGGGAAAGCTTGGCGCGGAGGCGGGGGTTTGTGGAGGCCGGCGTAAGACCGTGCCAGCAACCACCGCGCCCGCGACGGCCGCGAGAGCGGCATCACCAGAGGCCCGCTATCACGGCCGGCCGGAGCAAGCCCCCGTCGCCGTGCCTACGGACACCAACCACCGCGACTCGCCCCACGGTGCAGCGCCCACGGGCGCCAGTCCCCGCGCTGCACCCAACCTAACTAGCCGTCCAACCAACCGACCGCCCTGCGGGTCCTCAACCGCAGGCGAAGCCGACTTCGCCCCCGGCTTTCGCCATCGACTTCGCCGCTGATTGTCCGGCTGATCTTCCTAGCCGGCCTTCCCCACCGATTCTCCCCCGCCGACCCTCATGCCGATCTTCACGCGGTGTTTCACGTGAAACACGACGGGTCACAAGGTCGGAGCTATTCCTCGCCGTCGCCCATGACGGATACAGCGTCAGGCGCCATGGTGCCGATGATCCGCTCCAGATCATCGATCGTGGAAAACTCGACGACGATCCGACCCTTCCGACTCCCCAGGTCCACTTTCACCTTGGTATCGAAATGGTCGGAGAGCCGTTCCGCCAACTCCGTCAATGCGGGCGCGGTCGGCTTCTTCGCCCGAGGCTTACGAGGAGCAGGGCCGGCCGTGGCCTCGCCCAAAGCGACGATCTCTTCCACCGTACGAACCGAGAGTCCCTCCGCGACGATCCGGCTCGCCAGGCGCTCCTGTGCCGCGGGGTCTTCCAGCGGCAACAATGCCCGAGCGTGCCCGGCGCTGATCGTCCCGGCCGCCAGGCGCAGCTGGACGTTCGAGGCCAGGTTCAGCAGTCGGAGCGTGTTCGTGATGTGCGAGCGAGATCGACCGACCTTCTTCGCCAGGACCTCGTGCGTGGCCCCGAAGTCATCGAGCAGCTGCCGGTAAGCGGCGCCTTCCTCCAGCGCGTTCAGCTGCTCACGCTGAAGGTTCTCGATCAGTGCCTCGCGAAGCATCTCGTCGTCCTGAGTGCTGCGCACGATCGCGGGAATCTGCTCCAAGCCCGCGAGCTTCGACGCCCGCCACCGCCGCTCCCCCATCACGAGCTCGAAACGTCCCTCGCCGAGAGCGCGTACGACGATCGGCTGGAGCAGGCCCACCTCCTTGATGGAGTCGGCCAGCTCGTCCAGGCGGTCCTCGTCGAACACGTCGCGCGGCTGGCGCGGGTTGGGCACGATCGCCTCAAGAGGGATCTCCTGGAAGTATGCGCCCTCGACAGGTCGCAACCCGGAATCCGCAGGCTCCGCCGATGGACCGGTCGCGATCGTCGGCTCGACGATCGGCCCGGTGGGAATCAGTGCCCCAAGGCCCTTGCCCAGTCCCCGACGCTGCTGAGACAACGCTGCTCCTTAACACCGCACGAAAGACAGTGCCCAGCGATCCAGAGTCGCCGGGCACTCCACCACGAGAGGTTACCGCTGTACGGGCTCGTTAAGTGCCCGCAACCCGCTACGCCTCCGCAACCGCCGCGCCTCGGTAGGCCATCTCGCGGGCGGCTTCCTTGTACGCCAGGGCACCACTCGATCCGGGGTCGTACGTCATGACCGACTGGCTGTAGCTGGGCGCCTCGGAGACGCGGACGCTTCGCGGAATGACCGCGTTCAACACCGTGTCACCGAAATGCGACCGCACCTCTTCCGCCACCTGCGACGCGAGCCGGGTCCGGCCGTCGTACATCGTCAGCAGGATCGTCGAGACGTTCAGATCCTGGTTCAGGTGAACCCGCACCAGTTCGACGTTCTGCAACAGCTGGGTGAGTCCCTCCAACGCGTAGTACTCACACTGGATGGGGATCAGCACTTCCTGCGCCGCCGCCATCGCGTTGACCGTGAGGAGGCCGAGCGAGGGCGGGCAGTCGATCAGGATGTAGTCCAGCTCCATGGAGTCGAAGGCGTTCAAGGCGCGCTTCAGCCGGGTCTCCCTCCCGACCATCGGCACCAGCTCGATCTCCGCGCCGGCAAGATCCAGCGTCGCGGGGGCGCAGTACAGGTTCGGCATCTCCGGAACCGGCTTCACGATGGACGCCAACGGGAGATCGTCCACCAGGACCTGATAAACAGACGGAACACCCGACCGATGCTCCGTCGCCAACGCCGTCGAGGCATTGCCCTGCGGGTCAAGGTCCACCACAAGAACGCGCTGCCCGTGCATCGACAGCGCCGCGGCCAGATTGACGGTGGTCGTGGTCTTTCCGACGCCGCCCTTCTGGTTCGCCACTGTCATAACGCGGCACTTCGGGGGGCGGGGCCACTCCCCTTCGTTCCGTGTCGAGTATCCAATCGAAGGCGCAGCCGCAGGAGCGGCCGTGGCTGTTTCACGTGAAACCACAGAGCTCAGTGCCTCTCGTACCAGCGGCGAATCGCCGGAAATAAGGGGGGTCTGGGACACGGTCGTCGCCCTTTCGCTCTGCGAAACAGAGATAAAAGGCCAGCCGACCCCGGACGGCCGACCTACCGACGCGATCTCCAAGGGTACGGCGATGTGATTCTCCGGCCAACCCAGGCCCGCTTCCGCACCCGGCAAGACCTTCACCTCTTTCGTCGGTGCCGCGCGCCCTTTCCACTCTGCTGGGGAGACCGGCCCGCGACGACGCGAACGAGAGTGGTGGGCGGCTCGACCTTACCGTGCCCCACCGTAACAAGCTCGGCGGTACGCGCCCCGTACGCCTTGAGTTGCGGCCCGGCGGCCTCAAGTTCCTCCGCCGCGCGCTCTCCCTTCATGGCGAGCAGCTCGCCACCCTCTCCAAGCAGCGGCATGGACCATGCAAGCAGACGGTCAAGTGGAGCCACCGCACGCGCGGTCGCGACGTCGAACAGCCGCTTGCGCGCCAGTTCCTCGGCCCTGCCGCGCAGCACCTCGACATTGCCCAACTCCAGCACCGTCACGCACTCCTCCAGGAACGTGGTCCGGCGCAACAGCGGTTCGAGCAACGTCACCGTGATGTCGGGGCGGACGATCGCCAGGACCAGACCGGGCAGCCCGGCACCGGATCCGATGTCCACCAGTCGAGTGCCCTCTGGGATGGCCTCCTCAACGACCGCACAGTTGAGAAGATGGCGGTCCCAGATCCGGGGAACCTCGCGTGGCCCGATCAGTCCGCGCACCACTCCGGGGCCCGCGAGCAGCTCCGCGAACGCCTCGGCCCTGCCCAACGCCTCACTGGTGAACACCTCGCGCGCCACCGCGGGCGCTTCGGGCAGCTCGTTGCTTTCCGTCATCACTCACTCATCTATGGATGCTCTCGGGGTAAGGGTAGCCGCCCCGCTCCGGCCGAGCCTGCGACGCATTCCCGCGCGCTCCCGCGAGGCTCGCTCGCCCGCGGGTACGGAAAAGGCCGCCGACCCTCGGAGGATCGGCGGCCTTCGATGCGAAAGCGCGACTACGCGGGAAGTACGACGACAAAACGCCGGGGCTCCTCGCCCTCGGACTCGCTACGCAGACCGGCCGCGGCGACGGCGTCGTGCACGATCTTCCGCTCGAACGGCGTCATGGCCTGCAGCGCCTTGGGCTCTCCGCTCCGCTTGACATCGTCGGCGGCGGCAGAGCCGATCTTCGTCAGCTCGGCCCTGCGGCGCTCCCGATAGCCGCCGACGTCGAGCATGAGCCGGGACCGCTCCCCCGTCTGGCGGTGCACCGCGAGCCGGGTGAGCTCCTGGAGCGCCTCCAGCACCTCGCCTCCGGGGCCGACGAGATCGCTTCCCTTGATGCCGACGACCGACACCAACGCACGGTCGCCTTCGACGTCCATGTCGATATCACCGTCGATGTCGGCGATGTCCAACAGGCCCTCGACGTAGTCGGCCGCGATCTCGCCTTCCTGTTCCAGGGCGGCGATGTCGGGAGCAGGCTTGACGCTCTCCTCGGCTTCGGTCACGTCCGGTCTCTCCTTCTGCTACGACTTCTTGCTGCCGGTCCGCTTGCTACGTGACTGCCGGGACGGCTGCTGACGGACGATCTTAGGCTCCGGCGGAGCGGCAGGCTCCCCCGGGGTGTTGACCTTCGGCTTGCCGAGCAGCTTCCCGAAGACTCCGTTGGACGGCGGCGGCGTCGTCACGTTGCCTTTCTCGTCGACGACCGGCATGGGGTGCCGGCTGTAGAACCAGTGCTGCTGGCTGAGCGTCCAGATGTTCGTGGTGACCCAGTAGAGGATCAGACCGAGCTGGAAGTTGAGGCTGAAGACGGCGAACAGCGGCGAGATGTACATCAGGATCTTCTGCTGCTGCGCCATCGGGTTGTCGGGCATCTGCTGCATCGACCGGGTCACGCTCTGGCGGACCGTGAGGAAGGTGGTGAGCGAGCTGATGGCCACGAAGCAGGCCAGGACGATCTTCGTGATGACCGGGTCGGCGCCCAGCGCCTGGATGTCCGCGCTGCTGGTGAAGAACGTGGCGGGAAGCGGCGCCATGATGACGTGCGCGTGACGCGCGCTGTCCACCAGCTCCTGGGTCATGCCGAACTTGGCCTGGTCCTCGGCGATCGCCCGGAGCACGGTGAACATGGAGATGAAGATCGGGAACTGCGCCACGATCGGCAGACATCCACCGAGGGGGTTGGCGCCCGCTTCCTGGTAGACGCGCATGACCTCCTGGTTCATGCGCTGCTTGTCGTTCTTGTAGCGCTTGCGCAGCTCCTGCACCTTGGGAGCGAGCTCCTGCATCTTCCTCGACGAGCGCATCTGCTTGAGGAAGAGGGGGAAGATCAGCAGACGCATCAGCACGGTCAACGTGATGATGGTCAGCGCCCAGGTCAGCCCGCTGTCAGGGGAGAGAAAGGTGCTGTAGCCCGCGTGGATGTGGGTGATGACCCACGCCACTGCCGTATACAGCCAGTTGAGGAATGACAGCTCCACCGAGCTAGCTCCCTTGCGTTGTGTCGTGAGACCGGACTCGGGGTGGGGGCACCGGGTCGAAACCTCCGGGGTGGAACGGGTGGCAACGCCCGATACGCCTGATGGTCAGCCACGAACCGCGCACCGCTCCGTGTACGGCGATGGCCTCCAGTCCATAGGCGCTGCAGGACGGTTCGAACCGGCATCGCGGCCCGAGTGCCGGGCTGATGAACGCCCGGTAGAACCTGATCGGGCCAAGCAACACACGGGCGGCCATTGAGGGCCGCACGCCGGAGGTGGCCGGCCTCTCGGGGCTCGACTGCTCGACTGTCATGACCGTCCATCCGTCAGGGTCCGCGGGGCGGACCCCCACCGCCGGAGTAAACGATCGAGCGCGATGTCGAGTTCGGCGGCCAGGTGCTCGCTTCGCGCGGACGCGGCAGCTGGGTTGGCGCGTACCACAAGCAGGCTACCTCGCGGAAGCCGGTCGAGTCGGGTCCGCATCAGGTGTCTGAGCCTGCGCTTCACCCGGTTTCTGGTCACAGCGTCACCGATGGCCTTGCTCACGACGAAACCCACCAACGGCGGCCCCTCACCTTCGCCCACGTTCATATGGGCGACCAGGGTGGGGCGACCGGCGCGTTGTCCACGCCGGATCGCGTCGGCGAACTCGTCACCGCGTCGCATGCGGGACGCGGACGGCAGCACCGGAACTTCCTCGAACTACGACTATCGCCCGCCGACACGTGGACGGCGGGCGATGACGGTTTCGCTCGTCAGACGGTCAGCTCGGCGCGGCCCTTGCGGCGACGGGCGGCCAGGATGGCGCGGCCGGCACGCGTGCGCATGCGCAGCCGGAAGCCGTGGGTCTTCGCGCGGCGACGGTTGTTCGGCTGGTAAGTACGCTTGCTCACGAGTGGACTCCAGGCTTCAGATACGTCCGCAGGAGGCCGCGGACGCGCAACATTCCAAGGATTCGGCTCGCCAGATGCGTGGACATGCGAAATAGCCGTCGCGTGACCAGCCGACCTCCACACGTTAGGCGGCAATGGTGCCACAGGTCAAACCAGACCGTGATCAGGGGCCGCTCCCACTCCTATGGCACTCCCCTGTGAAAGGGGTTTTTCTCCTGGTGCGGACATCGCCCACGCGAGGCGCCCATGGCTACCAGTAGGCTGTGGACAACGTCTTGAACCCAGGTCGCGCACACCACTACTGTCAACCCTCCGGACCCTCCTCCATCGAACGTGGATGCGCCCGGGACCTGTGCGTGGGCTGTGCATAACGTGTGGATCCTCTGTGGATCACGTATCGGGGGCTGGTACCGCCGGGGAGCCCCCGGCCGGGACCGGCGTGGAAAAACGGATCGCGGCGAATATGCGGGGGCCGCGCAAGGGAGGAGTGCCGGACCATGGAGGCCGACGACCTCAACGAGGTGTGGGCTCGCGCTCTGGGGACCCTTCTCGATGAGGGCGTTTCAGGACAACAGCGGGCGTTCCTCCAGATGACCGAGCCGTCCGGGCTTATCAACGACACCATCCTCCTCGCCGCCCCGAACGATTTCGCCAAGGAAGTCATCGAAGTACGACTTCGCCCCCTCATCGCGCACGCTCTTTCCCAGGAGTTCGGCCGTCCCGTTCGCATCGCGGTGATGGTCGATCCCCGCGAGAGCACGGGGGACACGCGCACGCACGACACCTTCTCCCCAGGGCCGTCCTTTCCCCAGGCCGGGCCGGGACCGCAGGTTCGCCCGGCCGCCGCACCGCCGCCACCCGGCGACTATCCACAGGCGCACCCGCAGCACGACGCCGTCCTGCCTCCTGAGCCGATGGACCAGGCCGTTCCCGAGCCCGCGCAGAACAGGTGGGAGACCCGCGGCAGCCGCACGTCCGGCGAGCCCGCGCGCCTGAACGCGAAGTACACCTTCGAGACCTTCGTCATCGGCGCGAGCAACCGTTTCGCCCACGCCGCCGCGGTCGCGGTCGCCGAGGCGCCGGCCAAGGCGTACAACCCGCTGTTCATCTACGGCGACTCCGGGCTGGGCAAGACCCACCTGCTGCACGCGATCGGCCATTACGCGCAGAGCCTGTACGACGGCGCGCGAGTCCGATACGTGAGCTCCGAGGAGTTCACCAACGACTTCATCAACTCCATCCGCGACCACAAGGCGGACGGGTTCCGTGCCCGTTACCGCGCGGTCGACATCCTGCTTGTGGACGACATCCAGTTCCTTGAGGGCAAGGAGCAGACGCAGGAGGAGTTCTTCCACACCTTCAACACGCTCCACAACGCCAGCAAACAGATCGTCATCTCCAGCGACCGCGCTCCCAAGCAGCTGGTCACCCTGGAAGACCGGCTGCGCAACCGCTTCGAGTGGGGACTGATCACTGACGTCCAGCCGCCCGAACTGGAGACGAGGATCGCGATCCTTCGCAAGAAGGCGATCCAGGAAGGTCTGGCCGCCCCGCCCGACGTGCTGGAGTACATCGCCAGCCGGATCGCGACCAACATCCGTGAGCTGGAGGGCGCGCTCATCCGGGTGACCGCGTTCGCCAGCCTCAACCGCCAGTCTGTGGACATCAAGCTGACCGAGATCGTCCTCAAGGACCTGATCAGCGAGGACTCCACACCCGAGATCACCATCTCGCTCATCATGTCGACGACCGCCGAGTACTTCGGCGTCTCCCTCGACGACGTCTGCGGCAGCTCGCGCTCGCGCGCCCTCGTGACGGCCCGGCAGATCGCCATGTACCTCGCCCGCGAGCTCACCGACCTGTCCCTGCCCAAGATCGGCCAGCAGTTCGGCGGGCGCGACCACACGACCGTCATGCACGCCGAACGCAAGATCAGGTCCCTCATGGCCGAGCGCCGGTCGATGTACAACCAGGTCAACGAGCTGACCACGCGGATCAAGCAGCGCGCACGCAACGCTTGATACACAGGCTGTGGATATCTCTGTGGATCGGCGTGCTCTGACGCCCGTCCACTCCTTCGAATAACCCCGTCGTCAGGGGGAAAATCGCGCCCACATGCTGGGGACAAGTGTGTGGACAACCTGGGGATGACCCGTGGATACCTTGGGGATGCCCTGTGCGTAGTGGAAAGATGTCCACCTGAGGAGGTCATTTACCCCGTGGATAACCGGTGGAAACCTCGTGGATAACCGGTGGACAGAGACCCCCTCTCCTGGGGACGTCCTGTGGGAAAAGGACGGTCATCCCCAGGCGGGCCCCGTTCATCCACCGGTCCTCCACACCCGGCAGTGGATGAATAATGGGCTCTGACCTGCAGAGGGGTCTGATTTCCACAGTATCCACCGCCCCTATGACGATGACGTTTAGCTCTCTCTACTAAGAACTCAAGAGCCATAGAGGGTTCTCGAGGCCCCAAGGTGCGGGAGAGTGAAGACTTGCGACAATGCACAAGCAGCGATACCCAGGAGGCTGATCCACGTGATGTTCCGGATCGACCGCGACGTACTCGCCGAGGCCGTCGCGTGGACGGCACGCAGCCTTCCGGCGCGGCCGTCCGTGCCGGTGCTGGCGGGCATGCGCCTAGAGGTCACCGACGACCAGCAGTTGAAGCTCTCGGGCTTCGACTACGAAGTCTCGGCGGAGGTGACGCTCGAGCCGCAGACCGGTGAGGCCGGTGTGGTTCTCGTCTCCGGCAAGCTCCTCGCCGAGATCACCCGAGCGCTTCCCGCACAGCCTGTGGATTTCGTGGTCGAGGGAGCCAAAGCGGTGGTCACGTGCGGCAGCGCGCGGTTCACCCTGTTGACGATGCCTGTCGAGGACTACCCCTCGCTGCCCGCCATGCCCCCGGCGGCCGGGCGGATCGGCAGTGACGTGTTCGCCGGAGCCGTCGGCCAGGTCGCCGTGGCCGCGGGCAAGGACGACACGCTCCCGATGCTCACCGGCGTCCGCATGGAGATCGAGGGCGACACGGTGACGCTCGCCGCCACCGACCGCTACCGCCTCGCCGTACGCGAGTTGAAGTGGCACCCCGAGCAGCCGGACCTCCAGGCGATCGCGATGGTGCCCGGCCGTACGCTCGCGGACACCGCCAAGGCGCTGGGCGCCACCGGTGCCGAGGTCGAGATCGCGCTCAGCTCGGTCGGCGGCACGGGCGAGGGCATGATCGGGTTCTCCAGCGCAGGCAGGCGGACCACCACGCGACTGCTCGACCCCGAGTTCCCGAAGTACCGCTCGCTGCTGCCCACCGAGTTCTCGGCGAGGGCCGACTTGTCCACAGCCTCGTTCGTCGAGGCGGTCAAGCGCGTCGCCCTGGTCGCCGAGCGCAACACGCCGGTACGGCTGGCCTTCCGCGGTGACGAGGTCGTCCTCGAGGCGGGCAGCGGCGACGAGGCGCAGGCGGTCGAGGTCCTGCCGGTCGAGTTCGACGGTGACGAGATCAACATCGCGTTCAACCACCAGTTCCTGCTGGAGGGCCTCGGCGCGATCGACTCCGACGTCGCCCGCCTTCAGTTCACCACGTCGACGAAGCCCGCCATCCTCACCGGTGGCAAGCCTGTGGACGAAGGCACCACCCCGGACTACCGCTACCTGATCATGCCAATCCGTCTGTCGAGCTGATCCGGGGGCGTACGATCTCCCGGCGTGGAGGTCGTATGTCCGGGTACGGCGTCCCTGTGGATGTTCGACCCTGAGGGGGTAGCTCTATGCAGATCGGCATGATCGGACTCGGCAAGATGGGCGGCAACATGGCCGAGCGGCTTCGCCGTGGCGGTCATGAGGTGGTCGGTTACGACCGCGATCCGCAGATCAGCGACGTCGGCAGCCTCAAGGAGCTCGTCGACCGGCTGGACGCCCCCCGTGCCGTCTGGGTCATGGTGCCCGCCGGGGAGCCCACCCACAGCACCGTCCGGCTGCTGGGCGAGATGCTCTCCCCCGGCGACATCGTGATCGACGGCGGCAACTCACACTATGTGGACGACCAGAAGCACGGCGCCGACCTCGCGGCCAAGGGGGTCGGCTTCGTCGACGTCGGTGTGAGCGGCGGCGTCTGGGGGCTGGAGAACGGCTACGCCCTGATGGTCGGCGGCACGTCCGACGACGTCGCGCGGCTCATGCCGATCTTCGAGACGCTCAAGCCCGAGGGGGAGGACGGCTTCGTCCACGCCGGCGAGGTCGGCGCGGGGCACTTCGCGAAGATGGTCCACAACGGCATCGAGTACGGCATGATGCAGGCCTTCGCCGAGGGCTGGGAGCTGCTTGAGGCGGCCGACATCGTCACGGACGTCCACGGGTCGTTCAAGAGCTGGCGGCAGGGCACCGTCATCCGCTCCTGGCTGCTCGACCTGCTGGTCCGCGCGCTCGACGAGGACCCGGGCCTGTCGGACCTCAAGGGGTACGCCCAGGACTCGGGAGAGGGCCGGTGGACCGTCCAGGCCGCGGTGGATCACGCTGTTCCGCTGCCGGTCATCACGGCCGCGCTGTACGCCCGGTTCGCGTCCAGGCAGTCCGACTCCCCCGCGATGAAGATGGTCGCGGCGCTGCGCAACCAGTTCGGCGGGCACGCGGTCACCGCCCAGGAGGGGCAGACCGGCAAGGGCGCGGACGCTCCCGGCGCCGACGTGACCCCGCCCGTGGAGACCCAGCACTGATCCACAGCCTGTGGACAACCGGCGCGGTCCGGGCCTGAAGGGGGCGCGGTTCTTCGCCCCCCGGACGGGTGCCGGCAGGGACTAGCCTTTCGGGGTGCGTGTGTGCCACCTGTCCCTGACCGACTTCCGGTCCTATCCGTCGGCCGAGCTCGCCCTCGACCCGGGGGTGACGGCGTTCGTCGGTCCCAACGGGCACGGCAAGACCAACCTGGTCGAGGCCATCGGGTACGTCGCGACGCAGTCGAGTCACCGGGTCGCCACCGACGCCCCGCTGGTACGGCACGGCGCCGACCGGGCGATCGTCCGCGCGATGGTCGCCAGGGACGAGCGGCGCGCACTGGTCGAGCTGGAGATCAACCCGGGCCGGTCCAACCGGGCGCGGGTGAACCGTTCGCCGGTCTCGCGGCCGCGTGACGCCCTCGGCCTGCTGCGCACCGTCCTGTTCGCGCCGGAGGATCTCGCCCTGGTGAAGGGCGACCCCTCCGAGCGGCGCCGGTTCCTCGACGATCTGCTGGTCGCCCGCGCCCCCCGTTTCGCCGGGGTCCGCGCCGACTACGACCGCGTGCTCAAACAGCGCAACACCCTCTTGCGTACGGCGGCCGCGACCAAGCCGGGACGGCGGCGCGGCGCGCGCAGGCAGGACGACGAGTCGGGGTTCGCCTCGGCGGGGGCGGGCGACGTCCTGAGCACGCTCGACGTCTGGGACGCCCATCTCGTGCGGCACGGCGCCGAGTTGCTGGCCGCCCGCCTGGACCTGGTCGAGGCGCTTCGGCCGCTGGCCGCCAAGGCGTACGCGACGCTCGCGCCGACTTCGGCCCCGGCGGACCTGGAGTACCGGACGAGCGCGACGTTGTCCACAGGCTGTGGAACATCTCGCGATGTTCTGGAAGAGGCACTGCGCGCGAGTCTCGCCGAGGCACGGCAGGGGGAGCTCGAACGCGGCGTCACCCTGGTCGGGCCGCACCGCGACGATCTGCAGCTGGCACTGGGCGAGCTGCCCGCGCGCGGATACGCGAGCCACGGCGAGTCGTGGTCGTTCGCGCTGGCGCTGCGGCTGGCCGCCTACGACCTGCTCCGCGCGGACGGCGGCGATCCCGTGCTGATCCTCGACGACGTCTTCGCCGAACTGGACACCCACCGGCGGACCCGGCTGGCCGAGATCGTCGGCCCGGCCGAGCAGGTCCTGATCACGGCGGCGGTGCCGGGCGACGTTCCCGCCGAGCTGGCCGGCGCGCGGTTCGACGTCACGGAAGGGAGCGTGTCCCGTGTCCGATGAGCCCGTGGGCGGCCAGTCTCCCCAGGGCGCGGCGGCCAAGGGGGCCGCTCTCGCCAGGGAGAAGCTGGCCCAGGCGAAGGCGGACGCGGCCAGGCGGGGGCAGCTGCCGCGGACCGAGCCGCGGCGCAGGTCCTCCGGGCAGCGGCGGGACGCCGGCGATCCACAGCTTTTCGGAAAGGCCATCAGGGATCTGCTCGCCGACCGGGGATGGGAGCAGCCGGTCGCGGTCGGCGGGGTGTTCGGGCGCTGGCGCGAGATCGTGGGGCCGGATCTGGCCGCGCACACGAAGCCCGAGTCCTTCGAGGACGGCGAGGTGTTCGTGGCGGCGGACTCCACCGCGTGGGCCACGCAGGTGCGCCTGCTCGCGGCTACGCTGGTCAGGCGGCTGAACGAGGAGCTCGGCGACGGCACGGTCAAGCGGGTCAGGGTACGCGGCCCGGGTGCGGGCCCCCGGCAGGGCGGGTTGCGCGTCCGAGGCGGCCAAGGGCCCGGCGACACCTACGGCTAGGCTCCATAATTGCGCCTGAGCGGTTGACCCCCTTCCCAAAGGGGGGGTGCCAGAAAACATGATCGTCGCGCTAGGGGGCATCACAGCGGCCGTCATTGCCACATAAGTGCTCCGAGAGCAGTAGAATGGACGCGGACTCAAGGACACGGTCCGCTTGCGCGTCACCCCGGTTCGAGGCCGGTTTCCTCTGGGTGATCGCACGGGGCTTACTCACGACGGTGACGGGCACGGCAGGGGCAGCCAGCAGGGGTCTCGCTCGCCACGTGTCCTCGGCAGGAGGATTTCGCACTTGTCCTACGACGCTAGCTCTATCACCGTTCTCGAAGGTCTGGAAGCGGTCCGCAAGCGCCCCGGCATGTACATCGGCTCGACGGGCGAGCGCGGTCTCCATCACCTGGTCTACGAAGTTGTGGACAACTCGGTCGACGAGGCCCTGGCGGGGTACTGCGACACCATCGAGGTGACGCTCCTCGCGGACAACGGGGTCAGGGTCGTCGACAACGGCCGTGGCATCCCCGTCGGTGAACACCCTGTGGAAAAGCGGCCCGCGGTCGAGCTCGTTCTCACCACGCTGCACGCCGGTGGCAAGTTCGACAGCCAGTCGTACGCCGTCTCCGGCGGTCTGCACGGCGTCGGCGTGTCCGTGGTGAACGCGCTGTCCACGCGGCTCGACGTGGAGATCCGCACGGACGGCTACTACTGGACCCAGACATACGAGCAGTCCAAGCCGACCGCCCCGCTGCACAAGGGCGAGCCGACCGACAGCACCGGAACCTCGGTCACGTTCTGGGCCGACGACGAGATCTTCGAGACGACCACCTGGAACTTCGAGACGCTCTCGCGCCGGTTCCAGGAGACGGCCTTCCTCAACAAGGGCCTGACGATCATCATCAGGGACGAGCGGCCGGACCACATCGACGGCGAGCCGGTCGTCGCGACCTACCACTACGAGGGCGGTCTGACCGACTTCGTCGGCTACCTCAACAAGAAGAAGGAGCCCATCCACGGCTCCGTCATCGACTTCGAGGAGCACGGCGACGGCATCTCGGTCGAGATCGCCATGCAGTGGAACGCCTCGTACTCCGAGTCGGTCTACACCTTCGCCAACATGATCAACACTGCCGAGGGCGGCACCCACGAGGAAGGCTTTCGCGCGGCGCTGACGAGCATCGTCAACCGTTACGCGCGCGAGCAGAAGTTCCTCAAGGAGGGCAAGGACGACAACCTCACCGGTGACGACATCCGTGAGGGACTCACCGCGATCATCTCGGTGAAGCTCGCCGACCCGCAGTTCGAGGGTCAGACCAAGGCCAAGCTCGGCAACACCGAGGCCAAGTCGTTCGTGCAGAAGGCATGCAACGACCACCTGCGCGACTGGTTCGAGCGCAACCCCGGCGAGGCGAAGGACATCATCGGCAAGTCGCTCCAGGCCTCACGCGCGCGCATCGCCGCGCGCCAGGCTCGTGACCTCACGCGGCGCAAGTCGCTGCTGGAGAGCGGGAGCGGCCTGCCGGGCAAGCTGGCCGACTGCCAGTGGTCCGAGCCGGAGAAGTGCGAGCTGTACATCGTCGAGGGTGACTCGGCCGGCGGCTCCGCCAAGGGCGGACGGGATCCGAAATTCCAGGCGATCCTGCCCCTCCGCGGCAAGATCCTCAACGTCGAGAAGGCACGCATCGACAGGGTCCTCAAGAACAACGAGGTCCAGGCGATGATCACCGCGCTCGGCACCGGTGTGCACGACGAGTTCGACATCACCAAGCTCCGCTATCACAAGCTCATCCTGATGGCCGACGCCGACGTCGACGGCCAGCACATCACCACCCTGCTGCTGACGTTGCTGTTCCGCTTCATGCGGCCGCTGATCGAGGCAGGGCACGTCTATCTCTCCCAGCCTCCGCTCTACAAGATCAAGTGGGACCGTAAGGGCGAGGACGCGTCGTACGCGTTCTCCGACCGGGAGCGCGACGCGATCATCGAGGACGGCATCGCGCGCGGCAAGCGCGACCCGCGCATGCACGACGGCGTCCAGCGCTTCAAGGGTCTCGGCGAGATGAACGCCGCGCAGCTGTGGGACACCACCATGAACCCGCACTCCCGGATCCTCCTCCAGGTGACGCTCGACGACGCCGCACAGGCGGACGAGCTGTTCACCGTGCTGATGGGCGAGGACGTGGAAGCCCGCAGGAACTTCATCATCCGCAACGCCCGTGACGTCCGCTTCCTCGACGTGTAAGGACTGACTTTTCGTGACGGAAGTGAACACTCCGCCTGGACCGCCCGCCGACCGCATCGAACCGGTCGACATCCAGTCCGAGATGCAGCGCAGCTACATGGACTACGCGATGTCGGTCATCGTGTCGCGTGCCCTGCCCGATGTGCGTGACGGACTGAAGCCGGTGCACCGCCGTGTCCTGTACGCCATGTTCGACGGCGGCTACCGGCCCGACCGCGGATATTTCAAGTGCTCCCGCGTCGTCGGTGACGTCATGGGCTCCTACCACCCGCACGGCGACACGTCGATCTACGACACCGTCGTGCGGCTGGCGCAGCCCTGGTCGCTGCGCTATCCGCTGGTCGACGGCCAGGGCAACTTCGGCTCGCCGGGCAACGACCCGGCCGCCGCGATGCGGTACACCGAGTGCCGCCTCGCGCCGATCGCCATGGAGATGCTCCGGGACATCGACAAGGACACCGTCGACTTCCAGCCCAACTACGACGGGCGTTCCCAGGAGCCGGTCGTCCTGCCGTCGCGGTTCCCGAACCTGCTGGTCAACGGTGCCGCCGGCATCGCGGTCGGCATGGCGACGAACATCCCCCCGCACAACCTGCGCGAGGTCGCCGCAGGGGTGAAGTGGTGCCTGGAGAACCCCGAGGCGAGCGAGGAGGAGCTGCTCGAAGCCCTCGTCGCCCGGGTGAAGGGGCCCGACTTCCCGACCGGTGCGCTGATCGTCGGCCGTAGGGGCATCGACGACGCCTACCGCACCGGCCGCGGCTCGATCACCATGCGGGCGATCGTGGAGGTCGAGGAGGACGCCAAGGGCCGGCAGTGCCTGGTCGTGACGGCCCTGCCGTACCAGGTGAACCCCGACAACCTCGCCCTCACCATCGCGGAGCTGGTCAAGGACGGCCGGATCACCGGCATCGCCGACGTCCGCGACGAGACCTCCTCGCGTACCGGCCAGCGGCTGGTGATCGTGCTCAAGCGCGACGCCGTGGCCAAGGTCGTGCTGAACAACCTGTACAAGCACACCCAGCTGCAGACCACGTTCGGGGCGAACATGATCGCCCTGGTGGACGGGGTGCCGCGCACGCTGCGGCTCGACCAGTTCGTCAAGTACTACGTCGAGCACCAGATCGAGGTCGTCGTCCGGCGGACCAGGTTCCTGCTGCGCAAGGCCGAGGAACGCGCGCACATCCTGCGTGGTCTGCTCCGGGCGCTCGACCGGATGGACGAGGTCATCGCCCTCATCCGGCGGTCCCCGTCGGCGGCCGAGGCCCAGGGCGGCCTGATGACGCTGCTGGAGATCGACCAGGTCCAGGCGCAGGCCATCCTCGACATGCAGCTGCGCAAGCTGGCCGCTCTCGAACGGCAGCAGATCCAGGACGAGTACGACGGCCTGATGGCGCAGATCGCCGACTACCAGAGCATCCTCGCCTCGCCCGAGCGGCAGCGGAGCATCGTCTCCGAGGAGCTCGGCGAGATCGCGGCCAAGTTCGGCGACGAGCGGAAGACCGAGATCATCGCCTACGAGGGCGACATGTCGATCGAGGACCTGATCGCCGAAGAGGACATGGTCGTCACGATCACCCGTGGCGGGTACGCGAAGCGCACCAACATGGACCTCTATCGCGCGCAGAAGCGCGGCGGCAAGGGCGTCAGGGGCGCGCAGTTGCGCCAGGACGACATCGTCGAGCACTTCTTCGTGACCACCACGCACCACTGGCTGCTCGCCTTCACCAACAAGGGGCGGGTCTACCGGGTCAAGGCGTACGAGCTGCCGGACTCGGGCCGGGACGCGCGCGGGCAGCACCTGGCGAACCTGCTCGCCATGCAGCCCGACGAGCACGTCATGGAGATCCTCGACCTCCGTGACTACGACGTGGCGCCGTACCTGGTGCTGGCCACGCGCAGCGGTCTGGTGAAGAAGACCCGGCTCTCCGAGTACGACTCGCCGCGCTCCGGTGGTCTCATCGCGATCAACCTGCGCGACGACGACGAGGTGATCGCGGCCCGGCTCGTCTCCGAAGACGACGACCTGCTCCTCGTCTCCAAGGGCGCGCAGTCGATCCGGTTCACCGCCTCCGACGAGGCGCTCCGCCCGATGGGCCGCGCCACCAGCGGTGTGATCGGCATGCGGTTCCTCGACGGTGACGAACTCCTCGCGATGAACGTCATCGGCGACGGCGACGATGTGCTGGTCGCGACCGAGGGCGGCTATGCAAAGCGCACGCCAGCGAGTCAATATCCGGTTCAGGGCCGTGGCGGCAAGGGCGTGCTTACGGCGAAAATCGTCAGCGCTCGTGGCAAGCTGGTCGGAGCCGTCATGGTTCGTCCTGAGGATGAGGTTTTCGCGATCACCTCTGCCGGTGGGGTGATCCGGACCAGTGCCGGTGAGATCAAGCAGTCCGGCCGGCAGACCATGGGTGTGCGCCTGATGAACCTCGCCGAAGGCGACAGCGTCGTGGCCCTTGCTCGGAATGCCGAGTCGTTGGAGACCGAGGAAAACGGGGCAGGAGACGAGGCATGAGCAACTCCAGCGGCGGGAACGCGGCCGGCGCGCCCAAGAAGAAGCCGGGAGGCGCCCGTCCCGCATCTTCTCCGATGCGGGATCAGGTGACCGAGCGGGTCGGCGAAAGCGGTAGCGTCGCTGGGGTGGCGCGCGATGCTGATGATGTGACACCTCCCGGCAAGGACAACAAATCCGGGGACACCGTCCGCGTCCGGCCCGCTGGGCCGGACGCGTCGTGGAAGCCGTCCGGTGACGGCGCTCCGCGTCCCGGCGGCAATCCCGGCGGCGGTAACCCCGTCGGTAAGCCCGGCGGCAATCCCGGCGGCCCGCAGCGTCCCGGTGGCAATCCGGGACCGGGCGGCCCCGGCGCCAACGGCCCCGGTAACTCCTCCTCAGGTAGGCAGGTGGCCGGCCCCGGGCCGACCGCCGCCTACCCCCGGCCTTCCATGGGCGCCCCGCCGAAGCCGGGAGCCGGTGCGGCCACCGCGGCCGGCGGCTCCGAGCCGGTCGTGCGGACCGACCCGGCTCCGGACAAGCCCGGCATCCGCGCCCCGCGCAAGGCCCACCTGGTGCTGCGCCGGGTGGAGCCGTGGTCGGCGATGAAGTTCAGCTTCGTCCTGTCGCTGGTCTGCTTCGTGGTGCTGTTCGTCGCCGTGGCCGTGCTGTACGGCGTGCTCTCGGCGCTCGGCGTCTTCGACACCATCACCGACGCCGTCACCCAGTTGACGTCCGGAGACGGCGGCAAGGCGACGAGTGATCTCGCCCAGAGCATCGACGCCTGGTTCGACCCCGTCCGCATCCTCGGCTACACGGCCCTGCTCGGTGCGGTCAACGTCGTCCTCATCACCGCGCTGTCCACCCTGGGCGCCGTCATCTACAACCTGTCGTCTTCGCTGGTCGGTGGCATCGAGGTCACCTTCAGCGAGGCCGAATAGCCCGCGGTACGGCCGCCGCCCCGGCGGTGGCCGTACTGACCGGAGGCGCGAGCAGCCTTCGAAACACGGTAAGCTTTTCCTCGTTCGAGCAACGGAATTCGCCTCCGTCCAGCGGATGCGGTAACGTTCGTGGCGCGTGCAAGGGGCTATAGCTCAGTCGGTTAGAGCGCTTCCCTGATAAGGAAGAGGTCCCAGGTTCAAGTCCTGGTAGCCCCACCACAGTTCACAGGCCGTTTTCCGATCGTCGGAGAACGGCCTTTTTGATCTCTGCGTGCCTAACTGCGTGACTAATGCTCTCAATAGCAGCGGTGAGGAGAGACATGGTCGGCCTTCCGAAGGACCGACCTGAGCTTGATGGCTCCCCAACCGGGAGCGAGATCACCGAGACAAACGGGCCTCAGCCCCAGCACGTGACACGACATGTGTTCCTTGAAGACAGCGCTACTGCCGAGGAATCCATGGTCATCGACGGTCGAGGTATCGATGGCAGCGCAACCATCCGCGTGTTCCGCAGCGGCGTCGATGGACGAACCGCGAGCGCGGACGTCGATACGAACGGGCTGCTTCTTGATCGTATCGGGGGCAGGGCCTCTCAAAAGGAATATAGGGAACTGCGCGCGGCTCAAGGTCTCCTGCGTCGGCTCAACCAGTTCGGACAGAACTGGCGCGATCCCGAGGTGCTGAGCGCGGGTGCTCGGGATGAGCGGGGCGTGGACTGCATTGCCCATAACGACGCTGGGCAGAGTTTCATGATCCAAGTCACCACGGTAGAGAGAGTGGCGTGGGCTGTGCTGGCACGCCAGCCCTCTTTGGAGCGGATCCGCACTCAAGCAGAGGCCGTCGAGGAGATCCGAGACGCTATCGGAGCCAAGAGAACTCGCGCTGATCGAAGCGTGATCCTTGTCCTGGACGCCACCGACAGCGTGGGAGGCGCACTGCAACCGGTAGTCAACGCCTTCCGCGAGCAGTATGGCGAGTGGGCGGTCGGCATCGGATTCCAGCAGATCTGGGTTGTTGGTCCCACAGTTGACCTTGTCCATCGTCTAGATAGCCCCTAAGACGGACTACTTGAAGATCTGGTCCATCACCACCGCGCCACCTTGGAGAACGGGCCGGATCTGCTTGCGGTAAACGAGTTCCGTCACGGCCGTACTGCTGTGCCCGACGAGACGCCCCGTCCTACCGGTGCGGTGGGCGTGGACCGGCCCGAACGACGGCGCGGTCAGCGTGACCAGGGCGCGGGGATGCTCGCGCACCGAATCCGGGACTCCCTTGTCTCCCCCGAGCAGACCGGCGCGGATCAGGTGGAAGGTGTCGGCCCGGTACACCTCAGCGCAGGCAGGACAACGCGATGCACGGCGGTTGCCGCAGGCGACCAGGAGAACGCCGCCGATCTCACCGCGGGTGCTGTAGACCTTGCGTTGGATGCCGTCGGCACCGACGTGGGACATCTCCCCACGGACGCGGATCGGCTGGACGCAGCCGCCCAGGCGGGCCAGGTCGCGGTATCGGCGACGAAGCCCGCCCGGAAGGTGATGGAAGTACTCGGCCCGCTGCGGAGCGGGATCCAGAGTGGTTAAGCGGCCACCTCCACCGACGAGCGGTGACGCGCGATCAGACGGGGACGCCGGGCGACGACCGCCGCGACAGCCGAGCGGACGCGGGCGAGGAAGCCGGGCCGCGACTGCGGACGGGGGCGAAGACCTGGAGCCAGGCCGTTCGGACGGAGGAAGGTCTGCGGGAGCTGGTCAGCCTTGGCCTGGTTGCAGGCGTAGCAAGGCGCTGTGATTGTGGAGTGAAGACCTTCGCCGCCTCTGTCCTATCGTGTCAGGGAGGTGGAGCCGGGGGGCAGCCTGATCCGGGTGGTGCCGGGAAGGGCGGGAGCAGCCCTGACAAAGCCGGGACGTGCCGGTACCGGCAGATGGTGCGGGTCTGGTGAGAGCTACTCCGCTGGATGAGCGAGGGTGATGCGCTGCTGACGAGTTGCGGCGCTTCCCCGCGCGAGACGGCGTGCCATACCGCTGATCGCGGCCCATCGGATCATGGCCTCGGCTGTGGCTGGCTGGCGCTCATAGTCCCGGGCCAGGCGGCGGTGGGTGGTCAGCCAGGCCAGCGACCGTTCGACGACCCACCGCCGCTCGATCACCGCGAACCCGATCTGCCCGGGGGCCTTGCGGACGATATGCGGCACGGTCCGCAGCACGCGCTGGGTCCAGTCCACCAGCATCCCGGCGAAGCCGGCGTCGGCGAACACGTACCGGACCGGCGTGACCAGGTACATGCTGAGCAGAGTGGTCTTGGCTCGATCGCGGTCCTGGACGGAGGCGGCCATCACGCAGACGACCAGCAGCAATCCGAGGGTGTCGGTGACGATGAACCGCTTACGCCGTTGACCTTCTTTCCCGCGTCGTAGCCGCGGGACCCGCGGCCGACGGTGTCGGCGCCCTTGACGCTCTGGGAGTCGATGATGCCCGCCGTTGGTTCCTCGGCTCGCCCTTGCGCCGCCCGGACCCGACGCCGCAGCACGGTGAGCATCTGCTCGGTGACCTTGGCTTCTTCCCAGCGGACGAAGTACCAGTACACGGTCTGCCAGGGCGGGAAGTCGACCGGCAACTGCCGCCAGGCGCAACCCGTCCGCACCACATACAAGATGGCGTCCACGATGTCCAGGCGCGGGTGCTTGTCCGGCCTCCCTCCCGTGTTCGGCGCGGGTAGCAGCGGCTCGACCAGCGCCCATTGGGCGTCGGTCAGGTCGGAGGGGTAGCGACGTTCGCGGGGCACCCAGTCATGATCGCGATCTGACGGTGGTCACGGCGGCGAGATGCGCAGACCGCTATCGACCCTTCTCAAACACGCTCTGACAGTGGCGGTGAATATGGTCAAAACGGCACTTTCCAACTGGGGAACAGTGTGAAGTCGACCTCGTAGTCAGCGCCCTGGGCCAGGCGTATCCTTGTCTGCACGGGGCTGGTCAAGGGGTCGAGCTTGATGGGCACCCGGACGAGGCGTTCGTGATCGCTGAAGATGTCGTAGTCCCAGATTTCGATGTAGGCCCAGCCGCCGATGGCCAAGAACACCGGCTTTGTATTCAGCTGGCTTGCGGCTGTATTCCCGATAGCGTTAGTGCCCGACGGGCATGGAGCCCCCTCGGTGCTGAAGCAGTCCTTGGCCTTGGCCGTCATCGTAAACCAGCCGTCCGCGCCTGGGGACCCTTGCTTGGGGAAGACAATGACGTCCCGGGGCATTATCGGGAACGCAGTGGGGCCGACCATCCGCACGTACAAGTCGTCACCTCCGCTCTCCGACGGCTGCCAGGAGGTGACCGTGTTAAGGACGATCTGGACCGAGGGGGCGGTCTCGGCGGAGGCGGCGGCAGCGGTGGCGGGGACGACGATCGGCCCCAGGAGGGCCGCCCCGACGAGGACCCGGAACAGGCTCTTTGAGAGGTTCATGCCGCCATCATCATCATGACCCCTTGTGTCCGTCTTGTACCGACTTAAAGCGACACCTCACACACGCCCGAACCGGCTGTTTAGACAGCGTGCGGCGACTGACGGTTGGATGCGCTCGGCACATTGATGGACAACCATGGACGCTTGTGGACGAAAGGAGACGATCCCGGCAGGTGGAGACGCTATAAGACCAGCTCCTACACCCATCGCCGTTGACTGACAAGAAGCGAGGGCAGGGCACAGTCAGGGCACATAAGCGCGAAAAGCAGCGCGAAACGAAGAGAACCAGCGAACGCTAAAAGCCCAGCTCAACGTACAAGGCAGGCAGTCACCGAAGGTCACCCGCCATGACGGAGCAGATCTCGATGATCTGACATGCACAGCGAGGCCGCAGCCAGCTGAACAAAGGTCTGGTGCGTGACGGACTGCGTGACAACGGTGACGGACAACCTTGGACACGTATGGACGGCGATGGACAGTCACCGCAGGTGAAAAGTCAGGAAGGCCAGTTCGGCCGCCTGTCGTCGTTGCCTGATGAGGAAGAGGTCCCAGGTTCAAGTCCTGGTAGCCCCACCACGAAGCATCAGCTCAGAGGCCAGGTCCCACGATCAGGGATCTGGCTTTTGATCGTTTGTTGGCCATTCGTCAGCGGGTCGGCCCCGACCAGGTGACAGAGATCAATTCGCATCGACGGTCGGTCTCGCCGGCGGCAACCGCGGCGATGTCACTCAGCCCATGCCGCTGCTCGACGGCATCCCGCCGGTGCGGGGCAGGCGGGGCCGGCCGACATACGCGAGGAGCGCCAGCTTGTCGGCACTGTCGGTGCCGGGGTCCGGGTGGAGGACGACGAGCGTCTGACCTGTCGCGCCGCTGACGCCCAATCTCTCCCGGTTCAGCCAGAGGCCACCGACCTGGGGGTGGTCGATGTGCTTGGGTGTGCCTTCACACGTGTTCACGTCGTGGCGGGCCCAGAGCCTGCTGAAGCGAGGGCTGGCGAGGGAGAGTTCGCCGACGAGTTCGATGAATCGGGGGTCGTCCGTGTCGGTGCCGACGGACTCGCGGAAGCCGGCGACCATGCCCTGCGCGGCGTCCTCCCAATCCGGGTAGAGGGCCTGCTCGGCGGGGTCTAGGAACACGTCCCGCAGGCGGTTGCCCCCCGCCACGAGTCGCGGCGACAGAGCGGTCGCCAGCGCGTTGGCGGCGAGGACATCGAAGTAGCGGCCCTCCACGTACGCGGGGAGCGGGAGCGTGACGACGAGCTTGGCGACGCCAGGGGGGACGGTTTCCTTCCGGGGTCGCCGTCGCCGCCGGGGTTTTCCCGCCCCGAGGCGTAGCAGGTAGGCCGTCGCGTCATCGTCGAGCAGCAGCACGCGGGCGAGGGACTCGAGGACCTGCGCGGAGGGGTTGCGGTCGCGGCCCTGTTCCAGGCGCAGGTAGTAGTCGGCGCTGATGCCGGCGAGCATCGCGACCTCCTCCCGGCGCAGGCCCGGCACGCGCCGTACGCCCACGGAGGGGATGCCGGCCTGTTCAGGAGCGACGAGCTCCCGGCGGGCGCGTACGTAATCGCCCAGAAGGTTGGATTCGTCCCTCATGTCCCCACTGTAATTCGCGCACTTTCGTGCGTGCCTGGTCCTGTCACCCCCAGGATCGCGGGGGCTCTGGCTCTGTCAGCGGGTGAGCGGAAACCTCGCTTCCGGGACGAACGCTGGCGAAATCGGCTGGTGGTCCCTTCCGCAAACAAGGAGCTACACCATGTCAACATTTTTGCTCGTACACGGGGCCTGGCACAGCGGGCAATGCTGGGAGCGGGTGGTCCCGTTGCTGGCATCGGCCGGGCATCGGGTGGTCGCGCCGTCGCTGACCGGCTACGGCGACAAGGCGCATCTGCTCGGCCCCGAGGTAGGGCTGGACACGCACGTCGACGACATCGTCAGGCTGATCAACGAGGAGGACCTCACCGACGTGATCCTGGTGGGCCACAGCTACGCCGGGCTGGTCATCTCGTCCGCCGCCAACCGGATCCCGGATCGGATCGCCCATCTGGTCTATCTCGACGCGATGGTCCCGGAGGACGGCGAGAGCGCGGTCGATGTGCATCCCGTGACCCAGGCCCTCATCGACCGCGCCGCGGAGTCCGAGGTCGGCTGGCGGATCCCGCCGATGCCCGAGTTGCCGCCGCCCCTGGGCCTGTTCGGGGTCACCGACCCGGCGGACGTGGCGTGGTTGCGGACGATGTTGTCGGATCAGCCGGTGCTCTGCCTCCGGCAACCGGTCCGGCTGGACAACCCGGCCGTGCGCACGATTCCGCGGACGCACATTCACTGCGTCGCCGGCGTACCGGAGGGCATCAAGCGGCGGCCCGTCCCAGAGATACAGCCCAACGGCAGCCCGGCACAGGTGTGGGAACTGGAGACGGGCCACGACTGCATGATCACCATGCCGGCCGAGCTCACCGAACTGCTGCTCAAGCTCGGCTGACCCGCCCACTCGAGCCGCGTGGGCCGCTTCCGGCAGCCCCTGATAAGGAAGAGGTCCCAGGTTCAAGTCCTGGTAGCCCCACCATCGTTGATCATTCAGAAGGCCGCTTCCCGATCATTGGGAAACGGCCTTTGTGATGTTCGGAGTGGCGCCGCAGCGGATGCTCGACCCGCCGGCACGGTGTCGAGCACGGGCTGACCGGGTCCGTCAGCCGGTCCCGGCCATCGCCGCGAGGCGGCGGGCGAGCAGGGCGGCGGCCTCCCGCAGCTCCGGAGGCTCCAGCACCTCAGCCTCGAAGCCCAGCCGGGCCACGTGCACGGCGATCCGGTCCAGGTCCTCCCCGCCGACGACGAGCACGCACCACCCGTCGCGATCATCCTCGACGCGCCCCACCTGGGGCGGCACCAGCTCCCGAACCCGATCGGGCCGGGCGTGCACCCGCACCCGGGCGAGATACCGGTACGGCGCCTCGGTCACGGACCGCTGCACGTAGGCGACCGGGTCCGGATGCTCCCTCGCCCGGAAGCGCCAGGTCGTCGCCGCCACCTCGCGCATCCGGTCCAGCCGGAAGGTGCGCCAGTCGTCGCGGTCGACGTCCCAGGCCATCAGGTACCAGCGGCGGCCGGTGGCGACCATCCGTACCGGATCGACCGTGCGCTCGCGCTCCCCGCCGTCGCGGCCGGCGTACCGGAACCGCACCCGTACGGCGTCGCGACAGGCCCGCGCGAGTGTCACCAGCAGCTCCGCGTCGATCTCGACTCCGGGGCCGAGCAGGGTCTCGGTGGCGCCGTACACCGCCCGCACCTCGGCGCGCAGCCGGGGCGGCATCACCTGGTCGAGCTTCGCGAGCGCCCGCAATGCCGCCTCGCCCGCCCCGGCGACCGTGCCCCCCGACGCCAGCCGCAGGGACACCGCCGTCGCGATCGCCTCCTCGTCGTCGAGGAGCAGCGGCGGCAGCCGGGTGCCCGCGCCGAGCTGGTAGCCGCCGCCGACGCCCGCCGTCGCGTGCACGGGGTAGCCGAGCGCGCGCAGCCGCTCCACGTCGCGGCGCACCGAGCGGTCGGTGACCCCCAGTTCGGCGGCGAGCTCGGCGGCGGTCCAGGACGGCCGGTGCTGCAGCAGCGCCAGTAACCGCAGCACCCGCTCGGTCGTCGCCTCGACTGTCACGCGCTCATCGTTCCACAGATCGCGGAACGATCCTGTCCGCTATATGCGGCAGGGTGGACACCATGACCGACCAGACCTGGAGCCCCGTGCTCCGCGACCTCCACCCGCACACCCACCAGCAGACCCGGCGGGAGGCGAGCTGAGATGGCCCGCGACGTGCAGATCACCTTTGACTGCGCCGACCCGGCCGGGTTGGCGGCGTTCTGGGCCGAGGCCCTCGGCTATCGGCTGCAGGACCCGCCCGAGGGGTTCGAGTCGTGGGAGCAGGCCCTGGAGGCGATGGGCGTGCCGCCCGAGAGCCGCAACGACGCCTCGGCGGTGGTCGACCCCGAGGGCTCCGGGCCGCGGCTGTTCTTCCAGCGGGTGCCGGAGGGCAAGCAGGCCAAGAACCGCGTGCACCTCGACGTGCGGGCCGCCCCCGGCCTCGTGGGCGACGCGCGGATGGCGGCCATGGAGGCGGAGGCCGAGCGGCTCGTCTCCCACGGCGCCACCCGGCTCCGGCGCTATGAGCCCGCTCCCCCACTCGGCGCCGGTCACATCATCATGGCCGACCCCGAGGGCAACGAGTTCTGCCTCGACTGATCAGCCGCGCGGCGGGCCGGCGAGTCGCCGGCCCCGATGATCGTGCCGGAGGCCCGCCGCGCGGCGCCGGCCACCGCCCGATCTCCGTCACATCCCGCGCGAACCGTACGAACCTGGTTGACTCGGGGGATCGTTGTGCGGGTGGGAACGGATCGAGGGATGGCCGTGGACGGGTTCGGCACGCGGATCGACGAGCATCGGCGTGAGCTGCACGTGCACTGCTATCGGATGCTCGGCTCCTTCGACGAGGCCGAGGATCTGGTGCAGGAGACGTTCCTGCGGGCCTGGCGCGGACGGGACACCCTGCGGGACGAATCCGGCCTGCGCGCCTGGCTGTACCGGATCGCCACCAACACCTGCCTGGACCACCTCAGGGCGCATCCCCGGCAGCCGCAGCCGCGCTCGGCGCCGGTCGTGTCCGATCCCGGGCTCGACGTGCCGGCCTCGGACGCGGTGCCGTGGCTCCAGCCGTACCCTGATGTGCTGCTGGACACGGCCGACGTGGTGATCGACCGCGAGACGATCGAGCTCGCCTTCCTGGTCGCGATCCAGCATCTGCCGCCCCGGCAGCGCGCCGTACTGATCCTGCGCGATGTGCTCGGCTGGTCGGCGCAGGAGACCGCCGAGTCGCTGGACCTGACCGTCGCGGCGGTGAAGAGCGCGCTGCAGCGGGCCAGGCCGACGGTCAAGGAGCACCTGCCGGAGCGGCGGCTGGAGTGGGGCGCCTCCACCGAGCCCACCAGCGAGGAGCGCGCCGTCCTGCAGCGTTACATCGAGGCGGTCGAGCAGGCCGATCCGTCCGTGCTAGCGACGGTGCTCCGGGCCGACGTGTGGCAGACGATGCCGCCCGAGCCGATCTGGATCCTGGGACGGGAGGCGTTCCTGGCGTCGTGGACACCCGCGATGGTGGGCCCGGAGGCGTGGGGCGACTGGCGGCTTCTCCCTGCCTGGGCGAACCGGCAGCCCGCCGCCGCCGCGTATCTCCGCAAGCCCGGCGAATCCGTCTTTTCGCCTTCCTGGCTGGGTGTCCTGCGGGTCGAGGGCGGTCTGGTGACCCAGATCACGACGTACGGGGGCGAGATGGCCGCACGGTTCGGCCTTCCGGCCTCGCTCTGAGGCGCGACCGATTCCTTTTTCGCGCTCCCCTCGTCTCATGAGGGAGTCATCGAGAGAGGAAACCACCATGACCGATCTTCAGCGGGACGTGCAGGCCGTCATCGACGAGCTCGTCGAGTCAGGAGCCGAGCGTGGGGTGCAGGTCGCCGTCTACCGGCGCGGCCAGCTCCTGGTCGACGCCGTGGCGGGCGTCGCCGACCCGGAGACGGGCCGCGCCTTCACGTCCGGCACCCCGGTCTACGCCACCTCGACGGGGAAGGGGGTGACCGCGACCGTCGTCCACGTGCTCGCCGAGCGTGGGGTCCTCGACTACGACACGCCCATCGCGGACGTGTGGCCGGAGTTCGGCGCCCACGGCAAGGAGAAGGCGACCGTACGGCACGCGCTGACGCACGCGACCGGCGTGCCGGGAGTGCCCGTCGGCACCACTCCGGAGGACCTGTGCGACTGGGACGCGATGTGCGCCGCGATCGCCGCCGCCGTGCCGTGGTGGGAGCCGGGCACCCGGTTCGGGTACCACCCCCAGACGTACGGCTACGTCCTCGGAGAGGTCGTACGCCGGGTGACCGGCAGGACGATCTCGCAGGTGCTCCGCGAGGACGTGGCGGGCCCGCTCGGTGTGGCCGGTGAGCTGTTCTTCGGCGTGCCGCGGGACGAGCTCGGCCGGTTGGCCAGGATCGAGGACGCCGGGCCCGCCATGGAGCTCCCCGCCGAGATGCTGGCCGAGATCCCGTTCTTCCGGGTGGTCGACGGGTACACGGCGGCTCCGATGGCGGCGCTTCCCGATGCCGCGTTCAGTAACCGCGCCGACGTGCTGAGCTCCGACATCCCGGCGGGCGCGACGATGACCGCCCGCGCGGTGGCCCGCATGTACGACGCGCTGCTGGGCGGGACGCTGGTCTCCCCTGACCGGCTGCGCGAGCTGTCCTCGGCGGCGGTGACGGGCATGGACGAGGTCACCGGTGCCCCCGCCACCTGGGGGCTGGGGTTCTCGATCGGGCTGACCGAGACGCTCGACGCGCCCACCCTGTTCGGGATGGGCGGCAGCGGCGGAACCGCGGCCTTCGCGGACACCGCCACAGGGACCAGCGTCGGCGTGATGAAGAACCGCGTCTCGGCGGGCGACTTCACCACCGTCGAACGGATCGCCCGGATGGTGCTCCAGGCGAGCTGATCATCGGCTATCCCTGGTCGGGTTCGGATTCGGGGGATCTCACGGCGTCCAGGACGAACAGGCCGACCAGCCTGCCGTCGGGCAGGGTCACGACCATCTGATGGATCTTGGCCCGGTCCATCCGCCTGACCAGGGGTTCCATGTCCTCGCTGAGCCGTACGGTGGTGACGCCGAAGCGCATGGCGTGCTCCGCGGTCGCGCCAGGGGGCACGCCCTTCAGCTCGTCGGGGCCGATGACGCCCTGGACGACGCGGTCTCGGTCGACCACCACGGCGAGTCCGGCCGGGTCGTCGATGATCCGTTCGGCGACCTCGTCGGCCCGGTCGTCGAGGTAGGCGATCACCGGGTCGCGGCGGACGGCCTGCGCGACCAGGACGGCGTGCCCCTCGAAGGGCAGCCCGGCGGAGATCCAGTCCATCTTGCCCTCGGCGTAGTCGAGGACCCGGTCGAAGCCGATCCGTTCGAGGCGGCGGGCGGCGCGCGGGCTCATGTCGCACATCCGGTCATGGCAGTAGACGATCACCGGTCGCGATGCGTCCAGCCAGGTGGCCGACTCCTCGTCGAGTCCCTTCAGCGGCAGGTGCGCCGCGCCCGGGAGGTGCGCCCATTCGTATTCCTCCAGGGGCAGCACCTCGACGAGCTGGGCTCGGTGGTTCGCCAGCAGGTCCTGTACGGTGTCGCGGTCGATCGTGTGCGCCATGAGTCAGCCCTACCCTCCGGCCGGGAAACGGCACTCCTGAGGGGACGTCGGGCGGTTCGGAAAATGACGTTCTCGGGGCGGGAACAATGCCCGGCGGCCGGTGGTTACATGACACGTGGCCGGTGTGCAGGTGTCCCCGGGCCTCACCTAATTTAGCCTTCGCGGACTACCGTTCGGCTGGAGCCGCGTTGTGCCTTTCGCCGAGAGGCGACCCGGCACCGGTTACACACACGTCGAGACCCCGTCAGGAGCGATCCTGGCGGGGTCTCGTCTTGTCCGGCCTCCTCCGGACGCGGGCCGTCGCCCGCATCGGGGCGGCGCTCGCGGGTAGGCGATCCTCGTCGAAGGGGGACACATGACCGAGAGTTCCGACCCCGAGGTGGATCTCCTCTGGGAGGAGTTCCACGAGGTGGTCAACATGACGTCGGCGGAGCTGCGCTCATGGCTGCTCACCTCCGCGTCCGGTGAGAGCGCTTTCCCCGCTGATCCCGACCTGGGCGTCCAGGAACTGGGGCGTGGCGTCCTGCACGTGCTCGGGAAGCGCAAGGGTGATCTGACGGGCGAGGATCTCGAGGTGATGCGCCACGTCGTCGACTTCGTGCGAGGGAAGGTGGCCGGCGCCCCCGCGACGGCGGCCAGGGACGAACGCTGGCGGCACTCCCTGATGTCCGTGGGGCACGATCCGCTCGGGCCCGCCCCGACCGGAGGCTGAGCTCATGTGGGGAAACCGGCGAGGGACCGAACCGACGGAGGCGCGCAGCGCGCTCCGCATCCGGGCGGTGCTGTCCGGTGTGGCGCTGCCCATCGCGCTCGCGGCCACGATCTTCTTCGCGTACGCGGCCGCCGCGACAGGGCTGACGGTCTGGGCCGTGGAGGCCGGCATCGCCGCCTTCATCGCCCTTGTCGCGGCGATCGACCTGCTCGTCGTCTGGTATCGGATCAGGCGTGCTCGACGGCCGCCTCCGTGACCTCGCCGACCGGTTGGCCGCCCGACGCCGCGGCCAGGGGACGCGGACGCCCGACCTCGGCCAGGACCCGCTCGATGCGGTCGGCCGCGGCCGTGATGTCGGCCACCGGGCCGATGGGGGTCTGCCAGGGGAACCAGAACCAGAGGTCGCCCTCCTCGTCGGGGGCGGTGAACACGCTCTCCGCCAGCGCGGGGGCCGCGACGTTGGTCACGTTCAGCGTGGCATGGCCCTCACGGGCCCGCACGCGTACGGCGAAGCGCCGCTGTTCCAGTTCCGAGCCGAGCTTCTCCAGATGGCCGATGGCGTCGATGCTCATGTTGGTCCTCGCTGTTCGAACCGTTGGTGGAACAAGGTGGGTGGCACCGGCCGCCACGGGGGCCGCGACGGCCGGTGCGCGCCGCTTGCGCGGGGTCAGCCGAGCCGCTGCCAGAGGGCGGGAACGTTCGGCGGCTCCCAGCCCGTCTGCGCCGTGTGTCCCTGGAGGCACCGGTAGGAGACGCCGGCGTAGGTCACCTGGGCGCCCGCCGCGTACGCCGTGCCGGCCTGCCAGGAGGTGGAGCCTCCGGTGGGGCTCGGGCTGGGGCTGGGGTTGCCGCCGCCGCCCTCGACCGTCAGGGTGAGCCCGTAGGCCGAGAGGATCTCGCCGACCGGCTGGAAGTAGGTGATGCCGCCGCTGCCGCAGTTGCCGGTTCCGCCGGAGGTGACGCCCTGGGCCTGGTCGCCCGAGATGAAGGAGCCGCCGGAGTCGCCGGGCTCGGCGCAGACGTTGGTGCGGGTCACCTCGTAGACGGTGCCCTCCTGGTACGTGACGCTGCTGTTGCGCTGCTGGACGGTGCCGCAGTGCCAGCCGGTGGTCGATCCGGATCGGCAGACGGAGGCGCCCTCGATCGCCACGGTGGAGCCGCGTACGGGCAGGTTGCTCCCGTTGCTGTACACCCACGGGCGGGAGGTCCAGTTGCTGTTGGCCGCTACCCACGCGTAGTCGTTGCCCGGGAAGGACGAGCCCTGGAAGGTGCCCTGGGCGACCCGGTTGGAGCCGCTGGTGGAGCTCGCCACGGCGCAGTGACCGGCGGTGACGAACCCGTTCGTGGTGCCGCGGGTCACCGGGAAGCCGATCGAGCAGCGGGTGCCGCTGCCGATGTAGTAGGCGTCGCCGCCGCGCAGGTCGTAGAAGGGGCGGGGCCGCTCGGCCGACTTCTCGATCCGGACCAGGGCGCGGTCCGCGCCGCTGGCGGCGACGAACGCCTCGGCCCCGGCCGGCTGGGAGGACAGCACGACGACGCTGTTGCTCCGTACGTCCACATACCAGACGGGTGTCGTGCCGGGCGCCTTGGCGGCGGCCCGGTCGAGGGCCTCCTTGGCGGCGGTCAGCGAGGCCAGGGTGTGCTCGACGACCGTGGCCTCGGCGCCCGCGGCGACGATGGAGGGCACCGCGGCGGCGTCGGTGGTGGCGACCACGAGCGTGGCGGTGGGGCCGTTCAGCCAGGAGCCGGCGAAGTGGTCGGCGAGGCCCGCGCGCAGCGCCGCCTCGGTACGGCCGGCCTGCTGCTCGTTGGCCAGACGGGTTCTGGCCTGTTCCGCGCTGAGTCCGAGGTCGCGCTGCATCGCCTCGGCCACGCCGGGGGGCGGCTGCGGGGCGGACTGCGCGGCGGAGGGTTCGAGGGAGGGGGAGCCGGGTTGCGCGAGCGCCGCGGTGGCGGGGAACGCCAGGGCGGCGAGGGTCAGGACGCATCCCGCGATGACGGAGGGTCTGCGGAGCATGCCGTTTCTCCTTGGGGGGTGGGGAACGCCCTCAAGGTAACGGCCATCACATCGGCCGTGTATCTACCGCTTTTCCCCTGTCCAGGTGTTATGGAATGTCGTGGAACTGCGGATTCGCGGCGAGCCATTCGGCGCATCGGGGGCTGCGTTGTACGGCGTCGGCGTGCGCCGCCATGGCGTGGTCGATCATCATGGCGGCCGCTCGGGCGACGGGGGCGTCGGCGTGCCAGCCGATCCGCTGCCGCCAGTGCAGCGGCGCCCCGGCGAGCGGGACCATGACGATCCCGGGCACGAGCTGGAAGGTCGCCTGGCACAGTACGGCGGCGCGGCCGAGCTGGGCGAGGTGGACGCAGGTGGCCAGATCGGTCTCGTACATCGTGGCCGGAGTGAAGCCGGCCCGGGCGCAGGCGGCGGCGAAGCAGTCGCCGAAGCAGCCGTCTCCGGGGGTGACCGCCCAGCTCTCGTCGGCGAGCTCCGCCAGCTCGACCTCCTCGGCGCCGGCGAGCGGATGGTCCTCGCTGAGCAGGACGAACACCGGCACGGTGCCCACGGTGCTCCACAGCACCGGGTCGCCCGCGGGCGGCGGGCTCTCGCCGCAGGTGCCGACGAGTGCGAAGTCCAGCCGCCCCGTGACCAGCATGTTCGTGAGCTCCCGCGCTGACCACGAGGTGTAGGTGCTCACCGGCGTCTCGGGGCAGTTGGTGGTCAGCCGCGCGACCAGCCCGCCGAGGATCGGCCCGTTGGTGGCGCCCATGCGGAAGGAGGTGATGCCGTCGTAGGTGTTGGCGAACCGCACCGCCTCTTCCTGGAGCTCCCGTACCGCGGGCAGCACCACGCGGGCCCGGCTCAGCACCAGCTCTCCGAGGGGCGTGGGGCGGGCGCCGTAGCGGTCGCGCTCGAACAGGGCGCCGCCGAGCGTGCGCTCGATCCGCTTGAGCTGCGCGGTCAGCGCGGGCTGGGCCAGGCCGAGCAGTGTGGCGGCCTTGGTGATGCTTCCCGCCTCCGCGACCGCGGTCACGATCTTGAGGTGACGCAGCTCGAGATCCATAGCCGGAAAGTACGGCGCTTGTCCTTGTCCGTGCAATCAAGCTATGTCATGAAATTAAGACGTATTTCATTTGGAGCGTGACATTTCGGATTCGGAGAGTGAAGTGGTGGGCGGCTCCCCGCTGCCGCCCACCTGATCACGGCAGGATCAGATCCGCTGCCAGAGAGCGGGGACGATCGGCGGCTCCCAGCCAGGCAGCGCCGTGTGTCCCTGCAGGCATCGGTACTGGACCCCGCCGTAACTCACGACGTCGCCCGCCGCGTACGTGGTGTAGGGCGCCCAGGTGTCGCCCTCACCTCCGCCGACGGTCAGGGTGAACGTCGCCGAGTGGTTGGCCGACGTGCCGGTCCCGTTGAGGTTGATGGTGTACGTGCCCGCCGTGGTGCTCGCCGAGGTGGCGATCGTCACCGCCGAGGACTGGCCCGCCGTGACGGTGGCCGGGCTGAACGAGACGGTGATCCCCGAGGGCGCGTTGGACGACAGCGCGACGCTCTGCGCGCTGCCGCTGGTGACCTGTGTGCTGACGGTCGCGGTGACCGACTGGCCGGGCCGCGCCGAGGCCGACGACGGGTTCACCGAGAGCGAGAAGTCGTTCACCGGAGGAGGCGTGTCCCCCACGGCGAGCTTCCACAGCGCGGCGGCGATGGCGTCGCTGTTCCGGTCGAGCGCGGTCGTGCTGACGTTGGCCGGATACCGGTCGCAGGACGAGTGGTAGCACGAGTCGTACGCCTGGCCCGCCGTGCCGCCCCATTTCTGTGCCTGGGCGGCGGACTTGACGCCCTCCGCGCCGGTGAACAGGCCACCGACCCGAACGCCCGCGTTCTTGAAGGGCGCGTGGTCGCTGCGGCCGTCGGCACCGGTCTCCGGCTCCGTCTGCACGTTGATCGAGGTGAAGTAGTCGGTGAACACCTTCTGCAGGGCGGCGTCGTCCTGGTAGACGAAGTATCCGGCGTTCGGCGAGCCGACCATGTCGAAGTTCAGGTACGACTCGACCCCGGCGGCGCCGCCGTTCTGGACGTAGTACGTCGAGCCGCGCATGCCCTGCTCCTCGGCGCCCCACCAGGCGAACCGTACGTGCTTGGTGAGCGTGGGGTTACGGGAGGCCAGGGTGAGCGCGACCTCCAGCAGCGCGGCCGAGCCGGAGCCGTTGTCGTTGACGCCGGGCCCGGCGGCGACGCTGTCGAGGTGGCCTCCCAGCATCACGGTCGGGCTGCTGGGCCCGCCGGTCCAGTCGGCGATCAGGTTCGCGTGGGTCGCCCCGTTGTAGGTGAAGTTCTGGATCCGTGTGGTGTAACCCACCGCGTCCAGCTTGCCCTTCACGTAGTTCAGCGAGGCGGTGTAGCCGGCCGTCGCGGAGGCACGGCTGCCGCCGTTGGCGGTCGCGATCGATTGGAGCTGGTTCAGGTGCGCGGTGACGTTGTTGACCGCGATGTCCGGCGTGCCGGACGGCGGCGAGCCGACCGTGAGGGAGAACGTCGCCTCCTTCTCCACCGACCCGCCGGTGGCGATCACCGTCACCGGGTAGACGCCGGCCGCGGTGCTCGACGCCGTGCTGAGCGTCAGCGTCGACGACTGGCCCGCCGTGATCGTCGACGGGGCGAAGGTCGCGGTCACGCCGGTCGGCAGCGGGGTACGGGTGCGCAGCGTGAGCGACGGGGCGCTACCGCTGACCACCGCGCTGGTGACCGTGGTGGTCGTCGACTGGCCGGGCTGGACGCTCCCGGAGGCCGGGCTGACCGAGATCGAGAACTGGCCGCCCGAGGAGGTGCAGGTCGGCTCACCGGACTGCGCCGGGACGCTCACCGCGTTCCAGGCGGCCTTGGTCGCGTCGAACTCGGCGCAGCTGCCGGGGAAGAGCGACTTCGCGGCGTTCAGCGTGGCGACCCGCGCCTTCGCGTGCGTCCACGGCACCGTCTTGGTGCCCAGGCCGCCCAGGAAGATCTTGCCGGCCTTCTGGATGCCGATGCCGGTGATCGCCGTGTTGTTGCAGGTCGGGCTGGTCGGCTTGCCATCGCCCGGGTTGCTGCCCTCGGCGAGCAGGTAGAACCAGTGGTTCTGCGGGCCCGCCGCCTTGTGCACCTCGGTGCTCGGGATCGAGGAGCTGTAGCAGTTCGGGTCGCCCAGCGCGCTCGGGTTGTACATGTTGCGGATCGGGCCCGACCCGGTGAGGTTGAGATCCTCGCCGACCAGGTAGTCCGGCTCGTCATAGGTGGCCGGCTCGTTGACGTAGTGCTCGGTCAGCGCGCCGAAGATGTCGCCGGTGGACTCGTTCAGCCCGCCTTCCTCGTTGGCGCTGCTCTGCTGCATGCTGCCGGAGTACTGGAAGATCGCGTGGCCGTACTCGTGGGCCACCACGTCGATCGAGGTCGCCTGCTTGCTGTTCGCCGAGTTGTGGCCGAAGTTGGTGTACGACCCGTTCCAGTAGGCGTTGACGTCGTTGAGCCCGACCCGGGCGGGGAACGCGCCCCCGGACCCGTTGAAGCCGCTGCGGCCGAGCCAGTCGCGCAGCATGTTCCATTCCTGCTGTGCGGCGTACAGCGCGTCGACGCAGGCGGTCTCCAGGTTGGTGCCGGACCCGTTGCCCCAGCTGTCGGTGGACTTGGTGTAGGCCGTGCCGGTCTGGCCGCCGCACCGGAGCCCCGGCCGGGTCGTGTCGGTCATCGAGTACGAGCCGGCGGATCCGGAGGTGGCGATCGTCACCTGGCCGTGGTAGTTGCTGCTGCCGGTGCCCTCCCGGACCTCGTCCCAGGAGTCGAAGACCGAGCCGTCAGTGGCGTCGACGTACACGTGCAGGACGCTGGGAGCCTTCTCGCCGCGGCCGGTGACCACGACCTCCCAGGCCAGCCTGGGCCGCTCGCCCGCCGCGTGCACGAGCAGCGTCGGCTCGCCCACGGTGTCGACCCGGGCCAGCTCGGCGCGGGCCTTGGTGGCCGCGGCGTCCGCGGTCACCGTGGTCCGCGGGTCGATCTTCAGGGTGGCCCGCTGGCCGGTCGTCACCGAGTGGACGACCTGGCCCGACCTGTCGGTGGCGACCACGACGTCGCCGCCGTACACCGGCAGGCCCTGGTGCGTGCGCCGGTAGGTCAGGTACTGCAGGCCGTGACCTCCGGCGACGGTCCGGGCGAGCTCGAACGTGTCGTCGGCGGACGTGTGGAGCGCCGCCGCGTCACCGGCGAGCGCGCCTCCCGCGCTGCTGATCGCGCTCCTGCGCTCCTCGGAACTCGGCGGGCTGAAAGCGGGCGTGGGGTCGGGGGCGGAGGCGCCCAGCGCGGATCCGATCGGACTGGATCCGGCTGGGAGGGACGATGTTCGTGCGGCTGAGGCACCGGGGGCGGTCGCCAGCGTGGCGGCGGCCATCGCCGTCGCGAGCACGGCGACGACACCGGGCCTGACCTTGGGATTCACTCTCGTGACTCCTCTTCAGGGGGGTGAGGGGGAGCCCGCGGGCGGGCTGCGTAAAGCTGACACCGAGAGCGGGAGGGCCGGGTACCCTCCAAAAATCCATAGCGCTGCGATATGGAACCGTCCGCGCGGGTTCGTCCGCTGTTCGCCCCGTGCGGTCTCCGCCGTTGGTCCCGGTGTCCTTCTCGGCCGTTCGTCCTGTGCCTTCTCCGCCGTTCGTCCCGTGTCCTTCTGGGCCTCCGGACCCGTGAACGCCGACGTCCCGGCCGCGTTAAATGAAGCGACAGCTCCATGCCGTGAACGGCACTATGGATCCGTTTCGGGGGTCTTCCAGCGAGGAGTCGCAGGTGCACAGTGTCCGTCGCGATCTCGGTATGCTCCGGGATCGGCGCTTCGCCCTGCTCCTCGCCGTCCGGACCATCTCGGTGCTCGGCAGCGGGTTCGCGCCCGTCGCCCTCGCTTTCGGCGTGCTCGCGCTCCCGGGGTCGACCGCCACGACGCTGTCCGTGGTCCTCACCGCCGAGGCGCTGCCGATGGTCGCGTTCATGCTCGTCGGCGGCGTCATCGCGGACCGGTTGCCCAGGCATCGCGTGATGATGGCGGGTGAGGGGCTCAACGCGGCGGCGTACCTGTCGCTCGCCGCGATGATGCTCACCGGCTGGGCCCCGGTTCCCGCCCTGGCGACCGCGGCGGCCGTCAGCGGCGTCGCGACCGCGATCTTCTTTCCCGCGCTGACCGGGATCGTTCCCGACGTCGTCCCCACCGAGCGGTTGCAGACGGCGAACGCCCTGCTGGGGCTCGGTACCAACATCTCCCGTGTCGCGGGCCTCGTCCTGAGCGGGGGCGCGGTGGTCCTGCTCGGCGCCGGCTGGTCGCTCGCGGTCAGCGGCGCCATGTTCGCCGTGGCGGCCACGATGGTGACGGCGCTGCGCCTCACCCCGGCGGAGCGCGCGGCGGCCGAGCGGCACTCGGTGCTCGCCGACCTGCGCGAGGGGTGGCGCGAGTTCGCCTCCCGGCAGTGGCTGTGGGTGGTGGTCGCGCAGTTCTCCATCCTCGTGATGGCGGTGCAGGCGGCGCACGGCGTCCTCGGCCCGCTGGTGGCCAAGGAGAGCCTGGGCGGTGCCCCCGCCTGGTCGGCCGTACTCGCGGGCGAGGCCGTCGGCATGATCGCCGGCATCCTGGTGACCCTGCGGCTGCGGCCGCGTCGCCCCATCCTGGTCGCGACCCTGCTCACCCTGCCGACGGCCCTGCCGTACCTGCTGCTCGGGTCGTCGGCTCCGCTGTGGGCGGTGGTGGCGGCGGCGGTCGTGATGGGGATCTGCTTCGACGTCTTCGGCGTGCTGTGGAACACCACCATGCAGCGGGAGGTCCCGCCGGAGGCCCTGTCGCGGGTCAGTTCCTATGACGCGCTCGGCTCGCTGATGTTCGGCCCGATCGGCCTGCTGGTGGCCGGGCCGGTCGCCATCGCGATCGGGCCGCGCCCCGCGCTGCTCGCCTGCGCGGTGATCGTCGCCGGAGTCTCCCTGCTCGCGCTCCTGTCCCCGGGCGTACGCGGCCTGCGCGCTCCGGTCGAGGAGACGGTGGAGGAGCCGGTCGCCGCGGCTCCGGACGGAGCCCCGGCGGAGGCCGGCGCCTAGCTAGTGCCCCTCCGGCACCCTGGGGCGGGGAGGCCAACCCCTTGGAGGACTGGGTCCGGAGGGGGTTGCGGGGGTCTGGATCGACGGTGCGAGCAAACTTAGACGGTTCCAATCCCAAATCCGTGCCATCTTCTTGATGTGATTCACGTCACATATTTCCCCTTGACTTGGGCGATTCGGACTGGTCAGGCCGCGTGGCCAGATATCGCGTTTGACCTGCGTAAACGCCGTTATCTCGATCTGATCGTCTTTTAGGTAACGAAACGGTCACTCGTCCGACCTGGGAAAACGATGCCCTCAAACGGCCTTACGGACAGTTGGTGTGGCTTGTAGGTTCTTGACCTGTCCTTAACTGACGGATGGGACGCAGATGACGTCCCACGACAGCGCAAGGAGCTTTTCCCTTGAAGCGCACCCTCGCCATCGGCGGAACCCTCACCGGCCTCCTGGCCGCCGGCCTGGTGGCCACCCCGGCCCAGGCAGGCAGCTACAGCGTCAAGGAGACGCTGGCCGGCACCTCACAGGCCGCACAGCAGGTCGCCTTCTTCTGGTCGGCGCAGATGCTGAAGCAGGCCACGCCGTACAACGTCGAGACCACGGTCTCGGCCAAGCACATCTCCACCGGCGGACCGTCCGCGAGCAGCAAGGCCGGTACGGTCCCCGCCATCGGGGACGAGAAGAAGTCGTCCTCGACGTCCAAGAACGTCAACCTCCCGAAGACCACCGGCAAGGTGTTCTTCCTCGGTGCTGACGGCAAGGCGCACTGGTGCACCGCCACCTCCGTGCAGTCGAACTACCGCAACCTGGTCGCCACGGCCGGGCACTGCGTGTACGACACCGTGAGCAACAAGGCCACCCTGGACAAGTGGGTCTTCGTGCCCGGCTACTACCAGGGCAAGACCCCGTGGGGCATCTACGTCGGCAAGCAGGCCTTCACGCACTACGACTTCGACGTCTACGAGGACGGCGACCGCGACTACGCGTTCGTCACCGTCTACAACGGCATCAAGCTCGCGGGCGACAAGGAAGTCGACAAGAAGACCTACGACGCCTACACCGGTGACAAGCAGACCATCTCCGAGGAGGTCAGCGCCTCCGAGTTCGCCGCGAAGTACACCGAGGGCGGGCCGTACTGGAAGAAGGTCCTCGACCCCGAGAGCGTGCAGGTCGACCCGCCGGCCGACGGTCACGCCAAGCACGAGGAGTACTACACCAAGGGCATCGACGGCATCAAGCTGACCGCCGTCGAGGTCAAGGCCGCCGACTACAAGGCCGCCCCCAACGGCTCCGACGCCATGAAGAACGGCGAGAAGTGCCCCTCCTGGTGCGGTAACAGCAGCGACCAGTGGACCCGCATCTCCTGGATCGAGTACCACAAGCTCAAGAAGGACAAGAACTTCCTGGGCGACCTCAAGGTGACGCGCGGCAAGCGCTTCGCCGAGGCGTACAAGAAGCAGTACTTCGTCAAGAAGTGGATCAAGACCTCCAGCCAGGAGAAGTACTACAAGGACCACTACTACGTCCGTAGCGTCTCCGACGCCGGTCGCCTGGGTGACAACGTGGGCGGCCAGGGCCTGGCCTACAACCAGAAGGTCGGCAAGAACGTCTACGTCTTCGGCTACCCGAGCGGCTCCCACCCGGACGGCAACCACGCCTACACGGGTCAGACGCTCAAGTGGTCGTACGGCAAGACCTTCGCCGCCAAGGCCCCGGCCATCAAGGGCGAGGAGCTCCTCGGCGTCAAGTCGTCCTTCACCGGCGAGGGCTCGCTGGGCTCCGCGTGGCTGCTCAACTACAAGAACAGCCGCCGCCTCGGCTACCTGAACGGCGTGACCATCGCCGTCGCGGACCGTGACGGCAACAAGCGCATCGACACCAGCATGTCCCCGTACTTCGACGGTGAGACGTACGGCGTCTACAAGAAGGCCGCGAACGTCTGGTCCGGCTCGATCATCTAAGACCGCTCCTGCGGAAAAGGGATGCCGATCGGGGTCCGGCGGCGAACGCCGGGCCCCGATTCGGTCTCATCCGGACGAGATCCGGTGGCACGCGGGCGTGGGCCGTGCCGTTCGGTCAGCCGGGGCCGAGCCGTTCGCGCAGCCGGGAGCAGGCCCGCGACTCCAGCCGGGACACGTGCACCTGGGACACACCCAGCTCGCAGGCGATCTCCGACTGGGTGTGGTTTCCGTAGAAGCGCATCAGCAGGACGGTGCGCTCCCGGTCGGGCAGGTCCGCGAGCAGCGGCCGCAACGACTCCCGGTCCACGATCAGATCCAGTTCGCCGTCTTCCGTGGCGATATGGGAGGTATCCGGCCGTTCGGCGTCCTCGCTGATCATTAGGTCGAGGGACAGGCAGCTGTACACGCTGTCGGCCGCCATGCCCTCGTCGGCCTCCTCGACGCTCACGCCGAGAGCGGCGGCCAGCTCGGCGGACGTGGGGCGGCGGCCGAGCCGCTGGGTCAGGGAGTCCACCGCCTCGTGCACGAGGATCTTCAGGTTCTGCGCCCGCCTGGGCACGTGGACCGCCCAGCCCGCGTCCCGGAAGTGCCGGCGGATCTCCCCCAGGATCATCGGTACGGCGTACGCGGTGAAGACGTTCCCCCGGCTCAGGTCGAACCTGTCGATGGCCTTGACCAGGCCGACGTTCCCCGACTGGACCAGGTCCTCCACCGGCTCTCCGCGGTAGGTGAACCGCCGAGCGAGCGCCTCGACGAGTCCCTGATGGCGGCGGGCGAGCTCCTGGCGGAGGGTCTCCCGGCGTGAGTGGCCTGGCGGTAGCTCCGCGAGGCGCTCGAACATCCGTTTTTCTGCGGGATCGTTCCACTCGGGTGCGGCAGAGTCTCGTGCGGCAGAGCTGAATGAATCGGGCATCACGCCCCCCGTCGCGCTGTCCTTGCATTATCCATCTCGCCCGTATGGGGCCGCCTTCCCCGGGTAGCGGCCGGACCAGGAGGTGAGGGACATGGCGCGCAGAAGGTCTCGGGTGGTCGTGGTCACGGGGGCGAGCGCCGGTGTGGGCCGCGCGACGGCCCGCGCGTTCGGCGCGCGCGGCGACTCGGTGGCGCTGCTCGCGCGCGGAGAGGCGGGTCTCGCCGCCGCCGCCGAGGAGGTCGAGGCGGCCGGCGGCCGGGCCATGGTGATCCCCGTCGACGTGGCCGACCACCGTGAGGTGGAGGACGCCGCGCGCCGGGTGGAGGAGGAGCTCGGTCCCATCGACGTGTGGGTGAATGTCGCGTTCGTCGGGGTTTTCGCGCCCTTCAACCAGATATCGCCCGACGAGTTCCGCCGGGTGACCGAGGTGACCTACCTCGGTTACGTCTTCGGCACCCGGGCGGCCCTGGACCGGATGTTGCCGCGGAACCACGGCACGATCGTGCAGGTCGGCTCGGCCCTCGCCTACCGGGCCATCCCGTTGCAGTCGGGCTACTGCGGCGCGAAGCACGCGATCAAGGGATTCACCGAGTCGCTGCGGTGCGAGTTGCTGCATCGGCGCAGCGCCGTACACGTGACGATGGTGCAGCTGCCCGCCATGAACACGCCGCAGTTCGACTGGGTGCTCTCCAGGCTGCCGCACCGGCCGCAGCCGGTGCCGCCCATCTACCAGCCGGAGGTGGCGGCCAGGACCGTGGTCTTCGCCGCCGGACATCCCCGGCGCAAGGAGTTCTGGGTGGGCGCCTCGACCGCCGTCACGCTGCTGGCCAACAAGGTCGCCCCCGCGCTGATCGACCGCTATCTGGGCAGGACCGGCTTCTCCTCCCAGCAGACCGACGAGCCGTACGATCCGGGCGGCCCGGTCAACCTGTGGGAGGCCGCGGACGGCAAGGACGGGCACGACTTCGGCGCGCACGGCCGCTTCGACTCCCGCGCCCGCGCGACCAGCGCGGAGGCGTGGCTGTCGCGGCACCGCGAAGCAGTGACCGTCGCGGCCCTCGGCGCCGGGCTGGTCGCCGGGGCTCTCACCGCGCTGGTCAGAACCCGGGCCGGAGGCCGCGTCACAGGGTGATCCACGGTTCCACCCGGAGCGGCTCAGTCGCCCACGCCGCCGTACGTACGGAATTTCTCCACGTCCGCCTCACGCAGATCGAGACCGAGGCCGGGACGGGACAGATCGGGTCGCAGCACACCCTCGACCGGCTCGCGGAAGCCGTCGAAGAACATCGACTCGATCCTGACGTGGTCGTGGAACCACTCCAGATGGCGCACGTTCGGCGTGGCCAGCGCGGCGTGCAGGTGCAGCTGCGGGGCGCAGTGGCCGGACACCTCCAGGCCGCGCGCCGCGGCGACGGCGGCGGCCCTTCGCCACTCCAGGATGCCGCCGCAGCGGGTGACGTCGATCTGCAGGCAGTCGACCACCCGGACCAGCCGCCGGAAGTAGTACAGGTCGCACCCGTACTCCCCCGCCGCGACATCGGCCCGCACGGCGTCACGGACCCGGCGCATCCCCCGGATGTCGTCGGAGGAGACGGGCTCCTCGAACCAGCGGACATCCCACTCGTCCATGGCATGGGCCATCCGGATCGCCTGCTTGGCCGTGTAGGCGCCGTTGGCGTCCACGTACAGCTCGGCGTACGAGCCGATGGCGTCGCGGGCCTGCCGTACCCGGTGCAGGTCCCGTTCCTCCCGCGTGCCCCGGCTCTCCCCGATCTTGATCTTCACGCGCGGGATCCCCCGGTCGTGTACCCACCCGCCGAGCTGCTCGGCCAGCAGCGCGTGTGGATAGGTGGTGAAGCCGCCGCTGCCGTAGACGCGCACCCCGTCCGACGCCTGGCCGAACAGCGCGCAGAGCGGCACGCCGAGCAGCCGCGCCTTCAGGTCCCACAGCGCCGTCTCGATCGCCGACATGGCGTACCCGGCCGCGCCCGCCCGGCCGATGTTGCGCACCTGGCGCGCCATCGCCTCGAACGCCGCGGGAACGTCGAGCGCGCTGCGCCCGCGCACCACGGGCGCGAGGTCGTCGCGGACGATCGCCGCGCAGGCGGCGGAGCCGTACGTCCAGCCGAGGCCGGTCTGCCCGCCGCCGGTGGCCCGGACCAGTACCAGTGTCGTACGGTCCCAGGCCAGCGTCCCGTCGGCCTCCGGCCGGTCCGTCGGCACGGTGTAGGCGGTGGCGGTGAGGCCGCGGATCGGCGTCATCGCGTTCCGGTGGTCCGATCGACGGGCGCGGGGGCCCGCCGCGCCTGGCGCGGGAGCGCGCCGGACACGGCGGCACGCCACGCCTCGTCCAGGGCCTCGGCCAGATGGACCGGCCGCCGCCCGATGCCCGCCTGCTCGATCTGGGTCCGGCAGCTGAACCCGTCGGCGAGGACGAGCGCGTCCTCCGGGGCGGCGCGGAGCGCGGGCAGCAGGGCGTCCTCCGCGCAGGCCATCGAGACGGCGAAGTGGTTGTCCTCGAAGCCGAAGTTCCCGGCCAGGCCGCAACATCCGGCGTCGAGCACGGTCAGCCGTGCCCCGGCCGCCTCCAGCAGCCTCCGGTCGGCGTCGAACCGCATGATCGCGTGCTGGTGGCAGTGGGGCTGGGCGACGATCTCGCGGTCCAGCGGAGGCGGCTCGACGCCGTGCTCGTCCAGCAGCTCGGCGAGAGTGCGCGTCTGGTCGCGCAGCCGCCATACGTCCAGGTCGTGGGGCATCAGGTCGGGCGCGTCCGACCGGAACACGGCGGTGCACGAGGGTTCCAGCCCCACCACCGGGATGCCTGCCCTGATCTCCTCGCGCAGCACCCGCGACGTCCGCTCGATCACCCTGCGGGCGACGCCGAGCTGCCCGGTGGAGATCCAGGTCAGGCCGCAGCACGCTGCCGCCCGCGGCAGCCGTACGGAGAATCCGGCCCGTTCGAGGACCCGGACCGCGGCGACGGCGACACCGGGATGGAAGTTGTCGGTAAAGGTGTCCGGCCACAGCAGCACCTCACCCCTGTGACCGTCGCCGAGCGGCACGTGGCGGCGGAACGCGCGGCTGAACCGGGCGGGGGCGAAGGCCGGGAGCGCCCGCTCCGGCGCGATGCCGCCGAGCCGCTTGATCAGGGCGTCGAGGGACGGTGTCCGGGCGGCGAGGTTGACCAGGCCGGGGGCGAGAGCGGCGAGCCGCGCCCACGCGGGCAGCCACCCCATCGAGTAATGGGCGCGCGGGCGCAGCCGGCCGGCGTAGTGGTGGGACAGGAACTCGGCCTTGTAGGTCGCCATGTCCACGTTGACCGGGCAGTCGCTCTTGCAGCCCTTGCACGCGAGGCACAGGTCGAGGGCGTCCGCGACCGCGTCGGACCGCCATCCGTCGGTGATCAGACCGCCGTCGAGCATCTCGAACAGCAGCCGCGCCCGGCCCCGGGTGGAGTGCTTCTCCTCGCGGGTGGCCCGGTAGCTCGGGCACATGACCCCGCCCGCCTCGTGGCGGCACTTGCCGACGCCCACGCACCGCAGCGCCGCGCGGGCGAAGGAGCCGCGATCCTGGGGGTAGGCGAAGTGCGTCTCCGGGTCGGCCGGGGCGTAGTCCGCGCCCAGGCGCAGGTTCTCGTCCAGCCGGTACGGCGGCGCACCCGAGAGGCGGATCAGCTTGCCGGGGTTCATCCGCTCGCGCGGGTCGAAGACGGCCTTGAACTCGGCGAAGGCCGGCATCAGGTCGGGTCCGAACATCGTCGGCCACAGCTCGCCACGGGCCTGGCCGTCGCCGTGTTCCCCCGACAGCGACCCGTTGTAGGAGACGACGAGGTCGGCCGCCCGTTCCATGAACTCCCGATATTTCCTGATCCCATCCGCGGTGACCAGGTCGAAGGAGATCCGCGTGTGCAGGCATCCGTGCCCGAAGTGGCCGTAGAGCGCCGACGCCTCGGCGTAGCCGTACTCCTCCTGGAGCCGGTGCAGGTCGCGCAGGTAGGAGCCGAGGCTCTCCGGGGCGACCGCGGAGTCCTCCCAGCCGGGCCAGGTGTCGTGCTCCAGCGGCACCCAGGCCGTGGCGCCCAGCCCGGCCTCGCGCACCTGCCAGAGCTCGTCCTCGTGCGCCGGGTCGTCGAAGTACCGCACCGCGTGCCCGAGCTCGTCCGCGAGCGCCTGCGCCTTGCCGTGCGCCTCCTCCTCGGTGTCCCCGCCGAACTGCACGATCAGCCAGCCCGCGCCCTCGGGCAGCAGCCGCAGCGCCTCGGCGTTGAGGTGCTTGCGCTTCTCGAAGCTGATCAGCTTGTCGTCCACCCCTTCGAGCGCGAGCGGGCGGTGCGGCAGGATGGTCGGCACGGCGTCGGCCGCCTCGAAGATCGAGGGATAGCCGAAGACGACGAGCGCGCGGGCCTTGGGCTCCTCCACCAGCCGCAACCGCGCGCGCAGGATCGTGACCAGGGTCGACTCGGAGCCGACCAGGGCGTTCGCCAGGTCGAACCCGTTCTCGGGCAGGAGCGCGTCCAGGTTGTAGCCGGAGACCCGGCGCGGGATGTCGGGGAACCGCCGCCGGATCTCCTCGCCGTATCGCTCCCCCAGATCGCGCAGCCGCGCCTTCATCTCGTACGGCAGGCCGTCCCCGCCCCCGGGACCGGCCCAGAACCGGGCGCCACCGTACGTCAGCACGTCGAGGCCGAGCACGTTGTCGGACATCTTGCCGTACGCCTGGGCGGTCGAACCGCAGGAGTTGTTGCCCAGCATCCCGCCGATCGTGCAGTGGTCGTGCGTCGCGGGCTTCGGCCCGACCATGAGTCCGTACTCGTGGGTCCGCGCGTTGAGCACGTCCAGCACGATGCCCGGCTCCACGATCGCCGTCCTGCTCTCCGGGTCGATCTGGACGACGCGGCGGCAGTACTTGGACCAGTCGATCACGACGGCGGCGTTGCAGCACTGCCCGGCGAGGCTCGTGCCCCCGCCGCGGGACAGTACGGGAATGTCCTGTTCACGGCACACCGCCACCGCCTCCACGGCGGCGTCGACCGTACGCGGGACGACGACGCCGGTCGGCACCTGGCGGTAGTTGCTCGCGTCCGTGGAGTAGATCGCGCGGCTGCCGTCGTCGAACCTGACCTCGCCGTCCACGCGGCGGCGCAGCTCGCGTTCGAGCAGAAGGTTGCGGGAAGCCATGATCTAGTCGCCCATCTGCTGGATGCGGTCCTTGAACAGGGTGGTGGCGATCGACGCCTTGTGCGGCTGGCCGCGCAGGAACGCCTCGGTGAACTTCTTGGCCTGCTGGTACGTCACCTTGCCCGGCATGGGCGGCTCGTTCGGGTCGACGTTCACGTCCACGAGCGCGGGCCCGTCGTGCGCCAGCGCCTCGCTGACCGCCGCGGTGAGGTCGGCGGCGCGGGTGACCTTCGCCCCGAAGCCGTGGCAGGCGCGGGCCCACACCGAGAAGTCGGGCCACGGCTCGTTGAAACGCACGCCGTGCTCGGGATAGCCGAGCACCATCTGCTCCCAGAGGATCTGGCCGAGCGAGTTGTTGTCGTTGATCACGACCTTGATCGGCAGGTTGTGCTGCGCGGCGGTGAGGAACTCGGCCATCAGCATGGCGAACCCGCCGTCCCCGACGAAGGCGATCACCTGCCGTCCCGGGAACGCGTGCTGCATCGCCACCGCGTACGGCAGGCCGGGTGCCATCGTGGCGAGGTTGCCGGACAGGTAGAAGCCCCGGTTCCCCCTGATCGTCCAGTGCCGGGCCGCCCAGGTGGCGATGGTGCCGCTGTCGCAGGTGAGGATGGCGTCGTCGGTCGCGAGGTCGTCGATGACCGACATGAGGTACTGCGGGGCGATCGGGTCCCGCTTCGGGTTCTCCAGCGCCTCCATGTTTGACCGCCAGGACCTCATCTTCTCCTGATATTTCTGGAGATGAACGTGATCGTGCGGGGTGAGCAGCGGCAACAGTGCCCGGAGCCCCTCCTTCGCGTCACCGATGACCGGCACGTCGGTGGGAATGCGGACGCCCGCCCGCGACGGGTCCACCTCGAGCTGCACCACCTTGACCTTTCCCGGCGGCGGCAGGTGCTTGGTGTAGGGGAAGTTCGTACCGACCATGAACAGCACGTCCACGTCGTCGACCAGTTCCTCGCTCGGCCGCGTGCCGAGCAGCCCGATCCCGCCCGTCGTGTACGGCGAGTCGTCCGGGATCACCGCCTTGCCCGGGAGCGTCTTGATCACCGGCGCCCCGAGCCGTTCCGCGGTGGCGATGACCTCCTCGCGCGCGTGCAGCGCGCCCGCGCCGACCAGCATCGCGGGCCGTTCGGCGGAGTTCAGCACGGCCGCGGCCTGCTCCAGATCGGCCTCGCGCGGCCGGGCCGGCGGTTTGAGATAGACGGGCGCGGTCTCTGGCGGCCGGGCCGGCGCCACATGCTCCCAGGGATCCGCGTCCGCGGGCGCGACCTGGATGTCGTTCGGCACGGTGAGGTGGGCCACCCCGCGCCGCGCGTATGCCGTCCTGATCGCGATGTCCACCAGCGCGGGGAGCTGCACCGGGTTGTAGATCATCTCGTTGTAGACCGTGACGTCCTCGTACAGGCGCTCCAGGTGCACCTCCTGCTGATAGCCGGTGCCGAGTACGGAGGTCTCCTGCATCCCGGTGATGGCCAGCACGGGCACGTGGTCGAGCTTCGCGTCGTACAGGCCGTTGAGCAGGTGGACGCCTCCGGGGCCAGAGGTCGCCAGACAGACGCCGATCCGGCCGGTGGCCTTCGCGTGGCCGGTGGCCATGAAGGCCGCTGCCTCCTCGTGGTGGACGAGGAGGAACCGCACCTTGTCCTGGTGGCGTCTCAGTCCTTCCATGATCCCGTTGATGCCGTCACCGGGCAGGCCGAACACCGTGTCAACGCCCCAGGCGGCCAGCCGTTCGATCAGGGATTCCGACGCTATGCGAGCCATGAGCCCGCAATTACCCCGGGTCGGTCAGGTCATACCCGTGCGAAGGTTCGCCGGTACACCGTGGGAGTGGTCCCGACCGCGCGGAGGAAGTGGCGGCGCAGCATCGTGGTGGTCCCGAAGCCGCACCTGGCGGCGATCTGCTCCACGGACAGGTCTTCGGTCTCCAGTAGGCGTTGCGCCTCGGCGATCCGCTGCGCGACGAGCCAGCGTGCCGGGGTCGTCCCGGTCGCCTCGGTGAAGTGCCGGGCGAACGTGCGCGGCGCCGACCGGGCCCGCCTGGCCAGCTCCGCGACGGTCAGCGGCCGGTCGAGGTGGCTCCTCGCCCAGTCCATGGTCTCGGCGAGCGCCGACCTCGTCGTGGTGACCGGTGGGATCGGGCGCTCGATGAACTGCGCCTGCCCTCCGGTCCGGTGTGCCGCGGTGACCATGCGGCGGGCGATGGCGTTGGCCACCCCCGCGCCGTGCGACCGCCGTACGAGCTCGAGACAGAGGTCCACACCGCCCACGGTGCCCGCGCCGGTCCAGATGCCCCGGTCCTCGGTGAACAGCACGTCCGGTTCGACGCGTACCTCCGGATGGCCGGCGGCGAGCCGGTCGGCGAGCGCCCAGTGCGTCACCGCTCTGCGCCCGTCCAGCAGCCCGGCCGCGGCGAGGACGAACGCGCCCGCGCAGAGCGATCCGATCGGGACTCCGCGCGCGTGCGCCCCGCGCAGGGCGTCGAGCACCGCGGGCTCGACCGGGGCGAAAGGGGTGTCCCGGCCGGGGACCACGACCAGGTCGGCGCCGTCGAGCCCGTCCAGGTCGTGGGTGGCCGACACCGTCGCACCGGGGAACATCCGGACCGGCCGCGCGCCCGCCGAGCACCGGCGCAGCTCGAAACCGGGCAGGCCGCCGCTCACGCGGTCCATCCCCCAGACCTCGCTGATCACCCCGAAATCGAAGGCCCGGACATCGTCGTACAGAAGCGTCGCCACGGTGAACATGGCAGGAAACTATCGCAGGATGACATTCCTGCCACTCACGGTCGCGGCGGGGCAGGGATCAGGCTTGGGGCATGCGAGAGATCGACCACAACGCCGCCCTGATCGTCATCGACGTGCAGAAGGGCTTCGAGCATCCGTATTGGGGGCGCAGGGGTAACCCCGCCGCCGAGGAGAACATCGGCGCGCTGATCCGCGCCTGGCGGGCCGCCGGGCGGCCGATCGTGCTCGTGCGGCACGACTCGGCGCAGCCGGGTTCGCCCCTGCTGCCGGGAACGCCGGGCAACGAGTTCAAGGACGTCGTCGCCGAGGCGATGGGCGGCGCCGAGGCGGACCTGTTCGTCAGCAAGACGGTCAACTCGGCGTTCTACGGCACTCCGGACCTCGCCGGCTGGCTGCGCGGACACGGCGTCGGCCAGATCGTCATCGCCGGGATCCAGACCAACATGTGCAACGAGACCACCGCCCGGATGGGCGGAAACCTCGGCTTCGACGTGCTCTATCCCATCGACGCGATGCACACCTTCGACGCCGTCGGGCCGGACGGCGAGGTGGTCACCGCCGAGGAGCTCACCCGGGCCACCGCGGCGAGCCTCCATCACGGGCGCTTCGCCACCGTCCTCCGTACGAGCGACCTCACCTAGGTCGTGTTCTAGCTGGCCTGCTTCACCGTCCAGATCGTCACGCGATGATCGGTCGGGCGATGACGATCTTCCCGAGTTCTCCCCTGGCCGTCGGCATCGGAGTGCTGCCGACGGCCGTTCTTGTCGTGATCCGCGCGCACTTCACGCTGACCGTACGGCGAGACCTCTCTGCCCTGCCCATTCGGTATAGGTCGGGAATTTACGTATGCATGTACGGATGCACGTGCAAACGTAAAGAGTCATATTCTTGCCCATGATCAAGAGAGAGTGAGGCATGGATGACCGAGGTATACAACGGGATGCCGTCCGCCGAGCTGGGCGACGTTCCGTGGCGCAAGAGCCGGCACAGCAACCCGAACGGCAACTGCGTCGAGCTCGCACCACTCCCCGACGGGAGCGTGGCGATGCGGAACTCGAGGCATCCCGAGGGGCCCGCGCTGATCTACTCCGCCTCTGACCTGCTCCTGTTCGCCCGCGCGGTCAAGGCGGGGGAGTTCGACGATCTCGTCGGCGGCTGAGCCTTCCCGCGTGCTTTCCTCCGCGAATTGGCCGGAAGACGTGTCAGCCCCGCATCGGCGGTAAGTAGAAGTGAGGAGCGAGGGAGACGAGCGCGGCAGACGCAAGAGGCGGTGATGATGTGTCGGGCACCCTGCTGAGCCTGGAGTTCGACCGCAGCGCGATCACCCTGGTCCGGCACATGGTCACCGAGTCGGCGCGCAACGCCGGTCTGGTGGGTATGGCGCTGGAGGACTTCGTTCTCGCCGTCCACGAGGCGGTCACCAACGCGGTCCGGTACGGCATCGCGCCCAGGGGGATCGCCATGTGGCGAGAACCCGGCCTGCTCCGCTGTGAGGTCACCGACAGCGGCCCCGGGATCCCGGACAGGACGCTGCATCGCAAGCGCATGGCCCGGTTCGATTTCGGTGGCCGCGGGATCTGGCTGATGCACCGCCTCGCGGACGTCACCATCCGGACCGGACCAGATGGTACGACCGTCCTCCTCTCGGCCGCCATCCCCTGAGAATCGTTTTTGCTCAGAGCGGAGTCGGTGATGGTTGTCCGAAAGTCCAGGTGTTCCGCTCGCCCTCCCGGGATTAGCGAGCCTGTGACCTGGGAAATCTGAGGTAGTACACCGCGCGTCGCCAGTCGTGCGGCCTGCTATACGGGCCGGTCGGTCCTTTGATTGGGTCCAACCGGTTCTATCGTGAGCAGGGCTGAACGCCGATCCCTTGCTAGGCTGCAGGGAACCGTAGAACCGGGCGTTGTCTCACCCGGCAGGTGAGACCGTCATAGAAGTGGGGTCACACCGTGAAGAAGCTGCTCGTTCTCGCGCTGGTCGCTCTTGGGGGACTGCTCGTCTGGCGCAAGGTGCAGGCGGACCGCGCCGAGCTGGACCTGTGGACTGAGGCCACCGGCAGCGAGAACTGACCACCGGGGATGGACCTTGATCGTGGGGAAGGAACGGGCATGACACCCGTGAGGCTGGCCTGTCTTGATCTGGCCGGCACCACGATCGGCGACATCGCCATGGTGGAGCGGGCGTTCGCTGAGGCGATCGCCACTCAGGGCATCGTCCCCGGGACCAGTGCGTACGCACGCGCCATGGTGCACGTGCACAGGTCCCGGGGATGCCCGACGATCGAGGTCTTCAGGGGCATCTTCCCCGGCAACGAGGCCCAGGCGCAGGCGGCCAACCTGACCTTCGAGCGCTCCTACGAGGGAGCCATCGAGAGGACGGGGCTGTTCCCGCTCCCGGAAGCCGTCGAGGCGCTGGAAAAGCTCCGCGAGGCCGACATCAAGATCGCCCTGATCACGGGGTTCAGCAGGTCCACGCTCGGACGTGTCCTCGGCACGCTCGGATGGGCCGGTGAGCTCGACTTCGCTCTCTGCCCCGAGGACTGCGCCGGACGGGGACGTCCCTTCCCGGACATGGTCCTCACCGCCGTTCTGCGAGCCGGCATCAAGGACGTCCGAGAGGTGGCCGTTCTCGGCGACTCGGAGAACGACATGCTCTCCGGCAGGCGCGCGGGCGCCTCGATCGTCGCCGGCATGCTGTCCGCCGGCCACAGCCGCGACCGTCTCATCGAGGGCGGTGCCACGCACATCGTCGAATCGATCGCGGAGTTCCCGGGTCTGCTCACCGGCAGCGGGGTCGGCGCGCAGCACGCTGCCACTTCCGCCCGGTAGACCTTCCCTGGCCCCCGGGGTCTCGGCTCAGTTGGCAGGGCGCCTGCTTTGCAAGTCCCTGCACCTCATACGGTGTGTAACTTATGGCCAGGGCCTTATTGTCCTGGCCTTTCGTGTGTCAACGACAATCGCTGAACCTACGGTGTGCGACCCGATCAGGCGCTGTAATTCGGCATCGTCCGACGCGGTCTGCAATCGCCGGATCGAATGATCAGGTACCCCTCACCGACCGTGTGGTCGTTCAGCTCAGTTGGGGGCCGCTTGTACGCCCAGGAGGCGCTCCGGTGCGCGGGCCGGGCCACCAGCGTGTTCGGGCCCTTCGCTGTTGGGCCGACCACCCTGTCGGCCCTCGCCCCTCCCTGATGGCGGGGCCCGGCTGCAGGGCGGGAGCCTGGTCCTACTCCTCGACAACTTGCAGGACGATCTTTCCTTGGATGTGCCCTTGTTCAGCGCGGTCATGAGCCCTGGCCGCGTCAGCAAGCGGGAAGACGCTGTCGATGCCGACGCGTACGGCACCGGTGTCGATCAATCGTGCCAGCTCGGCCATCTGCGCCCCGTCGGAGTGGACCTGGCCTGATGCGAAGGTGATGCCCAACTCGGCCGCGCGGTCGTGGTGGTACTCGCCGAAGAAGACCGGACTGATCGTGCCTCCGGCCTTGACGACTGGGAGGAACCGGTGGCCTTGGAGACCGCCCACGGTGTCCAGGAGGTGGTCGACGCCGCGTACCGCCTTCGCCACGTCGGTGATGGTGTAGTCGATGAACTCGTCGACGCCCAGGCCGCGGAGGAACTCCTTGTGGCGTCCCGAGGCTACGGCGATCACGTGTGCGTCCCTGGTTTTGGCGAGTTGCACGAGGAAGTGGCCGACCCCACCGGCCGCGCCGTTGACGAGCACGGTTTTGCCGGGTTCGAGCCGTACATGGTCGAAGAGGAACTGGTACGCGGTGAGTCCCGCCATCGGCACGCCGGCTGCCCGCACGTGGTCGATGCTCTCCGGCTTACGGGCGAGGTGGGACACGGGCGAGGTCGTGTACTCGGCGTAGCCCTTGCCGCCGTTGTGGATATCGGGAAAGCGCACCAGTCCGAACACGGCGTCTCCCTCGGTCAGATCGGTCACCTCCGGGCCGACGGCGGCGACGACGCCCGAGATGTCCGAGCCCGGAGTCCATGGCAGGGAGAGCCGCGGCCGTATCTCCTCCGGGATGTTCGCGAACCCTGTGCGCCCGTACCAGTCGGGCGGGTTCAGGCAGGCGGCGTGTACGCGGACGAGCACCTCGCCGGGCCCGGGCTCAGGGCGCGGGACCTCCTCGTACACCAGGGCCTCGGGGCCGCCGAAGGCATGCACCCGCACCGCCTTCATCGTTGTTCTCGGCATCGTCTTCTCCTGATTCGCAGGTGGCTTTGGTCGACGGGACGTGTTCCCGGTACGATCCGGAGCGGTGCTCCAGATACTAACCGGAGCGCCGCTCCGATTGTCAATGCCGAGGAGTCGCGCATGACCGGGAAGACGGCGTCCGATCCGGATCCGCAACGCGCGCAGCGCGCCGACGCACAGCGCAACCGCGCCCGCATCCTCGATGCGGCCAGAACCGTCGTCGATGAGCAGGGCACCCAGGCCTCGCTCCGCGACATCGCCCGTCGGGCCGGTGTCGGGATGGGCACGTTCTACCGGCACTTCCCGACTCGCGACGCGTTGCTCCAGACGCTGCTCTGTCAGGGGTTCGACCGCCTCTCGGTGAAGGCTGATTCGCTCGCGGCCGCCGCCGCGCCGGAGGAGGCGTTGATGGAGTGGCTCCGCGACTTCACCGCGGGCTCCACCGCCTATCGCGGCCTGGCCGCGTCGATGATGACGACGCTCAGCGACGAGAGCTCGCCTCTGCACGCGTCGTGCCTGGCGATGCGTGAGGCCGGGGCCCGTCTGTTGAAGCGCGCTCAGGACGCCGGCCGAATCCGCGCCGACGTCGACGGCACGGACCTGTTCGCGCTGGTCAACGCCGTGAGCTGGATCGCCGAGCAGGCGCCTTCCGTCGCTGCCCGGCGTGAGCACCTCTTCTCCCTGGTCATGGATGGACTCACTCGCCGTCCATAGGCGACGAGCGTGCCGATGGTGCGTGCGCATGCCGGATCAGCCCACGTTCCTTGCGGGCTCTCGGGAAGGATGATTTGGCGGGCGGGGCTTCACTACGAGAGGGCCGATCGATCCGGCGAGTCGTGAGGTGAACGTCGATCCTCGGTGTCCGGATTCGTCGCCAGGGTGGCCTCGGCGACCTCCCACAGGCGCGTCCGGCGCCCACAGCCGAATTTACGGTGTGCGACCCAATTAGGCGCTGTATTTCGGTGTCGTCCGACGCGGTCTGAAATCGCAGGATCAGCCGATCAGGCGCTCTCGCCGATCGTCACTGACCGCACGTCGACCACAGGCAGCTACTCGGCGCAGCCAGCGTGCGGAGCGTCCTCGGACGGCGCTATCGACCTCCGGCGTCACGCGGAATCTCGCTGTGCGCCTTCCAGTCAGATCATGGTCAGACCGCGATCTCGGGCTTTTGTTGATCAATGACGCGACAAGAGCTGCCTAAGAACGGTATGGCGGTGTTTGTCATTGCGTGGTTCCGGAGATCCAGACGATGCGGAAATAGCCCTATCGGGGGTGATCCGGGGCATTCTTCGGCATGAATGGCGGAGATGTTCGAGCGTCTAGAGGAATCGATTCCTTTTCGGGGGAGAATCGCTATGTCCAAGTTTAAGAGTCTCGTCGGGCTGCTGGCCGTCGGCGCCGCGTTGACCGGCGGGGCGGTCGCGCTGTCCGCCGCCACCACGGCCACCGCGGCGAGCGCGTCCGTCGTTCAGGCGGGAGGCTTCGCCAGCTGGGGCGGGGGCGGCTGGGGTCGCGGCCAGCGGAACCGTAACTGGAACCGCAACCACAACCGCAACCGCCAGCACCAGCGAGAGGACCAGCGTCAGCACCAGCGGCAGCGCCAGAACCTGATCAATAACATCCGGGTCCGCCAGCCGGAGGTGCGGCAAGAGCGTGAGGTCAGGGAGGAACGGGACTTCGACATCCCGGCCGCCGCCCTTCTCGCCCAGCTCGTCGCGGCCCGCGGCGGCAATGGCGGTAACGGTGGCTCGATCGCCGGCGGCGGCAACAACAATGCCAACGGCGGCAACGGTGGCAACGGCAACGCCGCAGGCAATGGCTTCCTGATCACCTTTCCCACCCGGGATTAGGTAAGCACCCTCTCCGGCCGTAGACCGCCGGGCCGGTCGGTCTCGCCCTGGTGAAACCGGCAGGTGTGCTGTCGCAGCACCTGGAAGACCGTTTCAACGGCTTCCGCGTTCCATGGGGACGTGGTTGTTCCCGACCTGACGTTCACGAGAGCGCGGGCAGGCCGGAAGGGATCTCGAGGTCGGAGTGTCGGAACGCCGCTCCGTGAACGGCTGACGATACGCGGCCCCGCCGACCCTAAGGTCGGTGGGGCCGCCAATGGATCACGGACGCGCTGCGTGCCTAGGCTGCTTCGGCCCCGTGGCGCGGAGCGGGTCGAGAAATCGTGATCCCAGCCTCGTACAGGCGCCGCCAGATGAGTGCCTCGCCCTTCGGCGTGGCGTACGTCGTCGACCGCTCCCGGGGCGGCTCGCCGGCGAGCGTGACCTTGACCTCGAAGTGCCCGGACTGGATGTAGCGGGTTCGGCCCGGGTTGGTGTGGATAGGTCGAGTGGCGCGGAAGCCTACGCTGTTGCTACGGTGTCCATGCCGAACAATTTCGCGATCATCTGCGTTTCCACAGGTAGCGGGCTTGTTCTAAGGGGGCCTTAGCTCAGTTGGCAGAGCGCCTGCTTTGCAAGCAGGATGTCAGGAGTTCGAATCTCCTAGGCTCCACCTGCGAGAACGCCGCTTCCTCGATCAAGAGGAGCGGCGTTCGGGCCATTAACGTGCCATTAACCCTTCGAGACCGGCACATCGGTCGAGCTCTCTTCGTCGTTCTTCCGCTCGGCCTCAACGCGAGCGCTCAGCGCATGGGCGATCTTCTGGTCAGCGTCGCGGGTGGCATGCTGGTAGATCAGCGCCGCCGGTCGCTGTCGTGCTCCATCCGGGCCAGATGATGTCGGGGGCGTAGCCCTCGATGAGCTCCCGCATCTGCGGGAGCATGTAGTTCTTGACGTAGCCGCGGACCCGTGGCGCCCCGGTGTGTTGTGCCACCCCTACAGCCAGTAGTAGAAGCCCGCCTTGAGCCCGCTTGCGTCGCGTGTCGCGGTGAATAACTCCTTGGCCACCGTAGCCCCGGATGCCCTGGGTCTGCCGGATGACCCGGGTCTACGCGACGGTGGCCAAGCGCATCACGGCCGGCCGCCTTCACCACCAAGACGAGCTTGAACTTCCAACCGCCCTAACCTCGGCCTTTGACGCCCTCTAAGGGCACAGCGCAGAGGTCATCAGGGTCATGGCCGCCTTATGGGGGTCGCCGGAGAACGTGGTGATCGACAATGTGACCTGTCGCGAACCGTCGGCCGAACTGAACGCCACCACGAGGAAGCCTGGGCCACCGCCGCCGTGACCGAACGCAGTGCCGCAGGGCAGGGGTGCCACCTCCAGCCCCAGCCCGTACCCCTTCGCCGTGCCGGGGTCCTTCATCTCCTTCAGCAGACCAGGACGGAGCAGCTTGCCCTGCAACAGGGCGCGGTAGAACCGGTTGATGTCCTCGTTCGTGGAAATGATCTCGCCCGCCGCACCGGCCATCGTGGGATTGAACCGCGTGACGTCAACAGGGACGACCGTGCCGCCCCTGGTGACCGGCACATAAGCGTGGGCGTGCGGGCCGTACACCTCCGGAGAGGCCCCAGGAACGCGGGTGTGCCGCAAGCCGAGCGGCCGCAGGATCCGCTCCCTGACCTCTGTCGCGTACGGCCTGCCGGTGACCTTCTCGATCAGCATGCCGAGCACGATGTAGTTCGTGTTGGAGTACCTGTAGTCGGTCCCGGGCGGGAAATCGCGCGGAAGCTTGTCCGCCCTTTCCACCAGTTCGCGTGCCGACCAGGTGCGATAGCGCTCCTTGGGGATGCCCGCCTCGTCCATCATGCCCGTCGAGTACTCGGGAAGGCCGCTGGTGTGCTGGAGGAGGTGCCTGATCGTGATGTCGGCGCCCTTGTCCACGAGCCCCGGCAGCCACTGTTCCACGCTGTCGGACAGTCGCAGCTTTCCCTCTCCCACGAGTTGAAGCACCACGGTCGCCGTGAATGACTTGGTGACGCTCCCGGCCCGGAACCGCCCGTTCACCGGAGCCGGCTGGGCGTTGTTCAGCTTCGCCTTGCCGCTCGCGGCTCGCCAGGTCTTGTCTCCGTCGCGAACTTCGGCGATGGCGGCAACCGAGCCGTCGGCGACGGCCTTGTCCAATATCGCCTGCAAATTCGGCCGACTGCTCGGGCTCGTGTCGGCCGCCGCGGCGGTGGTCACGGCAGGTGTTGCCAGCAGTGACACGGTCACGCAGGCCACGACGGCCGCGCTGGTGCGTTTTCCCTTCACGTTTGTTCCTCCGATTTACGGAGTCCGGCTCTCGGCCTCCGCCGCATCACGATCGCCCACGAGAGGGCAGTGCGGCATCGGAGCTATCCCTGACGGAAACCCTGATCCCAGGCCGACGATCTCCGACTTGGGAAGGATGCCTGGGTTGGCCTTTTGGCCACCCACCCTTTGAATCTCGCCATCCTCAGGCCGCGCCGGGTGGCGCCCGTCCAGTCACGCCCTTCGGCCTTGCGGAGCCAACGCCGCAGCTTCTCGAATCGAGTCCGATCCCGATGTCGTGGATGAGGTTATGGCCGTCACTCGAACAAACGCGGATCAGGTGTCATTCGAGGCTATGCGCTTGCTCATTCTCTACCTCATCGATCGGCTTGACCGGCCGCCAGACATAGCGGTGCGGGTCGATCGATTCGTCTGACAGGCCGAGGGCTTCCAGGACCCAGGTACGGCGGTCGTGCTTGTGCTCGGTCAGGGTCTTGTTCGACCACTTCCGGGAGACGAGGACGCGGCGTCCGGCGTAGCCGAGGTGTTCGGGCTTGTGCGCCTTGCCCCGGCACCGGCCGGGGATCATGCCCCGCTTGGCGCCCTTGGGCTGGATGTCTCGTCGTCGAGGTCGGCTATCGCCGCGTCCAGGTCGGTGGTGTCGTCGCCGGCCTTTTCGGCGTCGTCTCGCCAGGCTTGGGCGGGGCGGCGTGATGCGCAGGAACGCTTGCGGCCTTACGGATGTAAGGATAGCGTCTGCAGCAGCCTTACAGGTGTAAGAGGCGGAGCGGCCGGCCGCGGCGACATATACGGGGAGAAGTGTCATGAATACAGCCAGGCGAGCAACTGCAATTGCCGGCGCACTAGTCATCGTGGGCATGGTCGTCGGCGTGTTCAGTGTTGTTCCCGCCATAGAGGAGCCGCACTATCTCGATCTCATTTCTGCGCATGAGAGCCAGATCATCATCGGCGCAGCTTCTCAGTTCATCATGATCCCCGCCTATGTCGGGTTTGCGCTGTACCTGTATCCAACATTGAGAATGGCGAATGAAGCGCTCAGTCTGGGCTTCCTTGGATTCAGGATGATCGCAGCGACGTTCCATTTCACAGGTGTGATTCTCTTACCGCTGTTCCTGGTGCTGGGTCAGGAATTCACCCAAGCCGGCGCTGTGGGTGCATCCCACCTCGGAGCCTTGGGCGAGTTGTTGCGGACGGCGCGCGACCTGGTCAATCATGTCGCCTTGATCATCTCGCTGAGCCTCGGAGATCTCCTGCTGTTCGCCATTCTATATCGGTGGAGATTTGTCCCTCGCTGGCTGTCTGTATGGGGAATCCTTGGGGCTGGATTGGCCATGTCGGCGAGTTTCTTGGTGCTGTTTCGTGTGACTGACGTCGTCACGCCGCTCTACCTGGCCATGAACGCACCACTAGCCCTACAAAGCTTGGTTCTGGCCGTGTGGCTGATCACAAGAGGCTTCGATACGAAATGCCTTGACGATAACCGTGCCGGATAACCGTGCGGATAGCTACGGCATGCTGTAGGCCGCAGTGGCGTCGTCCAAAGACTTCCCACGGGGCCAGCGCTTGCCGTGTATGTCTGAGTGTTCCGCCTGGCGGACTTGGCGGATGAGTTCGGCGGGGCCGCCCTGGGCGAGGATGTCGAGGGCTTGCCGCCAGGTGGCGAGGCCGAAGCGGTCGACGAGGCGGGATGCTCCATCGCTGAGGAGTGCCGCCGCGCGAATCTGGTCAGTGGGCAGTGTTCCTGTGAGCGCCTGTTCTGCAGCGAGTGGATCAGAGGCCGCGACCCAGAATCCGCCGTCGCGGTTGCGGTGCGCCCGCATGGCCTCCACGTACTCACGCAGAGCGGCAGTGTGATCGGGAGTGCCGGAGCCCAGCGCATCCATGGCCGTCCGGTAGCGCTTACCGACTTGTCCTTCTCGATCATCGGTGATGACCATCGGCGCATCCGCGCCGATCACGTCAAGTACGAGGACGGAGTCGGCCAGAACGAGGAAGTCCAACGCGTCGCCGGTACGGCGGAGCATGACGACAGTGGCTGAGGGCGAGCCGGGATGGTTCACGTCGCAGGTGAAGTCATGCAGCGACGCTGTGACGGTGAACAGCCCGCCGAATCGACCGCTTGCCGAATGCCGTACGGCGTTGGTGGCCAGTCTCACGATGAGTTCGGCCGATTGCAGGGACGGCCAGCACTTCAAGAAGGTGGTGACGAAGCGGCGGGCTTCGGTGATCGAGGCGGGGGAGCCGAGGAAGTGGCGGGACATTCGCCATACATCCATGTCGGCAGCGTATGACCAACGCTAGAAGCTACTCAAGGTATTCGACGCATAAATGCGCTAGGACTGGCTACTTGCTGGCGAGAGCGCGGTAGTCCGCCCCGATCTGCCCTAGAAGATCCCGTAGGGCATCGTCGTAGACAGCGGCAGCGGCGAACGCCTCGAAGACGTCCATGTGCGTGTCGATCTCGCCGGTCTCCGTCAGGGTGAGATCACCGGTCAGGCTCTCGACCACGCTCACCGAGCCGTCGTAGATCGTGAACCCGTGAAGAGGGAAGGCCGGCGCTTCCACGCTCCAGGGAACGACCCCGAGGCGCACATGGGGAAGCGTGGACACCTGGGCGAGCCGATCGAGTTGCGCTGGCATCAACGACGGCGATCCCGGCCACGTCCGCACCGCGCCCTCAGTCAGAACGAACGCGAACTTCCGACCAGGCTCGAACACGACGGATTGAGACTCGACCCGTACGGCCGCCGCCTTGGCCACGTCGTCCTGGTCCACATCCTGGCCGATCGCGAGAGCGAGCCGGGCGTACTCGGCCGTCTGCAACAGCGGCGGAATCATCGCCGAGGAGAACACGGCCATCCATTGAGCCGAGCGAACCCGTGCGGCGTTCGCCGCTTCTCGGCCGGCAAGCCCACTCTTCAACCGGGACACCTCATCGCGCAGCCGCAGTAGCAGCGCGTCCAACTCACGCCGCTTGTCCTCGTCGAGGTTAAGCGCTGCGGATACCCGCTCAACCGTCTCGGGAGTCGGCAGCAGTCGCCCGGTCTCCATCCGAGAGATCGTCGGCTGAGCCACTCCGGCCCGCTGCGCGAGATCCTTACCGGTCAGCCCCGCATCCTTACGCAGCCGCCGCAGCAGCTCGCCCAGCTCCCGCAACCGATCCTGCCGATCCTCCATGACCAACGGTCTACCACCGGACGTAGACAGCCCGACCGGATCATTGCCGAATTGAGCTTTTAAGGATCAAGCGGCGGCGCTGCGCGCCGCCTCGCGGCCCTGCGCCCGCTCGGCGGCCGGGCATGCGGCCTGGGGGCCGGTCCCGGCCGCCGGCAGCTCGGGCCGGTCCGCCGCACGACGGTCGTCTGATCGCTCAAGCAGGGAGCGGTCCGTATAGCAAAGACACAAGCACCTGAGCCGCGATGACGAAGACCGGCAGCGCAGGCATGGCCCATGCCGCCAGCTGTCGGATGCGAACGAGGCGCCTGGGCGCCAACCACAGAAAGAGTCCCGCCAGCAGCCAGGCAAGTGGACTGGCAAACAGGGCATAGGCCGTGACGCTTGCCCATTGGCTGACGGGAGCGCATTTCTCTGTCTCATATTCCGTGAGTGGGTCAAGGCCGCACTCGTCAAGCTCTAGGGAGAAGCTGACCAAGAACCAAGCGATGAACGCAGCAACCCACGACAGCACCGCGGCAAGCAGAGCCCACCCGACGAATGTCACTCGCAACGGGAACCTTGTAGGCGACGTTGCCGATCTGACCAGATCATCTGCCACGGCTCCGAACCTAGGCTTTCGCCATAGAGGGATCAATTCAAACCCAGCCTCCAGCGGGGCGCTCCGGCTCCAGGGTGATCGCCAAGGCCCTGCTCATCGTGGTCGGCCGTAGCTGGCTGAGGTAGGGGCCTGATCACCCCGCCCGCCATCAACCCGGCGGCCTTGGCCCACTTCCCCTTCGGGCGGGTCGACGGCGGACAGGGTGATCAGGCCGGCGAAGGCTTGCGCGCCGCGCATGGGAAAGTGACCTTGTGGTCGACCACCCTTCTGGATCCATCAACCACTGGCTCGCGGTGTGGGAGTTGAACAGCTTCTACGCCCGTCAGCCCGAGCAAGGCGAAGGACAGCGGATGTGGGCGGAGACGGCCATGTACGCGCTTGCCAGAGCCGAGGCCGCAGGTCTGGACGCCATCATCGCCAACGCGAGCCGCTTCCACCTGCGTGCATGTCTGATCGATAACCTCGGCCCCACGTGTTCACCCCTCCTGAACCCCGATGCCCTCGCCGTGGACATCCTCGCCGCCCTCCCTCTTCAGCTAGAGGACGCCGCAGAGTGGGCCACCAACTGGCAACAGCGGCCCCACGTGGAGATCTTGGCCCTCCGTCAGTGCAAGAACCTATTGGCGCCGGCCCAGGCCATCCGTAGCTATGTGTCGACGACGCCGACAGCAAGAGCGCTTGATCAGTGGCTTGCTCTCCGCGAGCAACTTCCCTAGCTGATGGGGCAGGGGTAGGGGCTTGATCGCCGCTGGGCCATTAGCGGGCTATTGAGCAGGGCAACGAGGGAGCAACCCATCGCGTAGCTGCGCATGGTGGCCAGGATCGACCGGGCCGAGGCGGTACGGACCCTGCATCGGTCCTCTCCGAGGGTGACATCCCTCAGGTAATGATCTTTGTTTTCGATCGACCATTCGCCCCTGACCAGCTCGGCCAGGCGTCGTGGGCCGGCCAGCGTCGCGGGCAGGTTGGTGACGCCCAGCACCGCGACGCTCGACAACGGCTTCCAGCGCAGGTCGTAGACGTGGCGTTCGAGGAGGAAGACTTGCTTGACGTGCAGGAAGCGGGTTGTGGCCGGGGCGGGCATGACCTGGATGGTGCGGATCTCGGTGCGGCCGTGGCCGCGGTCGTAGGTGGTCCATCCGATCGGCACGTCCTTCCAGGCCAGAGTGTCGAGCTGGTCGAACAGGGCCGGCTGGTTGCCGCCGACCGGGAAGACGTAGAAGGCCTCACGCCGGTGCAGGTAGCGGGCGTGCTCCCGCTGCGTATGGAGCCTGTCGGCTGATCACGACGTTCTTCAGGCAGCCGATTTGGTCCAGCAGCGGAGAGAAGGCAGTGATCTCGTTGGATTTGGAGCCGACGTCGATCGTCGCGACCATGAGGGCGTCGTCGGCCAACTGTGCGCCGAGTCGATGTCGGGCGGGTGTGCCGGGGGTGGTCGTCTCAACATTCGAGAACTCCGTCAGCCCTGATGCCGGGGCCGTGGCCCTGCCGCGGCAGACACCCTCGCAACTACAAGTTGGCCGTGGTCTTTTCCAGGATGCCGGCAAGTGCGTCGTAGTCGACGTTATCTCCTTCCTTGATGTCGACGGTCTTGCGTTCACCGGTGCCCATTGCCCGGAGGAATCCCTTGACCTCAGGGATGTCCGTCGCGTTGAACACCATGAACGAGACCTTGGCCTTGGCTACCGCGATGACGGCCGCGTAGTGCCCGTTCTTGAGGTAGTGCGGCTTGCCGTACTGGAGCCGTTCCTCGACACCTGGAATGGTCTCGCCGATCATCGCACGTAGTTTCTCGCACACGTCGATCTGCCACGGCTGCGTCTTGTTGATGTACTGGGTGACGTCGTCGTTCACGCTCTTCACCTTGATTTACTGTCGCTGGAAAGGACGGGCTTATACCCAGAATGTGTCGTGGCGGAGGTAGAACTCGGCGAGTTCCTCCTCGCTGGGGCGCCCGGACACGGCGAACTCGACCAGCCCTTCGAAGTAGCCCTCGCGGGGCGCGCCGGGCGAGAAGTGCAGCAGCATGCTGGCCGGTTCACCGGACTCGTTCCGGAAGCCATGGATGCCGCCCTCAGGGACGTGCACGAAGTCGCCAGGGACGGTGTCGATCCACCGGGTGCCGTCGTAGATGCGGATTGTGCCGGTGAGGACGTAGAACGACTCGGAGATCGAGCGGTGGAAGTGCGGGCTCGGGCCGCTCGGCACCGGGCCCATCTCCCACCGGTACATCCCGAACTGCCCGTTCGTCGAGGCGCCGGTGGCGAGGTAGTGCGTCACGGTGCCACCGGGGGACCGCAACTCGGGCTCGTGATCCGCGGTGCGGTAGGTGGCGTTGATCTCGCCCGTGTCGCCGAGGTAGCGGGGTTCCGGATAGCTCATGAATGTCCTGCACTCACTGTTTGGGGGTCGTCATCGGGCACCCAGGCAGCGGCATAGGTGACGTTGGTCATGGTCGCGACCGTACCGAACGGGTCTGACAAATAGTCGCTATTCGGAAGCACTGCCGCATCGAAATACGCCCCGGACTCCCAACTTATCCGACGACTCGGTACGCCTCTTGATGCGCGAGTTCCTCACTGTGGAGTACCGGCTGCCACGTTGGGGCGAACCATCGCGGCCCCAATCATCCGGCGAACGCCGTCGACGGCATGCCCACGGCGCCCAACTGATCGATGGCGTGCACGGGGTCGCCGTCGGAAAGATCGAGCCCTTCGCGGGCCGACGTGATGTACAGAACGTCGAGGCGGGATCCGCCGAACGTGCAGGAGGACGGCTGGTGCACGGGAGAGCGGGACCTCGCCGAGCAAGTGTCCGTCCGGAGAGATCCGTGCCAAGCGGTCGCCGCCCCATACCGCGACCCATAGGCCACCCTGCCGCGTCGACGGCAAGTGGCGCGCCGCGCTCGATGGCACGCTCAAACTTGTTGCAGATTTCGGCGATGAGCAACTGCGCTCTCAGGTCGGAGCTCTGGACCTTGATCGAATCGCAATCCGCGGGTTCCTGCGTCAACTCGCTCCCCAGCGTGCAGAGCGACGGCGTCCGGTGCTATCCAAGAACCTGGCGTCGTGCCCGATCGCCTACGGCTTGACTCACCAAGCTGTACCCATGCGGGGAGGTGCGGTGCAATGCCGAAGAACGTCCCAGCGAGGATATCGCCGTGCCCGTCGCGTGCCCGATGGGACGGGAAACAAGGGAGAACAGCGGGGAGTCACAGCGAAGGCGATCAGTGCGCTGAACTGGGTTTCGCTGGTAAAGAAAGATCGGTATGCGTCTTTGCAAGCAGGATGTCAGGAGTTCGAATCTTCTAGGCTCCAACGCACGTCAAAGGCCACTTCCCATGATCAGGAAGTGGCCTTTCGATCTTGTGAGGCGGCGAGGTACGGAACCGGCGCGGGCAATCGGCGTCCGGCGGATTGCGTTTCCGCTATCAACAGGCCGGTTCTGAAAGTCACCCTGCCTTGAGGAACTGCTCGAATGCTTCTCGGGCCAGTGCGGACACCGTCTTTCCCTCTTGCTCGGCCCGAGCCTTCGCACGTTCGCGTAGTTCTTCGGGTACCCGGAAGGAGACTCTTGGTGAGTGCGTCCCTTCGCGTGTCAGTGAGGGACGCCCGCCGCGGCTGGTCGGGACGGGTACGTGGCCCTCGTTGATCGCACGGTGAACATTGGCGATCGCATCATCCACATAATTGTCGGTGATCCGATTGCCCTTGCTGTCGTAGATCTCTTCGACGTCACTATCGATCTCGGAGTCGTGATCCAGGACCAACTCGATGTCGTCAGGCGGCCACGCTTCTCGGTGCTCGGTCATGGCTTCCTCCTCCTCAACGCGGTCGGCATCACGTGAATGATCACCAGGTACTTATCGGTGAGGATGCCGATCACTTCCAGTTCCACGCCCCTATCATCTGGGCCGATCCACACCCATCGGTCCTCCAAGTTGGGGTCGGCAGCCGGAACGATGGCCGGCGGTCCGGATCAAACCACGTGAAGAACACGCGCCTGCCCGATGCGGTGCTTGCGTGCCGACCGGTAGAAGCGCAACTTCCTCATGCCCATATTATGTCCGACACAACAACGATGGGTAGGGCGTTCCGTAGACACGCGCACATGGTGGGCGTGCGCGTCCCGGCGGTGACTCGAAACGAAGGAACCCCAGACTGGCATTTCTGCTGGTCAGGGGCTATTTCCTTTTGGTCTGGTTGATCGCGCATGTGAGGATCAGGTTGTGAAGTGTGACGTGTGTGAACATGCGATGCGGCAGTGGCCGATGCAACCGAATCAATTCGAAGAACAAATCTGGTCCTGCGCCTGGTGCTATGCGGTAACGCATCTGGGTGGCGAGTGGTTCGAAATCGCGCGACCGCCGTACATGCCCGTGAACATGCGGTGGGAGAGGGCCGTCTCGGACGACCTGCCGGCTGACATCGCCCATGCCTTCGGTTCGTTCGGTCGCACACTGTGCGGCAACGAGTTGGCAGGCATGTCTCCGTCTGACTACTTGTGGTTCCCAGAACGAGCCAACGCCTGTCGTGCCTGCCGAGAGGCCGCAGACCTTATTGATCAGCGCTGGCCGCAGCGTATGCGAAGCATTGACGCAAGAGTCAGCGTGAAAAGGCGGTCTACTGAGTGACCGACTGCGTGACAACGCCGACGAACGACACTGGACGCTGGCGGACGGCAGTGGACTGCCTCCGCAGGTAGAGGCCACGCAAGGCCAGTTCGAACACCTGTTGCCGTTGCCTGATAAGGAAGCGGTCCACCAGGACTTGCGGCCGGGCACGGCGACGTGTGATTCACGGCCCGGGCCGCCGTTGATCTCGACCAGTTCGGCATTCATGTCGGCAGGCTCGACGCCCCTGGTAAGTGACCTTGCCGATGGCTGCGAACCAGGCGGCCACCGTTTGTGCGCCCACGACTGGACGCAGGGCCTGGCGGACCTTGCCGCCGCCGTCGGTCCACAGTGTGACGTCCGGGGACAGCTCGCGAGCACGTGCGGGCCCAGCGGCCACGCTTTACCGTGGACCGGTCGCGGCAGCGCGACGTCACCGGGCGGTTCTTCGACTTCGACGCTGACGGCCGCATCACCGCCATCCACAACGTCGCCAACCCCGACGAACTCCAGGCCATCGCCGACAGAACCACTCGCGACGTCGGCATGCCCTGAGTGTTGTGGACGTTCGAGGACGTTGCCAGTCAAGCTTGCCGCCAAAGGCTAGAAGAACGGCCGCAGCCATGATCGGGCTCGGGGTGTTCCGTGGAGTCGCTCTGGAGCAGTCCACGAAGGTGCGAAGATCTGGCCTGGCCGCTTCTGCGGCTCCCCCTCTCTCCTCCCCATCAGGCTCCGGATGATCTCTGTCGCGGGGACGCCATCACTGCGGCGGACCGCGTACCGTCCCTAGTGGAAAATGACCGCGCAGCCAGTCGCGATGCTGGCCCGGCACACCTCATGCAAAGCGAGCCACACCACAGATTCGATCTCGAACGGTGCGCTCTCCGGAAGCGCGAACACCCGGGAGGCTTCGGCATCCGACAGGGCCCCGTCCTCCTCGATCTGGATGCCGATCATCGGAGCGCACTCGTGCAATTCCGCCAGAAGACGGTGACTCGACCCGACCATCCCGCCTCCGATGCTCCCCGCGCCATCGGACAGGAAGAGCGGGTCGTAGAAGTCGACCGGAACGTAGTAGCCGTCGCAGTCGGAGTGGCAGAGCAGGTGTGAGGAGAACGTTAAGGTCTCGTCTTCGACCTTGTAGTCGTCCCGGGAGAGTTCTTCCTGGCTGAAGACCGGCGTCACCGGCTCCTCCCTCCTCATGAGGGCGAAAACTCTGCGCAGGTAGTGGAGGTACCCGTAGGGGAACGAAGCCGCATGGCTGCGCATGAACGGCGGCGTGCTCTCCGGTCCGCGCCAGACCGGTTCCTCCGGCTGACGCCACGTCACCCCTTCCTGCATCAGGGCCGTGCTCAGCCTGTCCATCTCCGCGCGGTAGTGCGTGAGGCCTTCTTCATCGCTCGCCCACGACTCGATTCCCACAGATACGCCCAGACCCATGCGGTAGAACGTAGCTCCCCCGAGTGAGCCGTACGTGAACCGCCCTGAGCCCGCCTGCCTTGGTGTAGCCCGAATCGTCGGGCGGCATCGAGGAGAATGGAGGCGGACCAGGGGACGCGCCGCACATAGCACGCCGCCGCAGGTCTTGTGCGGGATCATCGCGCCATATCCCAGCCTGGCCAACGCATTCACCGCCAGGACCGGTCTGGACTTCCAGTCGCCCTGAGCTCAGCTTTGAAGTTCTCTAGCCGGTCTGGTTCGATACGACACTGGTGCCGATCACTCCAATGACATCGGTTACGCCGATAGTGCCACCTTCGGAATCGCCTCGATGAGCGCGGGAATCGAGGGAGATATTCCGGTTGTCACCCTGAATCCAAAGACGTCCACGTCCGATGTTGACAGGACCAAACGAGAGGGCAGAGGCAGGATTGGTCGTCACATAGGGCTCGACTAATGGATGGCCGTTGACCACCATCTGCCCCTTTGAGTTGCAGCAGCTAACTGAGTCGCCGGGAATGCCGATGACCCGCGAGATGTAGGTGCCCGCCTGCTTCCATTCTGAACGACTCCACGAGGCGGGGGCACGAAAGACGACGATGTCGCCTTCATTTGGCACGTAGTTGCCGCGAGTGAGGCGGGCTGTGCCACGACTGCCCTTCTTTAGTGTGGGTTCCATGGAAGCGCTCTGAACGACATATGTTTCGCGACCGGAGGCCTTGTCGACGAGTCCGCAACTCGCCACGGGGCCAGCGATCAGCAGCGCCATTAAGATGAGAATTCTTCCATAGTTCATCGTTGTATTATCGGCGAAAGACGCGGCATTGCGAAATCCCGCGCCATCGCGGATGGGGGAGCTGTCGATCACCGCCTTGGACCAGTCCAGCTGGGTCCTGGATGGAGGCTGGTGTTGACCGGAAGATCAGGGTGTAGCAAAGGCACACGACAGCGAAGAACGCCATCGAGCCGAGCGAACCCGTGCGGCGTTCGCCGCCTCTCGGCCGGCAAGCCCACTCTTCAACCGGGACACCTCATCACGCAGCCGCGGCAGCAGCGCGTCCAACTCACGCCGCCTGTCCTCGTCGAGGTTAAGCGCCGCGGATACCCGCTCAACCGTCTCCGGAGTCGGCAGCAGTCGCCCGGTCTCCATCCGGGAGATCCAGCCGGAGCCTCGCCTGAAGCCGCGTACCGCCTGCGGGTGCGCTATCTCAAGGGAGAAGGACTGGCTGACGTCGGCGCGGGTCCACCCATGAAGGGGGCGAGAGTGCCCGAGCGGCGGGAGAGGACGGTGTGCACGAGACGGGAGGCGACGACGGCTGCGGCGGCCAGCGCGCCGGTGCCGGCCCAGATGTACAGCGCGAGCCAGACATAGGTGATCTGGTCCAGCGTGCCCACCCGACGCATCGGGAAGCCGATCAGATCGGCGAGGCCGACGAAGAACGCGATCGGCAACGCGTAGGGAACCAGCCGTACGAACAGGCGCCACACGGCGCGGCCCGTACGGCGGCGGGCCCAGGTGCGGGCACGGTGGACCCCCACGAAGCCGAGCCCGAGATTGAGCAGCGTCAGGCCGCCCAGCCAGAGATCCGCGGTCATGGTGAAGGGGACGGCGTCCGCGTCGGGGCGACCCTCGATGATGTTGATCAGGCCGTCGGTGATGATGACCGCGTCGTCACCGGAGATCATCCCGGTGTTGGTGACGACCGCGATGCCGTATCCGCTCGCCGGCAGGAGGGTCTGCGCGGAGTTGTGGGTGAGCAGCCAACCGGTGTGCCGGAGCTGAGGCGCTCCCCCGGCGGTCTTCCCAGTCTCCCAGCCCATGCCGTACTTGCTGCCGTCCATGCCGGACGCGGTCTGGGTGATCCTGACAGTCTCCTCGGGGAAGACGTGGCCGGCGCCGTTCTGCGTGATCAGCCACTTGGCCATGTCGCCGGCGGTACTGACGACACCGTAGGAGCCGTTGACGAACCACTTCGGATGGGAGCGCCTGACGACCTGGCCGTAGGCCCGGATGTACCCTTCGCCCGCGCCGGGGAGGTCCATGGTGGTGTTCACCGTCCTGGTGGACGTCATGCCGAGCCGGCCGAACACGGTGGCGCCCATGTAGTCGGCGAACGGAACTCCGGCCACCACCTCGACCAGGCGCGCCGCGACAGCGTAGTTGGGGTTGTGATAGATCATCGTGGTGCCCGGGTCCGTGGCGAGTGGGGCGGTCCGCAGCATCGCGACGGCGTCCTTGAGAGTGTCCGGCGGGGGGAGCGTCAGCTCGGGGAAGGTCTGGTCGCTCATCCCGGACGTCTGCTGGAGCAACTCCCGCACGGTGATCTTCCCGGCGCGAGGATCGGCCATGGTGAACTCGGGCAGATACGTCTGGACGGGGGCGTCCAGGACGATCTTTCCCTGGTCGGCGAGGTGCAGCACCGCCAAGGCCGTGAAGGACTTGGAGACCGAGGCAAGCGGCATCGGCGTCTCCTTCGTGATCGCCCCGCCGCCGGCCGTGTGGCCGTAACCCGCGGTGTGCACGACATGGTCGCCCTTTGTCACCGCGACCAGGGCACCGGGCAGTCGGGTCCGCTCGATGTAGTCGCGCATGTAGTGGTCGATCACGGTATCGCTCAGCCCGCCGGTCTCCGGCGCTTCCGCCGAGGCGCTCGCCACCGTTCCCCCCATCGCGAGCAGTACACCGGTCAGACCCGCGATCACCGCGACCTTCCGGGTCTTCATCGAGGGCCCTCCGAGGTCTCTATTCGCATGGGACGAACGTTAGAAATCGGCGGGAAGGTCACACAGCGTACGATCGTATGGACCCTCACCTGACTTTCGTCAGGTCCCGGATCGGGGCGGCTTCTCCGGCTTCGGATCGGTCGCCGAGTGATGCGCTCTACGGTCGCCAGGGGTAAACGCCTTTGAGGTGCGTCAATCTCGGCATTCGTCGAGAAATGGTGCAAATACTGTGAAAGTAGTCAGGAAGGCCGGGCAGGGGCTTTCTTGGTCGCAGAGACTGCGCCGGTGCCTACTACGAGAAGTTTCCGATGCTACAGAGTTCCGCCCATCGTGGCTTCGCTTGGATGGCTCTCGCTGGCAGGCGCCTGCTATCTGCGACTACCACTGTTTCGCGCGATCTGGCTGGGCTACTGGCTGTTGATCGTGGCGTTGTGGGCGTGGGTCTTCCTGTGGACTTTTCTGACCGTGATGACGTACCTCTCCCGCAAGGCCTACGCCCGCGCAACAGGTGCCCTGCTTGTGGCAGTGATCGTAGGGGCACTGCTTTCAGTTCCGAAGTGGGAGAACGCCTTCATAGACAGCCTCTTCCTTCTGCAGCGCGACCGGTTCGACGCACTCGCCACCGCATACAGGAACGGCGAGCCCTTACCGGTGCCGTGGTGGATGAGCCTTCTCTCGATCGACGGACGTGTGGGAGCGCAGGAGCACGCGCTATATCTCCCCGTGTACGAGGACTGGAGAGCCGAGACGGGGGTGGGGATCGCTTACGTGCCGTTACCACTCGATGCCGACGACTGGATTGTGACCGCGGCGGGGGACATGGGCAGGCCGACCCGTTCCTTCGGGAACGGGTGGTGGTGGGTGGAGTAGCCATCAGATCCCCTGGAGTTCGTGGACGGCTTCGCCGACCACGATGGGAGGCCCACCGCCGATATGCCGACCACCACGGTACGGATGCGGCTGACCGAGCACGACGGCGGCACCTGGATGGAGGCGTGCTCGGTCTTCGACTCCCGGGAGCAGATGGGCCAGCCGGTGAGCATGGGTATGGCGGAGGGGCTGCGGCCGGCGGTCGGTCAAATGGACGCCCCGCTCGTCGGCTGAGGAGCGCACGACGGCCGCCGCTCAACGGGCTGGTCGGCTCATGACGCGAACACCGCCCTTACTCAGCGGTTGTCGGCGATGTGGTTGGCGGCGACGTATCCGAACGTCATGGCGGGGCCGATGGTGGAGCCGGCGCCGGCGTAGCTGTGGCCCATGACGGCGGCGCTGGCGTTGCCGGCCGCATAGAGGCCGGGGATGACCGTACCGGCAGGTGAGAGCACGCGTGCCTTGCCGTCGGTGACCATTCCGCCCTTCGTGCCGAGATCACCAGGGACGATCTTGAAGGCATAGAACGGCGGGAGCCACAGCGGGGCGAGACAGGAGTTGGGAACGACCGCCGGATCGGTGTAGTAGTGATCGTAGGCACTGTCGCCGCGCTTGAAATCAAGGTCCCTGCCGGTCGCGGCGAAGCCGTTGAAGCGGCTGATCGTGCCCTGTAGGGCACTGGCGGGGACGCCCATCTTGGCCGCCAGACCCGCGATCGTGAACGACTTCACGAGGGCGCCGTTGCCGTACCACGCGTCCGGGAACGGCAACGTCGGCGCGAGGTCCTTGAAGAGGTAGCGGTTCCGGTAGTTCTGATCGACGATCATCCAGGCGGGGATGTCCGGCGCCGCGGCGTTCTTCTCGTACATGACATGGACCACGTCGCTGTAGGGCGCGGCTTCGTTCACGAAGCGCACGCCTTGCTGGTTGACGATGATGCTGCCCGGAAGGGTGCGCTCGGCCAGGCAGAAGTACGGTTCGCCGGGCAGCGGGATCACGGGCCCCCACCAGGAGTCGTCCATCAGCGCGACCTCGGCGCCGGCCGCGAGACCGGCCGCGATGCCGTCACCGGTGTTGGAGGAGGCGCCGACGGTCCAATCGGTGCCGATGGGCTGTTGCTGATAGTGGTCGCGCATGTCGGCGTTGTGCTCGAAGCCACCCGAGGCGATCACCACTCCGTACGTGGCCTTGAGCAGGGTCTGCGTGCCGTCGCGTGTCACGAGCACACCGGTGACGCGGCCCGCGTCGACGCGCAGATCGACGAGCGGGGTGTTCAGCCAGACCGGCACCCCCGCCTGCAGCAGTCCGGCCCGCAGCGCCCCGGCCAGTGACTGGCCCATGGTGAGTGGCTTCTTGCCCTGTGCCGCGGCCTTGATCCAGCGATCGTAGGTTCCGAGCGCGATGGCCGCGCCCTTGGCGTTGACCAGGGCGAGGTTGAGCCATTTGTAATCGGCGCTGAAGACCACCTGACCGCTCGGTACGGGGATGTAGGCAGGGTTCAGGTTGGCCAGTTCCGGGCCGAGGAGGTTCCCGTCGAACATGTCCGGCTCGATGGATCGGCCGTTCGGCAGGCCGCCGGGCCGTTCGGGATAGTAGTCGGAATAGCCCTCCATGAAGCGGAAGCGCAGCGGGCTGTTCTGCATGACGAAAGAAATCATGGCGGGTCCGTTTTCGAGAAACGCCGCCTGCCGGTCCGCGGGCACCTCGCTTCCGACGACCGCCGCCAGATAGGCGGCGGCCTTGGCCGGAGTGTCCGGTACGCCTGCGGAGAGAATGACCTGGTTGTTCGGAATCCAGATCCCCGCACCCGAACGGGCCGCCGAGCCGCCGAATGTGGCCGCTTTCTCGACCACGAGCGTGTTCAGCCCTCGTTTCGCCGCGACCAGCGCGGCGGTCATTCCCGCCGCCCCGGCCCCGACCACCACGACGTCGTACTCCGGCGCGTCGGTGGTATCCGCGTGGGCGGCGACACTGCCGAGAATCGTTGAGCCGAACGCGATCCCGACGCCGGCGGCGGCACCGCGCAGAACCTGCCGGCGGGTCGGATGAGAGCTGTGACCAGGCATTCGACGACCTTTCGTATAGGACAACGGCCTTGCCGGCACCTCGCGTTCGGCACCTGCTGCGCAAAACATGATCTATGTCGAGGACCAATCATGCGCTTGGTTGGTATGTCTGTCAACGGTGGACGATATCGATATCGGCGTGTTCAGATGTAGGCCACCGGACATTCAGCGGGCACGGTTCCGGTCGCCGCCGTCGCCGTTTTCGGCATGTCTCACGATTGCGATGCACAAGAAATGAACGATGATCGACAATGCCGATTCGCGCGTGCTCCATGCATATGAAAGTCCACCTGCTCATCTCCCATGCCGGCGGCTTGGGATCCGTACGGCACGGAAACACGGCGACGGGTGCGAATCCGGTTTCCAAGGCGCCTGATGCGTCTCCTCCGGCAGCACGTTCATCGTGACCGGGACGGATTTCCCCTGGCAGCCAATGGAACCGTTCATGCCGTCTCGCGGTGCTCACCGAGCATCCGGCCGCTGAGTACCAGGACGCCCTCGGTCCTGTCGCGTGCCGACCTTGGATAACGTCGAGGTCATGCGGCTCCATGTGGGATGTGCGATGTGGACTCATGCGTCATGGCAGGGGCGCTTTCTGCCCCATCCGCTTCCTCCCGGGGAACGCCTGCGGTCCTATGCGACCTGGTGCAACGCGGTGGAGGGCAACACGACGTTCTATGCGACACCGGCGAAGAGCACAGTGGAGTCGTGGGCGCGGCAGACCGACCCCGACTTCCGCTTCGTGGTGAAGTTGCCCAAGTCGATCACGCACGAGCGCCGCCTCAACGGTGTGGACGAGGAACTCCGATCGTTCCTGGACACGATCGAGCCACTCGGGCCGCGGGTCGACGCCCTCTGGATCCAACTGCCGGGATCATTCGCTCCGACCGACCTCGGTACTCTGGCGGGCTTTCTCCGTCGCCTGCCCCGCGCGCACAGATACGCCGTCGAAGTCCGCCACCGCTCGTTCTTCGATGACGCGCGATCCGAACGGCTTCTCACAGGAGTTCTCGCCGGCGCCGACGCCGAGTGGATCCCGTTCGACACCACCGTTCTTTTCCAGAGCCCACCGACCAGTGACGCCGAGCGGGACGCGTGGACGAAGAAGCCGCGGGTCCCGCGCCGGTCGCTCGCTCTCACTGACCGTCCGATCGTCCGCTACATCGGCAGGGACGCCACGGCGCGCACGATCGAAGGCTGGCAGCATTGGGTCGATACGGTCACAGAATGGCTGCGCGAAGGCCGTTCGCCGACCGTGTTCATCCACACCCCCGACAACGCCGACGCGCTGACGCTCGCCCGTCGTTTTCACGACGATGTGCGGGCCCGGCTGCCCGAGATCGAGCCGCTCCCCGAGCCCATGCCGTCCGAGCCGCTGACCCTCTTCTGACTCCTGGTGCTTTCGGTGGGAGCCTCTCCTCACGCCGGGACGTGATCCGTGACCACCGGGGGTGCGGAGGTGATCTCCACGTGGCCCCACCAGCCCAGCAGCCTGAACCAGGAGCCGTCCCACCTGAAATCATCGATGTTCCCGTAGTCGATGTCTCCGTACCGGTCCTTGAAGGGCTGGAACGTGCGCTCGACCCAGTCGATCTGTGACGGGTTGGGGAAGGCGATGCGCACCTGCCGGTAGCAGTACTGCTTGCCGGGCTTGGCCGGATGCCACTGCGGGTGGCCCTCCCTCAACGCCGCTTCGACGACGAAGGTCAGGCTTTCATCGCTCTCGATCAATTGAAGGAGGTAGGAGTCCTCCAGGTACAGATGCTCAAGGCCCGGCAGTTCGTGATAAGGCCGGAGGGCGCCCCTGTGCTCCATCAGCTCTCCCGGATCTCGTCAGGATCGGGACACCCCCTCACGGTTCTTCGAGGGGTGAAGAACACGCAGGGATGTCGTACCGGTCAGGCAAGCCTCCCACGCCGTAGCGATCTTCGGATATGCAGGCGCGTGATCTCCATGTCCGGCGATCCGCTGACCGGCCCGCGTCTCCTGCCGTACGGGCGCTCCGCGCCGCCGACGGGCCACCGTGTCCCCCGCGTCGTGTGACCATCAGGGGCTCACCCGCCCGATCGTGAGGTCAGCCTGCCTGAAGGTATGGGCGGCGCTTCCGGCGGAGAACCCAGAGCACATGACCGGCTGACGCCCGATATGTCAGGCTTTCCGGATGAACCTCGACCAGAAACGAGACGGCCGGAGGTCCAGGCGAGGCCGGGCCCGCGGCTGCCCGTCATCGCCCGAGGTCCAGGCTCCATCGGATCTCTCCGTCCTGCCATCGGCCGGTGGGCGTGAGACCGGCGGCGGTGGCGACGGCCGCGGACGCCTGATGGTCCGGATGGATATGGGCGATGACGCGTTGTACCGGTTTCCCGGCGAGCCAGGAGACGAGACCGCGGGCCGCTTCGGTGGCGATTCCGCGGCCTTGCCAGGGCGTCCCCACCACCCAGGCGATCTCGGCGACGAGACCGTTCGCGGAGGGGCCGACGGTCGCCTGGACGGTACCCGTCAGACATGCCTCCTCATCGAGCCGGATGACCCAGTTGCACCATGACACGGCGGGATCGGGTGAACCGGCGATCATCCGCCGGTAGCGGGAGCGCAGGGCCTCCGGTTCGGCCGGCACCCCGCCGACGAAGGTGTGCAGACCCGGATCCGACAGCACCGCGGCCATCTCCTCGGCGTGCTCGACGCGAAGCGGCAGGAGCAGCAACCGGTCGGTACGGATGCCCTCGGGGACGATCGCGCTCAATGCGTGCCGTACCGATGCCGGAGGAGACCGTACAGATCAGGGGACATGCGGTCACTCTAGCCTCGGGCTTTCGCGGTGAATTGCACTCTTGAACGAAACGGCGTCGGATATGACGGCCTCCAGACCCCCCGGGGCAAGGACAGGTTCCCGGGGGTCGCTCCTTTTCCGCACCCGGTACGGCGCGGCCGTGCCGTCCCCGGTCGACCGCCCGGTCGCAGGTCGAGCTCCCTCAACCCGCAAAACAGGGTCATCATCATGATGGACAACGAATCCCTCGCGGGGTGGATTACCGGGATTCGCGGCCGAACATACCTTTCTCCCTGTTTATTGCGGCTGGGTCGCCGTTGGTTCTGGCCCGGCTGTTCCTTCACAGGGGGTCACATGAGCCGTATCACCACACCGCGCCGCCGTCTGCTCGCGGCTGCCACCGGGGGCCTTGCCGTACTGTCCTTCCAGGCGTCCATGACCGCCGCGACCGCCGCGACCGCGGACGACGCCGTGACCGTGGTCGCCAAGGGCCTCGACAACCCGCGCGGCCTGTCCTTCGGGCCGGACGGGGCGCTGTACGTGGCCCTGGCCGGCAGCGGCGGGAAGATCAAATGTGCCACGATGCCCGCCGAGCCCGGCACCAAGCCCGAGAAGATGTGCTTCGGCACCTCCGGGAAGATCATCAAGATCAAGGACGGCGCCACGTCCACCGTCCTCTCCAAACTGCCCTCCGCCGCGTCCGGCGGCTTCGGCCTGGGACCGCACGACGTGGCGGTCGCCGACGACGGCCGCATGCTGGTCACCATCGGCCTCGGCGGTGACGCCAAGCTGCGCGCCAAGCTGGGCCCGAAGGCGCGCACCCTGGGGACACTGCTCAGCATCGACGGCAAGGGCAAGGTCGTCCGGGTCGCCGACCTGGTGGCGCACGAGGTCAAGCACAACCCCGACGGCAAGGACAAGGGAAGCAGTGTCGACGCCTATCCCTTCGGTGTCGTGGCCACGCCGGACGGCGGGGCGCTCGTCACCGACGTCGGCGGCAACGACGTGCTGAAGGTCAGCGCGAAGGGCAAGATCAGCACGCGGGCGGTCTTCCACGCCCGCAGCGCGGACGCTCCTCCGGCGCTGAAGATGCCCAAGGGGTCCAAGCTGCCGCTGCAGTCGGTGCCGATGGGCATCACCCGTGGCCCCGACGGCGCGTACTACGTCGCCGAGCACGCCGGATTCCCGCAGCCCGAGGGTGCGGCCCGGGTGTTCCGCCTGTCCGGCAAGGGCAAGCCGACGGTGGCGGCCAAGGGCTTCACCACCGTGGTGGACGTCGCCTTCGACGCCAAGGACCGCATGGTCATCCTGGGATCGGTCGGCAAGGTCCCGGCCAGCGGCCAGCCGCTGACCACGCTGTACCGGATCGAGGCGGACGGCAGCCGCACCGAGCTGCTCAAGCCGGGCACGCTGAAGGCCCCGATCGGCATGGCCCTCGCCGACGACGGCTCGGTCTACGTCTCGCAGAACCCGTACGCGCCCGGCAAGGGCGAGGTCGTCCGGGTCACCGTCGCCGAGTAGATCGCACGTGTCCATGGCCGGTCTCCGGTTCCCCGAGTGAACCGGAGACCGGCCGTTGGCCGTACGTCGGGGCTTCGCGGCGGCAACCCGCGGGTACGACGATGCGATGGCAAGGCGTAACTCCCCTGCTACCCTCGGTGGCCTAAAGATGGGTCCACGGTGCCGGGAACCTTCCGGAGGGGAGTCGCGATGATGATCCGCGTCGGATTGCCGGCGGTGGTATTGCTCGCCCTCGGCTCCACGGTGGCCGCGGTGACTCCCCCGATGGGGACGACCCGCTCCGACGTGCTCACCGTCGCGCCCCTGGGAAAACGCCAGAACGACCTGACGATCACCGTTCCCGGCACGAGAAGCCTGCTCAGCGGGTTCGCGGGCGGGCAGATCAGCCGGACGCTCACCACGGTGCAGGTGAGCGACACCAGGGGCGGGGGCGACTGGGTCGCCACCGTCTCCGCGACGAACTTCACCACGGGCGGCGGGACACTCGCGGAGACGATCCCCAGCAGCGACATCTTCTACTGGTCGGGCCCGGCGACCGCCACCACCGGACCAGGCACCTTCACCCCCGGCCAGCTGCACGCGGCGGCCGCGCAGTCGCTGAACGTCTCGCGCACGGCGTTCACCCACACCGACGCCGGCGCTGCAGGGAACAACACCGCCTCCTGGAACCCGACCATCGTCGTGCACGTGCCGGTCACCGCCCTGCCCGGCACCTACACGGGTACGGTCAACCACTCGGTGGCATAGGACGCCCGCTCCAAGAGTCCGACAAGCCGCGCTGAAGAGTTGGCAGACATCACGCCGGCGCGCCTTCGCGTCGATCTTCGCCGCACAGGATGAGCCGCGTAAGTACGCCCTGACCTGGGCGTGGATCCGATGAAGAGGAGCGGCCGTGTCTGCAAGCCGTCTCGGCCTGGTGTGTTCGGGAGTCGCGAGCCTGGTTGCGGCCATGGTGGCCGCGTTACCGGCACAGGCGGGCACCTGCCCCGCGTCCACCACATGTCCCACCACTGTGAACTTCACCGTCAACGCGCCCAACGGCTTGACGATCAACGTTCCCGACGGCCCGGTCAACATCGGAAGCGGGGCGCCAGGGGGGCAGATCAGTGGACAGCTCGGCTCGGTCCAGGTGTCGGACGAGCGTGCCGCGCTCGCGGCCACCTGGGTCGCGTCCGTGATCGCCGCCACCGGCGGGTTCAAGACGGGAGGCGGCACCGCCCCGGAGACCATTCCCAACACCGACGTCCTGTACTGGTCGGGCGCCGCGACCGCCACCACCGGCAGCGGCACCTTCGTTCCCGGCCAGGCCAACGCCGCCGCCGCGCAGTCGATCGACGTCTCGCGCACCGCGTTCAGCAAGACGACCGGATCCGGTGTCAACAGCGCGACCTGGAACCCGACCATCGTGGTGAACGTCCCGGCCGGCGCCGTCGCGGGCACGTACACCGGCACGGTGGACCACTCTGTTGCGTAACCCCCTCGTACGGCCGTGCCTGCTGGCGACGCTGCTCGCGCTCCCCCTGTACGGAGTGCTCAGCGGACCGGCGGGCACGGCCTCGGCCGCGGACGCACGACGTCCGGACACGAAGGGCGCCATCGGGATCAAGCTGCTGGAAGCGCCGAAGAACCGGATGGACGACCCCCGCGCACACGTCTTCATCGTCGACCACGTCAATCCCGGCACCACCTTCACCCGGCGGCTGGAGGTCAACAGCAGCTCGTCCAGGCGGCAACATGTGGAGATCTACACCGCCGCGGCCGACATCGACCATGGCAGGTTCACGTTCGCACCGGGCCGCACCCCGAACGAGCTGAGCCGGTGGATCACACTCAACCGCTCCGAAGTCGATCTGCCGCCGCACGGCAGTTCGGAGGTGAAGGCCACGATCGGCGTGCCCGATTCGGCGACCAAGGGGGAGCAGTACGCCGTCATCTGGGCACAGGTCTCCTCCGGCGAGCCGGGGGAGAAAGGGAACGTCGCCCTCGTCAACCGGGTCGGGATCCGGGCCTATCTCGATGTCGGTCCGGGAGGCGATCCGCCGTCGGAGTTCCGGATCAGCGACGTGATCCCGCGGCGTACCGAGGACGGCAGGCCGGCGATCACGGCGGGAGTCCGCAACACCGGCAAGCGTGCCCTCGACCTGGGCGGGCAGCTCACGCTGTCCGACGGCCCCGGCTCGGTGCGGGCCGGCCCGTTCCGGATCGTCAGCGGCACGACCCTGGCCCCCGGAGACGAGGGCTCCATATCCGTCCTGCTGGACGACCGGCTGCCGGACGGGCCGTGGAAGTTCCGGCTCACCGTGCGCAGCGGCCGGGTCGAGCACGAGGTGACCGGCACCCTCACCTTCCCGGAGGATTCCGGTGGCCGGGGAGCGCCGGCCGCTCTGGACTCCCCGCTGACGATGGTGCTCGGGCTGATCGTGGTGGTGACGCTCATCAGCGCGCTGATCCTCGTCCGGATCGCCCTCACGCGCCGCCGCCGCGCGGTGCCGTACTGACGGACCGGGCGCGACGGCGGAGGTGGAACGCGAAGGCGGGGCGTGACGTCAGTGCGCGGGCGCCGGCTCCTCCACCTTCGCGGGCGCGGCCAGGTCCACGCTCTCGCGCAGTCTGATCGAGGGGAGGAACAGGACGGCGATGATGCCGATGACCGAGATCCCCGCGGAGACGAGGAAGATGTGGCCGGTGGCGTCGCCGTACGCCGCGCGCACGATGGTCTTCACCGGCTCGGGCAGGGCGGCGATGTTCAGGTTGCCGCCCTGGGAGCCGGACGCCTTGATGCCGAGCTTGGCCAGCCCTTCGGCGATGTTCGTGGCGACCTGGTTGGCCAGGACCGCGCCCAGGACCGAGACGCCCATGGTGCCGCCGAGGGAGCGGAAGAAGGTGACGGCGCCGCTGGCCGCGCCGAGCTCGCGCAGCGGGACGGTGTTCTGGATCGCGAGGACCAGGTTCTGCATCGACATGCCGACGCCGGCGCCGACCAGCACCATGGCGGCGGCGATGACGACCAGCGAGGTCTCGTGGTCGATCGTGGACAGGCACAGGAAGCCGAGGGTGAGCATGACGGAGCCCACCACGATGTACGGCTTGACCTTCCCGCTCCTGGAGATGAGCCGGCCCGAGATCGTGGATGACACCAGCACGCCGAACATCATCGGGATGGTGAGCAGGCCCGCCTCGGTGGGGCTGTAGCCGCGGCCGATCTGGAAGTACTGCCCGAGGAACACCGAACCGCCGAACATCGCCATGCCCACGGCGAGGCTGGCCACGATGGCGAGGGCCGGGGTGCGCATGCGCACGATGTGCAGCGGTACGACCGGCTCCTTCACCCGGGACTCGACGAACGTCGCGGCGGCCAGGACGATCACGGCTCCGCCGACCATGGCGGCCGTCTGCCAGGAGATCCAGTCGAAGGAGTTGCCGACGAACGTGACCCAGATGAGCAGGACGCTGACGCCGGCCGCGATCAGGGTGGCGCCGACGTAGTCGACCTTGGTGTCCGGCCGCCGCACTGTCGCGATCTTCAGCGTCTTGTGCAGCATGGCGAACGCGATCACGGTGAACGGCACGGCGATGAAGAAACACCACCGCCAGCCCAGCCACGAGGTGTCGGCGATCAGGCCGCCGAGCAGGGGTCCGCCGACCGTGGCGACCGCCATGACGCCGCCCAGGTAGCCGTTGTACTTGCCGCGCTCCTTGGGCGGGATCATCGCGGCGATGATGACCTGGACGAGGATCTGCAGCGCGCCCATGCCGAGCCCCTGGAAGGCGCGGAAGGCGATGAGCTGTCCGGTGTTCTGGGCGAATCCGCAGGCCAGGGAGCCGATCAGGAAGATGACGATGGAGGCCTGGAGCAGCAGCTTCTTGCTGAACAGGTCGGCCAGCTTGCCCCAGATGGGGGTGGACGCGGTCGCCGCGAGCAGTGATGCGGTGACGACCCAGGTGTACTGCGACTGCGTGCCGTTGAGAGCGCCGATGATCTGGGGCAGGGCGACCGACACGACGGTGCCACTGATCATTGCCACGAACAGCACGAGGAGCAGGCCGCTCAGTGCTTCCATGATCTGCCGATGGGTCATCGGCGCGGGGCCGGGCGGCGACGCGGACTGCGCGCTCAAGAGGTGCCTCCGTAGCAGGGGATTTCGAGACGATTGCGTATCGCATAATATATGCACAGTGAGCAACTTTGCTCAGTGGGCAGATATTCCCGGACGCTAGGATTGCCGGAACCATGGACACCACGGTGGGGCTGCGCGAGCGCAAGAAGGCCGAGACACGGCAGGCCGTTCACGAGGCCGCGATGCGGCTGGTGTTGGAGTTCGGCCTGGACAACGTCACCGTCGAGGCCATCGCCGACGCCGCGAACATCTCGCGCCGGACCTTCTCCAACTACTTCGCCGGCAAGGAGGACGCCCTCCTCTACGGCGAGGAGCGGCGCATCTGGTCCCTGGTGAACACGTTCCGCGAGCGGCCGGCGGAGGAGACGTCGTGGCAGGCGCTGTGCAACGCGGCGCGCGCGCTCTACGCGGAGCTCGGAGAGCCCAACCGCGAGCGGGCCGTCCAGACGCACCTCGCCAAGCGGCATCCGTCTCTGCTGGCCAGGCAGATGGCCAACCACGTCCGCGTCGAGCGGGAGCTCGCGCAGGCCATCGCCGTACGCGAGGGCGAGGACCCGGGCGCGTCACCGCGTCCGCGCGTTCTCGCGGCCGCGTTCCTGATGGGGCTCCGGGTCGCCGCCAACATCTGGATCGACGAGGAGGGGTCCGACGACACGCCTTCCCGGTCACTCATGGACATCGCCGACGAGGTCCTCGAGCAGGTCGCCCGGCCGTTCCACTAGAAACGCGGCTGGAAATACGACCGGAGATCAGAGGCACGGTCCCACCACGCCGACGGGGTCCCTGTCCCGGGACGGGACAGGGACCCCGGTTCGTGGAAGGCGCGGCCTCGAGGGCTCACCCGAAGACCCGTGGACTCACATGAAGTAGCGGAGCCAGACGTAGACCCAGGCCATCACGGTGCTGAGGATCGTGACGACGATGCCGTACTTCGTGAACTGCCAGAACGAGATCTTGTGGCCGGTCCTGGCCGCGATGCCGACGGCCACGACGTTGGCGCTCGCGGCCACCGCCGTGCCGTTGCCGCCGAAGTCGGCGCCCAGGGCGAAGGCCCACCACAGCGCCTGGCCCACGGCCGCGTCCGGCGCCTGGGCGACCAGGCCCTCGACGACGGGGGTCATGGTCGCGACGTACGGGATGTTGTCGAAGAAGGCGCCGAGCACGGCGGAGCCGAACAGCAGGGACGTCGCCGCTCCGAAGTAGTTGTCGCCCACCGCGTTGACGGCCCAGGTGCCGATGGTGGAGATGACCCCGGTGTGCACCAGCCCGGCGACCATGACGAACAGGCCCATGAAGAACACCAGGGTCGGCCACTCGACCTCGCGGAGGACCTCCGGTACGTCGGGACGGGCGACCATGATCATCAGCCCGGCGCCGACCAGGGCGACGATCGAGGGCTCGATGTGCACGACGGCGTGCAGTCCGAATCCCGTGATGACGAGCCCGAGCACGATCAGGCAGCGCACCAGAAGGCGCGGGTCGGTGATGGCACGCCGCTCCTGGAGCGCCATCACGGACGCCACGTGGTCCGGGTTGTACCGGAACGACTTCCGGAACAGCACCCCGGAGAACAGCACGAACACCACGAAGATGATCACGACGACCGGCGTCATGTGCACCAGGAAGTCGTTGAACGTCAGCCCGGCCCGGCTACCGATGATGATGTTGGGCGGGTCGCCGATGAGCGTGGCGGCGCCGCCGATGTTGGAGGCGAGGACCTCCGCGATCAGGTACGGCTGCGCCGGGATCTGCAGGCGGTTGCACACCAGGACGGTGACCGGGGCCACCAGCATGATCGTGGTGACGTTGTCCAGGAACGGCGAGGCGATGGCGGTGATGACCATCAGCATCACCATGAGCCGGTACGGCCGGCCGCGTGACTTCTTGGCCGCCCAGATCGCGAGATAGTCGAACAGCCCCGTCTGCTTGATGATCCCGACGATGATCATCATGCCCAGGAGCAGGAAGATGACGTTCCAGTCGATGCCCTCGTGCTCGGAGAAGAAGACCTGGGCCCCCGGGATCAGCCCGAGGACCGCCATCGCCCCCGCGGCGACGAGCACCACCTTGACCTTGTCGACCTTCTCCGTGGCGATGAGAAAGAACGCGACGACGAAGATGGCGAGCGCGGCGATGGAGCTCATCCGGTCCACCCGGGCGGTCCCGCCTGCACCCCGGTCACGACTCGGGCGGCGAAGCGCGCGGACGGTACGGCGAAGCGTGGTGACGGGACGCACCGGAACGGCGTCACCGCGGACAAGAGGTGCACGAGAGGGCCTCCGAACGATATGCGGGCATGCGACACCGCGGACCGGGGCCGGCCGGCGGCGCGCGGGAACCGGGCTGGGGGTGCGCGGGCGTGCGGCGGCGCCGTCACCACCCGGCGGGTGATGGCGCTGAGACGACGAGAGGCGGGCGGCGGTGCCGCCCCGTCACCGGAGCCCGGGTGAAACCGTCCGGAGACCGGCGGCGGAACCGCCGGAGGACGCGACCAGAGGACGGCACGCGGGTGTCACGGAAACGGTCAGGAGGGGGCCGCGGTCAGCTGTCCGAGTCGGAGACCGAGTCGGAGACCGCGAGACCGGTGAGTAACCCGTCGAGGGTGATCGCCCCGGCCAGCACGCCCGAGCGGTCGACGACCGCCACCAACGGGCTGCGCATGGACGCCATCACGGCCGCCACTTCGAGCAGCGTCGCGTCCAGGGCCACGATGACCGGCCGGACCAGCTGGCTCGGCAGGCAGTCGCCCACCGTGCGGTTGCCCAGCTCCTGCCAGAACAGGTCGGCGTGGGCCTCGTCCACCGTCCGGGCGAGGGCCGGATCCTCCTGGTATGTCCTGGGGACGGCCAGCCGCAGCACCTGCGTACCGGGCAGCACGACGCGGGGACGGCCGCCGCCGTCGACGACGATGAGTCCGGGCAGGCGCCCGAGAGTCATCACCCGAACCGCTCTGGTGACCGGATCTCCGTAGGTGACCGTGGGCAGTTGTACCGCTATATCGCGCGCCTGCATGTCACCATCCCGTCGTCCGTCTGGGGTGCGTTGTCGTGGTCGTCCGTGTCCGCGCGGGTCATGACGCCTTTCCGGAGAGTTCGGCCAGCCGTCGTTCGAGTACGGCGAGCCGGTCGGAGACGGACCGGTCACGCAGGAGGTCGGCGACCTGGTCGGCCTCGTCGTTGTCCAGGACGATGGTCTGCCTGGGCACGTCAGGGTCGTCGGAGGATTCGTAGATCAGCAGTGAGCGCCGGTCGGTTTCGTCCACCATCACGCCGAATCGCTGTCCGGCACGCGTGCTGCAGTGGTGCAGGACGCCGACGCCGGGGACGGTGGTGCGGGCGATGTCCATGTCCGATGTGTCTCCGTTCCTCGTCCGTGGTGGTGACCTCAGCGCGCGGATAAGGGCATGACCTCTTCCTCCCTGGTGATCGGAGCCCGGACGTCAGGAGCCCGGACTCCCGGAGCCTGGACGCGTGGCGTCGAGAGCCCGGACTCCCGCCGTCTCAAGTCTCGTCGCGCGGGGTCCCCGGACACCATCGGGTCCAACACCCATCTCGGGAGGGGGGCGGCATGTAGGAACGGCAGGTGGGACGGTGCGGCCACGCGCGCGAATGAGCATCGCGCCCGATGGACAAACACTCCTCGCTACGACCACGGTGGTCATATGAGCAATCTCGCCGACCGGCAGGCGGACGGGCGGCCGCGGGCGGCCCGCGCGCGGTGGAGGGCCCCGCGCACGCTGTTCTGGCGGCTCTTCATGATCAACGGCCTCGTCTTCACCGCGGGCACGCTGATCCTCGCGCTCTCCCCCGCCACCGTATCCTCTCCCGTCCTTCTGAAAGAGGTGCCGGTCCTGACGGTCGGGCTCGCGCTGATCCTGGGCGCCAACGCGCTGCTGCTGCGGGCGAGCCTCGCGCCGCTCGGCGCGCTCGCGACGCTCATGCAGCGGGTGGACCTGCTGCGGTCCAGCGGTGACCGCCTCGCGCTTCGCGGCAACGGCGACCTGACCCATCTGGTCGACACCTTCAACGCCATGCTCGACCGGCTGGAGGCCGAGCACAGCACCAGCAGCGCGCACGCGCTGGCCGCCCAGGAGGCCGAGCGCGGCCGCATCGCCAGGGAGCTGCACGACGAGATCGGGCAGACCCTCACCGTGGTGCTGCTCGGCCTCAAGCGCGCGATCGACCGCGCCCCCGAGGACCTGCGCGACGACCTGCACGCGGTCCAGGAGACGGTCCGCTCCAGCCTGGACGAGGTACGCCAGATCGCCCGCAGGCTGCGCCCGGGCGTCCTGGAGGATCTGGGGCTGCTCAGTGCCCTAAGCGCGCTGGCGACGGACGTCGCCCAGGTCAGCAAGCTGTCGGTGATCCGGCGGACGGACCCGGACCTGCCCGCTCTGAGCGGAGACGTCGAGCTCGTCATCTACCGGATCACGCAGGAGAGCCTGACGAACGTGACCCGGCACTCCCAGGCCACCCAGGTGGAGCTGTCGCTGACGGCCGAGCCCGGCGCCGTGGTGCTGCGCGTCGCGGACAATGGCCGTGGCGGGGTGCTCCAGGAGGGCGCGGGCATCCGGGGCATGCGCGAGCGGGCGCTTCTCGTCGGCGCGTCCCTTACCGTCACCTCGCCTCCCGGCGGTGGCACGGAGATACGGCTCGTCATCCCCCTCGCGGGGAAACCGACGGCGGAACGGAGTTGAACCCGGTGGACTCGCCCACGACACGGATCCTGCTGGCGGACGATCACGCACTGGTCCGCCAGGGCCTCCGGCTGATCATCGACGCGGAGCCGGACCTCATGGTCGTCGCCGAGGCGGCCGACGGCGCGGAGGCGGTCGAGCGCGCCTCCGAGGAGGAGGTCGACCTGGCGATCCTGGACATCGCGATGCCCCGCATGACGGGCATCCAGGCGGCGCGCGAGATATCCCGGCGCGCGCCCGGCATCCGCATCCTGATCCTGTCGATGTATGACAACGAGCAGTACCTCTTCGAGTCGCTCAAGGCGGGGGCGTCCGGCTACGTGCTCAAGTCGGTCGCCGACCGCGACCTCCTCGAAGCGTGCCGGGCGGCCGTACGGGGAGAGCCGTTCCTCTACCCGGGGGCGGTCACCGCGCTCATCCGGGACTACCTGCAGCGCAGCCGGCAGGGCGAGGCGATTCCGGACAGCATCCTCACGCCGCGAGAGGAGGAGATCGTCAAGCTGATAGCCGAGGGGAACTCCTCCAAGGAGATCGCCGAGACCCTGGTCATCAGCGTCAAGACGGTCGACCGGCACCGCGCGAACATCCTGCAGAAACTCGGTATGCGCGACCGGCTGGAGCTGACCAAGTACGCCATCCGCGCCGGGCTGGTCGAGCCCTGAAAGCTGGTCGAGCTCTGAAAGCTGGTCGGGCCCTGAAGCGGGCGTGTCTCTGAAATCGGGCGTGCCCCGGAGATCTTTCGTGATCGCCGTCATGTGCCGCGAATCCGGTTAGGCGTCCTCGAAAGGGAACGAAAAGGGAACGCCGGAGGCGTCGAGGGGTGGGTCGGCTCGGCTCGGCCGTACCGACCTCGCGGCGGCGGCCGGTCCTCCTGCGCCCGGCGAGCGCCGCCAGGCCCGTCGTCACCCACTCTGTTCGAGCTGGTCGGTTCGAGCTGGTCGGCGAGGTGGAGCGGGCAGCCTGACGGCCGCGCGAGCACGGGTTCCAGCTCTTCCGGGCGGCGCCGACGAACGAATGGCGAACGGGAACGGCGGCGATACACGACAACGCGAGGGGAGAACTGATATCCTCAACCCTCTGTAGAAATGGGCCGACAAAGAACCTAACGATAGGATTCTAGCAAAGCCATGATGAGCCGTCAACCCGCGCAAGCTCTCAGGGAAGAACAGTCCTACGTCTCCATGCTCTACGACCGGCTCGACACCGCACGGGAACGCGCCGAAGCGGCACTGAGCACGGTGTTCGCCCGTGGTGGAGGCGGCACCCGCCAGGCCGCCATCGAGCGGGAGGTCTCCGCGGACGAGCACGCCCGCAGGGTCGCCCAGCTCTCCGGGGTCGAGCGTGGTCTGTGCTTCGGGCGGATCGACGACACCGGCGGCGAGACCTACTACATCGGCAGGATCGGGCTGCGCGACGACGAGCACGACTCGGTCCTGATCGACTGGAGGGCCCCCGTCGCCCGCCCCTTCTACGTCGCGACTCCCGGCGATCCGGCGTCCCTCGTCCGCCGCAGGCACATCCACACGCGCGGCCGTACGGTCACCGGACTGGACGACGAGGTCTTCGACCTGGACCGGATGGACGAGAGCGACCGGAGGAACCTGGTCGGCGAGGCCGCCCTGATGGCGACGCTCCGGCGCGGCCGCACCGGCCGGATGGGCGACATCGTGGCCACCATCCAGACGGAGCAGGACCGCGTGATCCGGTCCGGCCTGCCAGGGGCGCTCGTGGTCCAGGGAGGTCCCGGCACCGGCAAGACCGTCGCCGCGCTCCACCGGGCGGCCTACCTCCTGTACGCGCACCGCGCCACGCTGGAACGCCGGGGTGTGCTCGTGGTCGGCCCGAACGCGATGTTCAGCCGCTACATCGGCCAGGTCCTGCCCGCGCTCGGCGAGACAGAGGTGGTCCTGTCCAGCGTCGGAGAACTCCACGCGGGCGTGCACGCGACCGCGGACGACGAACCCGCCGTGGCAGTCCTCAAGGGCGACCTGCGGATGGCGGATGTGATCGAGGCCGCCGTACGCGACCGCCAGCGGGTTCCGGACGGCGACCTGGAGGTGCTGATCGACGTGCGCACCTCGATCCGCGGCGGCGTCGAGGTGGTCGTCGAGCGGATGGCGCTTCGCCTGGACCACGGCGCCTGCCTGCGCGCCCGTGACCGGGCACGCGCGCTCGGCAGACCGCACAACCTCGCCCGGCGGGTGTTCGTCAACAAGGTGCTCATGGGCCTCGCCGTGGACGAGGCCAGGAGCCTCGACCGGCCGTACGACGAGGAGGACCTGCGCTACGCGCGCGAGGCCCTGTGGCAGCAGGCGTCGGTGCGCGCGGCACTGGAGGAACTGTGGCCGTACCTCACGCCCGAACGGCTGGTCGGCGAGCTGCTCTCGGATCCCGCCCGGCTGCGCGCGGCGACGGCCGGGCTGCTCGGCGACGAGGAGCGCTCCCTGCTGCTCCGCCGGGCGGGCGCGCCCTGGACGGTCGGGGACGTCCCCCTGCTCGACGAGGCCGCCGAACTCCTCGGCCAGGACGACGCCGAAGCCAGGGCGCGAGAGCGGGCCGCCGAGGAGGAACGCCAGGACGAGGAGACCTACGCCAGAGGCGTGCTGGAGATCGCCGACCTCACGGGGATGATGGAGGCCACCGCGCTCGCCGAGCGGCACCACGACACCGGCCGGGCCGTCACCACGGCGCAGCGGGCGGCGGCCGACCGCTCCTGGGCGTACGGGCATGTGATCGTGGACGAGGCGCAGGAGCTCTCCGCGATGGCCTGGCGCGCCATCATGCGCCGCATCCCTGCGCGCTCCCTCACCGTCGTCGGTGACATCGCGCAGACCGGGTCCGCGGCCGGCGCCCGCTCATGGGGCGAGATGCTCGACCCGTACGTCAAGGACCGCTGGCGCGAGGAGCGGCTGATGGTGAACTACCGCACCCCGGTGGAGATCATGGATGTCGCCGCCGACGTGCTGAAGGTGGTCGCTCCGGAGCAGGAACCCCCCGAGTCCGTACGCGACGGTGAGGCGCGGCCCCGCGCCGTGCCGTACCGGGGGACGGACCTGAGCGCCCTGGTGGCGGAGGAACTGGAAGCGATCGGAGAGGGCACGCTCGCGGTGCTCACCCCCGACGCGCGCCACGCGGAGACGGCCGCGCTCTTCCCGCAGGAAGCCGACCCGTTGGAGTCGGCGGTCGCCGTGCTCACCGTGAACCAGTGCAAGGGACTGGAGTTCGACGCGGTGGTGGTCGTCGCCCCCGAGGAGATCCTCGCCCAGTCGCCCATGGGTGGTCAGGACCTGTACGTCGCCATCACCCGGGCCACCCGGCGGCTGACCGTGCTGCACGACGGCGGCCTCCCCACGATGCTGGAGCGGCTGGCACACGAGGGATGACAGCGCGGACGGCCCACAGGGCGAACGGCCACAGGGCGAACGGCGGCGCGGACGAGAACGGGCCGCCCGCCCGGAGGCGTCGGCCCGCAGGTGCCGCGGCCGGCGCCGGAGCGCCGGCCGTACGCACTACTGGATCTTGCCCGCGATCTCGTCGGCCTTGTCGCCAGTCCTGGAACCGGCCTGCTTGGCCTTCTCGGCAGCCCTGGTGCCGGCGTGCTCGGCCTTCTCGCCGGCCCACCTGGTGGTCTCCGACGCGGTTTCCTTCATGCTCTCGGCCCACTGCTCGGACCTGTTGCGATACATCACCGCGCCGATCGCTCCGATGGCCAGGCCGGCGAACAGCATCAGTATCGGCCAGCGCCGCCGGGCCCTGGCCACCGGCGTCGGTTCCACCCGCCTGGCCGCACCCGCGAGAAACGAGCTCACCATCGGCGCGAGCTGCTCCTCAACCGAGTGAGCGGCCTGGTCCAGCTTGGGCGCCGCCCACACACGGGCATCCGTGATGCGCGTGGCGGTGACGTCCCGAGCGTTGCCGACCATCGGGCTCACCTTCCCGACCATCGGGCTCACCTTGCCCGCGATCGGGGTCACCTTGTTGACCATCGGGCTCACCTGGGCCTTCATACGGCCCAGCCGCGTCCGCGGAATCGGTACTTCCACGCGGCGTCTTCTGAGTGTCAGGGACACGACAAACCTCCCCGGTGTTGGGGCCCCGTGACGACCCTCTTCCCGTGTCAAAGCGGCTCAATCATGACCGGGCGCCGCAGGAGGGCTCGCTACGCTGTTCACCGAAGTTCAACGGACAACCGAAACCTGCATGAAAAGGGGGCGGCCCTCGTGGCTGACAACCTCATCGCGAACCTTCGCACCAATCACGGCACCATCCGGATCAAGCTCTGGCCGAACCAGGCGCCCAAGACCGTGCGGAACTTCGTCGAACTGGCCGAAGGCACCCGGGAGTGGACCCACCCCGAGACCGGCCAGAAGAGCACCGACAAGCTGTACGACGGCACGATCTTCCACCGTGTCATCAGCGGCTTCATGATCCAGGGTGGCGACCCGCTCGGCCAGGGCATCGGCGGCCCCGGCTACGACTTCGACGACGAGATCCACACGGAGAACAACTTCAACCGTCCCTACCTGCTCGCCATGGCCAACGCCGGCAAGCGCTTCGGCAAGGGCACCAACGGCTCCCAGTTCTTCATCACGGTCTCCCCGCAGCCCCACCTCAACCAGGGCCACACCATCTTCGGTGAGGTCATCGAGGGCAGCGAGGTCGTCGACGCCATCGCCAAGACCCCGACCGGGCGGATGAACCGTCCCGTCGACGACGTGGTGCTCGAGGAAGTCACCATCGAGCGTTCGTGAAAAACGGCTTATAGGCTAGGAGGCCGTGGACACGCCCTTCGGAAGGACTCCATGACCTCCCAGCCACCGCCGACGCACCCGGGGGCCGAAGCCGCGCCGACCTGCTACCGGCACCCCGAACGCGAGACATACGTGCGATGCCAGCGCTGCGAGCGCTCCATCTGCCCTGACTGCATGCGCGACGCCGCCGTCGGCCACCAGTGCGTCGAATGCGTCCAGGAGGGCAACCGGAGCGTCCGCCACGCCCGGGCGATGTTCGGCGGGGCCGCCGTCACCAAACCACGCGTGACCTGGACCCTGCTGATCATCAACGTGCTCGCCTACCTCGCCGAGCTGACCAGAGCCGACGAGATCATCAACACGTTCGCGACCTCGTCCGTCTACGTCTTCTACGGCGAATGGTGGCGACTGCTCACCGGCGCGTTCCTGCACGCCCCGCCGCCGTCCTTCTGGCACATCCTGTTCAACATGTGGGCGCTGTACGCCATCGGCCCCGAGCTCGAACGCCGCCTCGGATCACTCAGATTCGCCGCGCTCTACCTGCTGTCCGCACTCGGCGGCTCCATCGCCGTCTACCTGTTCGGCCTGTGGGCATACGGAGCCTCAGGCGCGATCTACGGCATGTTCGGCGCGCTCTTCGTCGTGTCCAGGAAGCTCGGCTTCGACGCCCGCGGCGTGCTCTGGCTGATCGGGATCAACATCGTCCTGACCTTCGTCGTCCCCGGGATCAGCTGGCAGGGCCACCTCGGCGGCCTGGTGACCGGCACGGCGGTCGCCGCCGCCTTCGTCTACGCCCCGCGCAAATCCCGGAACGCCGTCCAGCTGGCCGCCGTCGTCGCCGTGCTCGCGGTCATGGCCGTCATCCTGCTGACCCTGCCACCGTACGGTGCGATCGCGATCCAATGATCCGAATGTCCACAGGTGTGGATAACCCTGTGGACAACAATCTTCGTCAGCGCCAGCGCGTCGACAGGACCACACCGAAGATGATCAGCCCGAAACCGATCAGCAGGTTCCAGTTGCCCAGGGCACCCAGACCCGGCGCGGTCGGCGCGATGTAGTACACCGCGATCCAGGCGATCCCCAGGATCCAGGACACCACCATGAGCGGAGCGAGCCACCGGGGGCTGACCTTCAGCGTCTGCGCCTTCTGCGGCGGCGTGTAGACGGCCTTCTTACGGAGCTTGGACTTCGGCACGGCAGTTCCCTCGTTAGTGGGCGCAGTTCCGAGTAAGGATAGTCTGCATGGTCGACCGACCGCGATTCCCGGCCCGTGTCCTCGTGGTGGACAACCACGACAGCTTCGTCCACACCATCGTGCAGTACCTGCGCGAGCTCGGAGCCACCTGCGACGTCCACCCCCGCGACGACGTCACCGTCGACGACGCCGACCCATACGACGGCGTGCTCGTCTCCCCCGGCCCCGGCACCCCCGAAGCCGCCGGAGTCAGCATCCCCATGATCCACCACTGCGCCGAACGTAAAATTCCCCTGCTCGGCGTCTGCCTCGGCCACCAGGCCATCGCCGTCGCCTACGGCGGCACCGTCGCACGCGCCCCCGAACTCATGCACGGCCGCACCAGCCTGATCATCCACGACGGCAAGGGAGTCTTCACCGGCATCCCCTCACCCGTCACCATGACCCGCTACCACTCGCTCGCCGTCACCCGCGTACCGGACGCGCTGGAGGTCACCGCCACCACCCCCGAAGGCGTCGTCATGGGCCTGCGCCACCGCGACGCCCCCATCGAAGGCGTGCAGTTCCACCCCGAGTCGATCCTCTCCGAACACGGCCACCGGCTACTCGGCAATTGGCTCGCCCAGATCGTGTAACGCTTCCCTCCCCCGCGACGACTAAAGAATGAGGGCTTCCGCCATTGCCCCCGAGTGGCGGAAGCCCTTCCCATGTCGGTCGGGCGATGGCAGCCATCGCCCGACGCCCCGTTCATCCGGTGGTGGGAGCGGGGACGGCCTTCTCGGCGGCGCGACTGACCTGCTCCCAGCGGGCCCAGGTGTCCATCCGCCGCCGGGAGATGTCGAAGGCCAGGTCGTAGACCATGCTCCCGAGCAGCAGCCGCAGCGGTGGATCATCGCTGTCGACCAGCTTCATCACCGCCTCCGCGGCCAGGCGCGGCTCGCTGTCCACCGATCCTTCCGCCCACTGCTTCTCCAACGCGGCCCGCAGTGGCGCGTACGCGTCGTTCGGAGTGGTCGAGGTCATGCTCGTGTACAGGTCGGTCCAGTAGCCGCCGGGCTGGACGATGCTCACCTTGACGCCGAACGGCGCGGCCTCCATCGCCAGGGCCTCGCTCAGCCCCTCAAGGGCGAACTTGCTCGCGCTGTACATGCCGGTGGACGGAAATCCTCCGAGCGCGGCGATGCTGGAGATCTGCACGATGTGCCCGGACCGTCGCGCCCGCAGGTGCGGCAGGACCGCCTGGCCCACCCACAGGGCTCCGAAGAAGTTGACCTCCATCTGAGCCCGGGCTTCGGCCTCGGTGAACTCCTCGATCATGCCGGATGACAGGATCCCCGCGTTGTTCACCACGACATCGAGTCCCCCGAAGTGCTCGACGGCCCTGGCGACGACGGCGAACACTCCGGCGCGATCGGTGACGTCCAGCGGGAGGGCCAGCACCCGGCCCTCGTGCTCGGCGGCGAGTTCATCAAGCGATGCCGTACTGCGAGCGGCCGCGACCACCCGGTCACCGCGCTCCAGGGCGGCCCGGGCGAACGCGTGGCCCAGGCCACGGCTGGCCCCGGTCACGAACCAGACGCGGCCGGCGGCAGTGGCGGTGGTGGCGGTATCGGCGGTGGTCATCGGCGGAACTCCATTCAGTCGATCGGACATTAACGAGACAAGACGGATCGTCTCGTCAACGAGAACCACCCTGCCCGGTCGCCGGGTCAATGTCAAGACGGACCGTCTCGTCTCAGAGTTGATAGTCTGCGCCCATGACAGCGCAGCCCAAGGACTCCTCCGCCCGCAGGGGCACACCGGACGCCACACGCAGGAACGAGGCGTCGCGGCGGGCCATCGTCACGGCGGCGTTCGAGCTGGTCGGGGAGGTCGGCTACGCCAAGCTGAGCATCGAGGGCATCGCCGCCCGCGCGGGCGTCGGCAAGCAGACCATCTACCGCTGGTGGCCCTCCAAGGGCGCCGTGCTGTTCGACGCCTTCCTCATGTTCACCGGAGACCAGGCCCCGGCGCTGCCCGACACCGGTGACCTGGAGGCCGACCTGAAGACGGTGCTGCGCGCCACCGTGGAGGAGCTGAACGATCCCCGCTTCGACGAGCCGATGCGCGCGCTGAACACCGAGATCCTGCACGACCCTGCGCTCGCCGCCGTCTATGCCGAGCGGCTGGACGGGCCGATGAAGGAACTCAAGAAGCAGCGGCTGCGCGCCGCGCAACGGGCCGGGCAGCTGTCCGAGGCCGTCGACCTCGACGTGGCGATCGACCTGCTGTGGGGGCCGCTGCTGAACCGGTGGCTCCAGCGCAGCGGTCCCCTCACCTCCGGCTATGCCGACGCCGTCGTCGAGACCGCGCTCAACGGGCTACGCCCCCACGCCTGACCCGGCGGGCCCGCAGGCACAGAAAAAGGCCCGCTCGGGGGGAGCGGGCCTCTTTCGCGATCTGTGCCGGTTCCGGTGATGCGTCAGTTGCCGAACGGGTTGTCGCCCTGGTCGGGGAGGATGCCACCGTCATCGCCGCCGTCGCCGCCGTCGTCCACCGGCGGCTCGGTGACCTGGTCACTCGGCTGATCGGTCGGCTGCTGCTGGTTGGGCCCGCTGGAGACGGTCAGCGTGATCGTCGTACCGGACTGGAGCTTGGCTCCGGCGTCGGGCGTCTGCGCGATCACGTTTCCTGCCGGAACCACGTCGCTCGGCTGCTGTGAGAGCTTGACCTTGAAGCCGGCGCCTTCCAGCGTGGACTTGGCGTCCTCCGCGGTGAGGCCGAGCACGCTCGGGACCTCGATGGCCTCCTTGGGCACGTAGATCCGAACCGCGCTCTCCTTCGCGACCTCCTTGCCCGCCTTGGGCTTGGTGTCGAAGACCTTGCCCTGCGGCTGGGTGGAGACCACGTCGACCCGGGAGACCTTGAAGCCCAGCGCCGTCAGCTCGGCCTTGGCCTCGTCAGGCGTCTTGCCGACGACGTTCGGCACCGCGATCAGCTCGGGACCCTTGGACAGTGTGAGGGTGACCGTGGACCCCGGCTCCACCGCCGTGTCCCCGGCGGGGTCGGTGCCGATCACCACCCCCTTCTCGACGTCGGCGCTGAACTCCTCTTTCTCGGTGAACTTGAGGCCCGCGTCCGTCAGGGCCTTCTCGGCCGCCGGCTTGGTCTGGCCCTTCACGACGGGCACCTTGATGGTCGCGGCGTTGCCTGTGTCGCCGGTCAGGAAGGCGTACCCCACGCCGATGAAACCGCCGATGACCAGAAGCGGGATCAGGATCCACGCCGCGGTCTTCAGCGCGGTGTTCCCGCCTCGGCTGCGCCTGCGGCCGTCGTACCGGCCACCGCCGCCGTCGCGCTCCTCGGGGCCGTAGTCGTACTGCGGGATCGCCCGGGTGCCCTGAGCGGCCATCTGGCCGCCCGCGCTGGTCATGGTGCGGGTGCGGTCGGCCGGGCCGTACGAGCCGTGGTTGGTGGCCATCGCCATCGTCTGCGGGTCGACCGGCATGCCGGACATGACGCGCTGGATGTCGGCGCGCATCTCGGTCGCGCTCTGGTAGCGGTTGACCGGGTCCTTGGCCATGGCCTTGAGCACGATCGCGTCGGCCCACTGGGGGATCTCGGGGTCGATGCCCGACGGGGGGATCGGGTCCTCGCGGACGTGCTGGTACGCGATGGCGACCGGGGAGTCGCCGGTGAAGGGCGGCTGGCCGGTCAGCAGTTCGTACAGCACGCAACCGGTCGAGTAGATGTCGCTGCGGGCGTCCACCCGCTCGCCGCGGGCCTGCTCGGGCGACAGGTACTGCGCGGTGCCGATGACCTGGGCCGTCTGGGTCATGGTGGCCGCGGAGTCGGCCATCGCACGGGCGATGCCGAAGTCCATGACCTTGACCTCGCCGTTGAGCGTCAGCATGATGTTCGCCGGTTTGATGTCCCGGTGGACGATGCCGCCGCGGTGGCTGTAGTCGAGCGCCCTCAGGATGCCGTCGACCAGCTCCATCGCCCGCTCGGGCAGCAGCCGCCGGTCGGCGCGGAGCAGGTCACGGAGGGTCCGCCCGTCCACGAACTCCATCACGATGTACGGCACGGGCGTGTTGTCCATCATGTCTTCGCCGGTGTCGTACACGGCGATGATCGACGGATGGTTCAGTGACGCCGCCGACTGCGCCTCCCTGCGGAACCTCGCCTGGAAGGTGTGGTCCCGGGCAAGGTCCGAGCGGAGCGTCTTGATCGCGACAACACGGTCCAGCCGGATGTCCCGGGCGCGATACACCTCGGCCATGCCGCCACGCCCGACGACACCGTCGAGTTCATAGCGACCACCGAGAAGCCGAGGCTGAGTCATTTCCTGCACTGTCCCTTGCCGTTCATCTTGGGGTGCCGCCGGTGTCCATCATCGACCCCTTTTCGCATCACGTCTCCGTATTGGACGAGTTAGCGGGTGTTGGGGAGGCTGTGGGAGGTTGAGTGTCACTTGGCGTCGGGGTGGGGGTGGGAGTCGGAGTGGGGGTGTTCTTCGGAGTGGGCGTCGGCGATGGCGTCGGCTTCGGGGTGGGCGATGCCGACGTGCTTACCGTAGCCGACGCCGAAGGGGACGGCCGGGTTGAAGGCGGCCGCACTCGGGACGGCGATGCCGTGGGAGTCGCCGACCTGGGAGGTCGCGCGGTGGGAGATTCGACTGTGGGGACGGCGGTGACCGAGCTCAGGTCACCCTCCGGCCCCCTCGGCGCCTGCATCCCCCGTACCGCCAGGGCTCCGAGGCCGACGGCGGCCGCGCACCCCGCCGTGGCGAACACCACTGTCGTGGTCCGCCTGCGGCGGCGCCTGCCCGGTGCCGGGCTCCGGGGCGCCGTCGCGGACACGGCCGCCGGGACCGCCCGGGTGGCCGCCGGCGGCGTCGCGGGGGCGTGGATCGGGCCGTGGGCCGGGGCGCCGACCGCGAACCACGCGGGGTCGGTCAGCGTGCCGAGCATGACGGTGTGCGCGTCGGACAGGGACTCCCGGATAGCGACGGCCCGTTCGGCGAGTTCCCGCGTCCCGGCCGGTCGGGCTTCGGGATCTTTGGCCAGCATGGCCAGCACCAGCTCGCGCACCCGCGCGGGCACCGCGGCGGGCAGCGGCGGAGGCGGGTCGTACAGGTGGTGCAGCGCGATCGCGACCTGCGTTTCGCCGCTGAAAGGAGGGCGGCCGGCCAGGCACTCGTACGCCACGACACCGAGGGAGTAGACGTCGGTGGCAGGGGTCAGCGTGCTGCCGGACGCCTGCTCCGGGCTGACGTACTGCGCGGTACCGAGAACGACGCCGCTCTGGGTCACCGGCGCGGCCTCCAGGGCGCGCGCGATGCCGAAGTCGGTGACCTTGACGACCCCGGCCTCGGTGACGAGCAGGTTGCCCGGTTTGATGTCGCGGTGGATGATCCCCGCCCGGTGCGCGGAGTGCAGGGCCTTGGCGACCTGCCCGATCACGTCGAGCGTGACCTCCGGGCTGAGCGAGCCGTTGCGCCGCAGGATGCCGGAGAGCGGCTCGCCCGACACGAGCTCCATGATGAGGTACGCGACGCCGTCGCTCTCGCCGTAGTCGAAGACCTGGGCGATCCCCGGGTCGGTCAGCCCCGCCGTGATCCGCGCCTCGTTCCGGAACCGCTCACGGAAGGAGGGGTCGGCCGCCACGTGCTGCCGCAGCAGCTTCACCGCGACCTCGCGGCCGAGGAGCTCGTCCGTGGCCTGCCACACCTCGCCCATGCCCCCCGCGGCGATGCGGGAGGTCAGCCGGTAACGGCCGCCGAGAACGGGGTTGCCGGATGTCACTGACCGAGCACCGCCTGCATGACGTCGTGCGCGATCGGGGCGGCGATGGCGCCGCCGGTGGCGTCGTTGCCCGCGCTGCCGGACTCGACGAAGACCGCGACGGCGATCTCCGGGTCCTCAGCGGGGGCGAAGGAGATGAACCACGCGTGGGACGGCTTGCCGGGGGCGGTCTCGGCGGTGCCGGTCTTACCGGCGACCGTGTGGTTCGGCAGGCCGGCGGCCTTGCCGGTGCCGTTCCGGACAACGTTGATCATCATCGTGGTGAGCTGGGCGGCGACCTCGGGCGTCACCGCCTCGCTCAGCTCATCGGGATCGGTGGTGTCGATCTCGCCGCCGTCCGGGCCGGTGATCTTGTTGACGAGGTACGGCTTCATGACCGTGCCGCGGTTCGCGATGCCGGCCGCGACCATCGCCATCTGCAGCGGGGTCATCTGGTTGCTGCGCTGCCCGATGGCGGTCATGGCGAGGGCGGCCTTGCCCTCGTCCGGGCCGATGTCGCTGCGTGTGACGTTCAGCGGGATGCTGAGCGAGCTGCCGATGCCGAACTTCTCGGCCTGCTCCTTCAGCTTGTCGTACCCCATGGCCATCGCGACGTCGGCGAACGGGGTGTTGCAGGAGATCGTGTACGCGGCCAGCAGCGTCGCCCGGCCGCCGCAGGACTCGCCGTGGTAGTTCGGCAGCGAGATGTTCGTGCCGGGCAGCGGCAGCGCGTCCGGCGCGTTCACCATCGTGTTCACGTCGCGGGACTGGTCGTCCATCAGGAACGCCGCCGACGTGATCGTCTTGAACGTCGAGCCGGGGGCGTACGTGAGGCCGATCGCCCGGTTGAGCAGCGGCTTGTTCGCCTTGTCCTCGTCGAGCTTGTTGTACGCCTTGTTGACCTCGGCCTTGTTGGCCACCGCCAGCGGGTTCGGGTCGTACGACGGCACCGACACCATGGTGAGGATCGCGCCCGTCTTCGGGGCGATGGCGACGACCGCGCCGCGCTTCCCGGTGCTCGCCAGGTCCTTGTACGCGATCTTCTGCGCCTTGGCGTTCAGCGTCAGATCGACGTTGGCACCCTTGTGCGGCTTGCCGCTGATCAGGTCGATCGCGCGGCGCACCACCAGGTCGGGATGGCTGCCGTCGAGGTAGCGGCCCTCGGCCCCCTCGATGCCCGACGCGCTCTCCGGGGCGAAGTAGCCGACGACGTGCGCGAACGCCTTGCCCTCGGGGTACTCCCGATCGAACCTGAACCTGGCGTTGCCGGTGTCCTTGCTCTTGGCCAGGACGACCTTGCCGTTGTCGGAGGTGATCCACCCGCGGTCCACGGCGTAGCGCGCGTAGAAGGCACGCACGTTCCGGGAGTCGGAGCGCAGGCCGTCCGCCTTGACCGCGCCGAGGTAGGTCACATTGGCCATGAGCAGGCCGAACATCAGCAGGCAGGCGAGGGCGACCCGCTTGAGAGTGCCGTTCATCGCTGCATCACCTGGGTCAGTCCTTCGTCCTGGATCGCCTGTGGCGGCGGTCTGCGCGCCGCGTCTGACATGCGTACCAGCAGCGCGATAAGCATCCAGTTAGCGAGCAGGGCCGAACCGCCCGCCGACATGAACGGGGTGACCAGGCCGGTCAGCGGGATCAGCCGAGTCACGCCGCCGACGATGATGAAGACCTGCCAGGCGATGATGAACGACAGGCCCCCCGCGAGCAGCTTGGAGAACGGGTCACGGGCCGCGAGCGCCGTGCGGAGCCCCCGCTCGACGATCAGCGCGTAGACCATGAGGATGGCCATCAGGCCGGTGAGGCCGAGCTCCTCGCCGGTGGCCGAGAAGATGAAGTCGGAGAAGGAGAACGGGATCCGGTCGGGGTAGCCCTTGCCGAGCCCCGTGCCGAGGATGCCGCCCGACCCGATCGCGAACAGGCCCTCCATGAGCTGGAAGCTGGTCCCGTTGAAGTAGTGCTCGTTCGACTCGGCGTCCAGCCATCCGTTGAACCGGACCTGAACGTGGCTGAAGATCATTCCGGCGAGGATCGCGCCGCCGACGAAGAGCAGCAGTCCGATGAGCACCCAGGACGTGCGCTGGGTCGCGATGTACAACATCGCGATGAAAGCCCCGAACAGCAGCAGCGAGGTGCCGAGGTCCTTCTCCACGACGAGGACGGCGATGCTCACGCCCCAGGTGATGAGTACGGGGCCGAGGTCGCGGGCGCGGGGCAGGTCGATGAAGAGCAGGCGGCGTCCCGCCAGGGCCAGCACGTCGCGCTTGGCGACGAGGTAACCGGCGAAGAAGACGACGAGCGCCAGCTTGGCGAACTCGCCGGGCTGGATGGAGAAACCACCGATGTGGATCCAGATGCGGGAGCCGTTGATCTCCGTGCCGAGGAGCGGGAGCATCGGTAGCACGAGCAACCCGAGACCGGCGAAGCCCGCGGTGTACGTGAGGCGCTGCAAGGCGCGATGGTCCTTCAACACGATCAGAGTCGCGGAGAACATCACGACGCCGAGCGCCGTCCACATGAGCTGGTTGGTGGCGGAAGCGCCGTCCTGGCCGGTCTGTTCGATCCGGTAGATCATCACCAGGCCGATGCCGTTGATCAGGGTCACCAGCGGGAGAAGCAGGGGGTCCGCCCACGGCGCCCACTTGGCGAGCACGAGGTAGGCGGCGAGCATGAGCGCGCCCAGGCCGAGGCCGTAGGTCAGCATGCCCGCGGGGATCTTGCCGTCGAGACTGAGACCGACGCTCGCGTACGCGCCCATGACGATGACCACGGCGAAGGCGAGCATGGCGAGCTGCGCCCCCCGCCGCTTGGCGGTCATGGGGACGGGGGCGGCTTCCGCGGAACTCACTTACCGGATCCCGACGACGGGGACGGGGAAGCGGTCGCCTGTTGCGTGGAGCCGTCGTCGCTGAAGTTCTTTATGGTCTTTATCCCGGCCTGCAGGTCGTCGACCGGGATGCCACTGCGTATCTGGTCCTGCTGCACCGCACTGAGCGAGGACACCGGGGCGTCGTCGGTGTAGGCGACCTTCTTGAAGGAGACCGGGCCCAGCTCGGCGTCGACGCCGCGGAAGACCACGATCTGGTCTCCCTTGGCGCCGACGTAGTACTGATCCTGGGTCCACTCATAGCCGAAATAGCCGCCGAGCCCGAGCACGGCGGCGACGATCACGATCGACGTGACCCGAAAGGGCCAGGAGCGGCGTTTCTTGGCCCGCCGGCCGGAGGCATGGGCCTCCGGCGCGGGTTGGTCGTCGAGGTCCTCGTCCACGATCACCGGTTGGGGCGCGGTCACCGTGGTCGCCCGTCCGGCCGGAGTGTCCGGCGGAGCGGATCGCAGTCTGCCCGAGCCCGCGGCCCCCACCACGGCCGCGGCGTAGACCGGCGGCTGGACGTCGTCCACCTCGATCACGTCGGCGACCACGCAGGTGATGTTGTCCGGCCCGCCGCCCCTGTTGGCCAGGTCGATGAGCTGCCGGACGACGTCCTCGGGATCGTCGATCGTGCTGAGTGTGTGGTGCAGGGTCTCGGCGCTGACGACCGCGGACAGGCCGTCCGAGCACAGCAGGTACCGGTCGCCCACCTGGGCCTCCCGGTCCTGCAGGTCGGGGTCGACCTCGCCGCTCCCGTCGAGCGCGCGGAGCAGGATCGAGCGTTGCGGATGGTTGGCGGCCTCTTCGAGAGTGATGCGGCCGTCGTCCACCAGCGACTGCACGAGAGTGTGGTCGTGCGTGATCTGGTACAGCTCCTCGTTGCGCAGCAGGTACGCACGAGAGTCACCCACATGGATCAGGGCGAACCTGGGGCCGTTCCAAAGCATCGCGGTCAGTGTGGTGCCCATGCCCTTGAGGCTCGGGTCCCGGGCCACCATCGCGTGGAGCTGATGGTTGGCCTCCCGGACCGCCGCCTCGATGTCGCTGAGCAGGTCACCCCCGAGGGCGTCCCTGGCATGATCGAGGGACGACATGGCGGCGATGGCGACCGAGCTGGCCACCTCGCCGTGTGCGTGCCCGCCCATGCCGTCGGCGACGGCCAGCAGGCGGCCGCTTGCGTACGCCGAGTCCTCGTTTCCTTCGCGGAGGAGGCCGACGTCCGAGCGGGCGGCGTAGCGGAGTGCGATTGTCATTTGCGCAATTCGATGACGGTTTTGCCGATGCGGATCGGAACTCCGAGAGGCACCGGGGTCGGTCGGGTCACTTTGGAGCGGTCGAGGTACGTGCCATTGGTTGAACCGAGGTCTTCCACGATCCACTGGCCGTCCTGCGGGAAGAGCCGGGCATGCCGGCTCGAAGCGTAGTCGTCGCTGAGTACCAGCGTGGCGTCAGTCGCCCGGCCGATGGTGATTGGCGTCTCCGTGAGGTTGATGACGGTCCCTTGCAGGGGGCCACCCGTGACGACCATCTGACGAGGTTCCCCCCTCTTGGGTTTAGACACTGGTTTCGCGGTTTTGGTTGGCTTCCGTGCGGGTGCGGCAGCCGTACGTGCACCGAACAAGTCTGTCCGGATCACGCCGACCGCGGCAATCACAAAGAACCACAGCAGCGCCAGGAAGGCGAGCCGGATCAGCAGCAGCGTGAGCTCGGACATGGACCGTCTGTCTACCCCTAATCGCGCCGGAACACCAGGGTCGTGCGCCCCAGTGTCACCCTCGTCCCGTCCTGCATCTCGATCCTGCGGATCGGCTGCCCGTTGACGAAGGTGCCGTTCGTGGACCCCAGGTCGACGAGGACGACCTGCTGCCCCTCTACACGTAGTTCGGCATGATGCCGTGATACGCCCGGATCGACCAGTCGAAGATCACAATCGGTGCCGCGGCCGAGCAGCGTCACCGGTGTGGTCAATTCGTAGGACCTCTGGCCCTGCGGGTCGTCCTGGGTCGAGACGAGCAGCCGTGGCCGGCCGCCGAACGCCCCGGGTCGCCCGGCGGGCAGATCGCTCACCGGTTGCCGGATCTCGTCCTGTTCCACCGTCGCGCCACGGATGACGCCCGACCGGATCCGGAACAGCCCGACCGCGAGGTCGTCGGCGGTCTCGAAACGCACCCGGACGGGTCCTACGAATGAGTACCCCTGCTCCTTGGCGTACTCCCTGGCGAGGTTGGCCAGTTCGTGGCTGATGCTGTCGGCGTACACCTCCAGCCGCTCGCTGTCGGTCGTCGACAACTCCACCACGAAGTCGTTCGGTACGAGCGTGCGACCCTGGGCGACGATCGCGGCCCGCTCGTCCATCTCTCGCTGGACGGCGCTGGCGACCTCGACCGGCTGAAGGTCAGACTTGAACGCCCGTGCAAAGGCCCCCTCAACCAAGCCTTCGAGCCTGCGCTCGAAGCGCTGAAGGACTCCCACCGGGTACCTCCCTTCCTCCATCGTCTAGAGGGATCGTATCCGGGTTCGTAAGTATCGGCGGTTACGTGCTAACCTTTCCAGGCGCCCAGCGATGGGGGCACCCGCAAGGGGCAAGTGGCGGAATGGCAGACGCGCACGGTTCAGGTCCGTGTGTCCGAAAGGACGTGGGGGTTCAACTCCCCCCTTGCCCACGAACGGTTGGGGTCGGCTGGTCGGAAGCAGAGCTTCCTTCCCATCCGGCCCCTTCGTTGTATCTACCGGGGGGACGACCCCCCGAGCCCCCCGATGTGAGGGGCCGCGCCCCCCACGCCCCCCTTCAGCGGCTGGGGTAGTGGTCAAGAGACGCCTGTTCTTCCGGGGATTCGGCGGATCGTCTGGATGGGCGACCCTCTCAAGCTCCCGAGGTGAGGGGCTGCGCCGCCCTTCGGTGACCGGGACGGTGGAGAAGCGCTCGGTTCTGTGTGGCACGGAACGGCATCCCCTTCGGTCGGAGTACGGGTCAACGTAGCGGGCGGGCGGCCGTCGCAGAACCCGGAAACCGGAACGCGTGCCTTCCCGATCCCGGCCGGTGCCGGGCCCTCGGATTCTCCGGCTCATGACTTTCGATCCGCTTGCAGATGGATGATCAGCCTTCTTTGCTTTATGTCTCACTATGTGACCATAACTGTCTTAGTTTGCGAGATGCTTCATATGCTGCCCTCATGAGGACTCCCAACCGCTGGATCATGCTGAGCCTCGGTGTGGCCGCCCAAGGCGCGGGCTGCGTGTTCATGTACGGCCTGCCGTTCCTCCTGCCCGCCTTCCAGGAGGAGAAGGGCCTGACCCTTCCTCAGGCGGGACTGCTCGTCGGCGCCCCGAGCGCGGGCATGCTCTTCACCCTGATCGCCTGGGGCTGGGTCGCCGACCGGTACGGTGAGCGGCTCGCGATGACCGCCGGTCTCGGGCTCGCGGCCGGATTCCTCGCCGCCGCCGCGTTCGCGGGGCACCCGGCCGTCCTCGCGGTGCTGCTGGCGCTCGCCGGCGCCTCGGGGGCGTCGGCGAACGCGGCCAGCGGCCGGGTGGTCCTCGGCTGGTTCCCCAAGGAGCGGCGCGGCGTCGCGATGGGCTGGCGGCAGACGGCCCAGCCCCTGGGCGTCGCCGTGGCCGGGATCGTCACCCCGGCCGTGGCGCATGTCACCGCCGCGCTGCTCGTCATGGCCGCGATCTGCCTGGCCGCCGCGGCCACCGTGGGCCTGATGGTGGTGGACCCGCCCCGGCCCCCCGCCGCGCCGGGCACGCGGACCGCGTCGCCGTACGGCATGGCGGCCCTGTGGCGGGTGCACGGCGCCAGCATGTTGCTCGTCGTCCCGCAGTTCGTGACCGCGGGCTTCGCCGTCACCTATCTCGTGTCGGCACGGCACTGGGATCTCGGCACGGCCGCCCGGGTGGTGGCGATGGCCCAGTTCGCCGGGGCGGCGGGGAGGCTGCTGTGCGGCCGCTGGTCGGATCTGGCCGGCAGCCGGGTGGGGCCGATGCGCCGGCTGGCTCTGGTCAACGGAGCGGTGATGATCCTTCTGGCGGTGGCCGCACAGGCCGGAAACGGCCTCAGCGCGCCTTTTCTGGTGGCCGCCCTGGTGATCTCGATGAGCGGCAACGGACTGGCCTTCACGGCCGTCTCAGAGCTCGCGGGCTCGTCCTGGGCTGGGCGCGCGCTGGGCGCGCAGAACACCGCGCAGAACGTCGTCGCGGCCGCGACCCCGGGCGTGATGGGACTGTTCATCTCCGGATCCGGGTTCGCGGCCGCCTTCGCCGTGGCGGGAGCGCTCGCGCTCGCCGCCGCCGCGGCGACTCCGTCAGGAGGCTAGGAGCTGGCCGATGAGGGCGGGCAGGCTGACCATGCCGACCACCATGCCGCTCGCGTCGGTGACCAGGCCGAGCTGCGCGTGGGCCTCCTGCAGCACGGCCACCGCGTCCGAGATGCTGGTGTCCGCGGCGAGCCGGGGAGCGGGCGTGGCCAGCTCCTCCGGGCGCCGTCCCGGCTGCATGAGCGTGTCCCGGACGTGCAGCACGCCCACGACGGACTCAGGGGAGACGACCAGCATCCGCAGGTCGCCGGTCGCCGCGGCGGTGTCCCGTACGACCTGGTCGTCGGCGCCGGCGGGGACCGTGGCGGCGTGCTCGATCGGCACCATGAGCCGCTCCACCGGTAGCAGGTGGACACGCAGCGCCCGGGTGAGCAGGTTGTGCTCGTCCCGGTCGAGCATGCCCATCCGCCCGGACTCGGCGACCAGCAGGGCGAGCTGGTGGGGCGTGCGGGTGGTGGCGAGCTCGTCCTTGGGGTGGACCTTGAACAGCCGCAGCAGCCCGTTCGTCATGCCGTTCAGCGCCGCGAGCACGGGCCGGACGAGCCGCGAGAAGCCGCGGAACGGCAGCGCGAGGCCCATCGCCGCCTTCTCGGGGTGGGTGAGCGCCCACGACTTGGGCGCCATCTCCCCCACGACCATGTGCAGGAAGGTCACCAGGGCGAGCGCGATCACGTACGCGACGGGCGTCCGCGCGGACTCCGGCAGCAGCACGAGGATCGGTTCGAGCAGGTGCTCGATGGCCGGTTCGGCGACCATGCCGAGCCCCAGGGAGCACAGCGTGATGCCGAGCTGCGCGCCCGCGAGCATCAGCGACAGTTCGCGCGCGCCGCGGACGGCCGCCCGCGCGGTCAGTTTCGTGAACCGGCCGCCGGAGGCGGCGAGTTCTTCGAGCCGGTGCCGCTTGGCCGACACCAGGGCGAACTCGGCGGCGACGAAGAAGCCGTTGGCCACCAGCAGGACCACGCCGAGGAGAATGGCCGCTATCTCGTTCACGCGGACCGCTCTCCCTGGAACAGGGCCGAGAACAGGCCGGGGGCGTAGTCACCGGGGTGACGGTGGGCCGCCGTGTCGGTGGCCGGCTCCTCGTCCGCCGCGGGGGACGTCTCGTCGCGGAGCGAGAGCCGTACCCACCCGGGGACGCGGCGTTGCAGGGACAGCACGGTGAGCACGGCCAGCTTCTCGTCGGATTCGGTGAAGGGATCGGATTCCTGCTCGACCGGCACGGTGATCTCGTCGCCGGGCTCGGTCATCCGGCCCAGGGACGCGAGGACCAGGCCGGCCACGGTCTCGTAGTCCTCGCTCTCGGGGAGCCGGACGCCCGTGGCGCGCTCGACCTCGTCCAGCCTGAGCGTGGCGGGTACGTCCCAGGAGCCGTCGTCGTGAGGGACCACGCCGAGCGGTTCGGGGTCGTTCTCGTCGATCAGTTCGCCGACGAGCTCCTCGGCGAGGTCCTCGACGGTGACGATCCCGGCCAGTCCGCCGTACTCGTCGATGACGCACGCGAACGTGTCGTCAGAGGCACGCATCCGCTGGAGCACCGTGGGCAGCGGCAGCGTGGCGGGCACGAACACCGGCGCGCGCATGACGGCGGACACCGGCTCGTTCTCGTGCGGTCCGTCCTTGAGGATCTCGCGCAGTCCGGTGACGCCCACGACGTCGTCGCCGTCGGTGCCGAGCACCGGATAGCGCGAGTGACCATGGTCGCGTACGGCGTCGAGCAGGTCGCGGACGGTGCGGCCGGCACGGAGCGAGACCACGCGGGGACGGGGGACCATCACGTCCTCGGCCGTACGGTCGCCGAAGGAGAGCGCGCGTTCGAGCAGCTCGGCCAGCCGCGGGGGCAGCTCGCCCGCGGCGGCCGACTCGGCCACGATGCGGGACAGCTCCTCGGGAGTGGCGCCGTGCTCCAGCTCCTCCACGGGCTCGATCCCGGCGAGCCGGACCAGCCGGGTCGCCGCCGAGTCGAACAGGTGGATCAAAGGGCCGGCGACCTTCAGGTAGATCAGCGTCGATCGGGCCAGGAACTTCGCGACGGGCTCCGGCCGGGCGATGCCGAGGTTCTTGGGAGCGAGCTCGCCGAGGATCATCTGGACGATCGTGGCGATCGCGATGCCCAGTGCCACGGAGAGGCCGGGGACGACGCCGGTGGGGACGCCCAGGTCCCGCAGCGGGTCCCGGATGACGTCGGAGATGGCCGGCTCGGCGATGAAACCCACCAACAAGGTGGTGACGGTGATGCCGAGCTGGGCTCCGGAAAGCATGAACGACAGGCGCCCGGTGACTTCGAGCGCCCGCTCCGCGGCGGGATCACCCTTCTGTTCGCGGAGGACCGCCCGGTCCGCCGCGACGAATGCGAACTCCTGCGCGACGAAGTATCCGGTCGCGAGGGTGAGGACGAGTACGGCCAGAAGGCCGAGGGCGATGCTCATCGGGCGCCTGCCCGGGGGCGGTAAGATCCCGTGCCTGGGCACGGGCAGGTACTCCACGAGTCCGAAGCGGACACGACCGTCCTTTCAGGTAGGGGTCTACCACCGTAACGGCTGAATGTGCCGAAGTGTTTCCGGCAGTGCCTTTATTGAGGTCTTAGGGCACTTCTGGGTACGTTCCACAGGAAACCTTGATGTCACGCCTGCGCTCTCATGGGTTTACGGCATGGTTGACGGCAGGACGCTGAGCGGCAGGGGGAGAAGACGTGGCCGAGGACGACGACCCGACCCGGGCCATCCGCAAACCCGGCGTCGCACGCCCCCCGGTTCCCGGCATTCCACCTGTGCAGCATCCGGTGCCCCCTCTGCGCGGGTCCGAGCCGCCGCCCGCGCAGGACGCCCCGTCCTCGCGCCGCGGCTCCTCCAAGGTGTACGGCAAGCCGCGTTCGGGGCAGAGCCCCGTGCGTCCCCTGCCGGCCGATCGCACGGTCGCGGACCATTTCCCCCCGCGGAAGCCGAGGCGGATCGGCCGGACGATCATCAAGGTCGTCGCGGGTGTGCTGGTGGTCCTCATTATCGCCGCTATAGCCGGATATTTCTGGATCGGTTCCAAGCTGCAGCCGGTGGAGTCCCTGGCCGACTACTCCGGACGGCCCGAGGCCACACCCGGCCAGGACTGGCTCCTCGTCGGCTCCGACAGCCGGGAGGGCCTGTCGGCCGCCCAGCGCAAGAAGCTGGCCACCGGCAAGGCGGTCGGCAAGCGCACGGACACGATGATGCTGCTGCACATCCCCGACGGGGACGGGCGGCCCACCCTCGTCAGCCTCCCCCGCGACTCCTACGTCCCGATCGAGGGCCACGGAAGCAACAAGCTGAACGCCGCGTACGCCTTCGGAGGGCCCGAGCTGCTGGCCAAGACGGTCGAACGGGTCACCGGCATCCGGATCGACCACTACATGGAGATCGGGTTCGGGGGATTCGTCGGCATCGTCGACGCGATCGGCGGGGTCAACATCTGCGTGAAGCAGAACATCAAGGACTCCAAGGCCGGCATCAACCTGAAGAAGGGCTGCCAGGACATGGACGGAGGCACCGCCCTGGGCTACGTCCGGACCCGGGCGACCGGCAACATCCCCGACTTCGAGCGGACCCAGCGGCAGCGTCAGTTCTTCTCGGCCGTGGTGCAGAAGGCGGCGAGCCCCGGCACCCTGCTCAACCCGTTCACCTCGGTGCCCCTTGGCCTGAGCGCGGCGGAGTCGGTGGCCGTCGATCCCGGGACCGGCCTGTACGACCTGCTGTCGGTCGGCCTCGCGATGAAGGGCAGCCCGATCGCCACGGGCGTCCCGGTCAGCGGGTTCCCCACGATCGACGGTCAGTCGGTCGTCAAGTGGGACTCCGCGAAGGCCAACCGCCTGTTCGAGGCGCTGGCCCAGGACAAGCCCGCTCCGAAGGACACCATCACCAAGTAGCCCGAGCGGCCGGAGCGGGCGCGCCGACCGCTCCGCGCGTGCTCACCCGGTCGACGCGCTGGCGGCGACCGTCGCGGCGATGGTTCCCGCCAGAACGGCGGCGTGGATGGAGGCGATCGTCTTCTTCACCGCCGCGCCGGCCCACTCGCCCTCGGCGATCTCCTTGATCCGCTTCCCGGGGGCGTCGGGGAACGCCTTGCGATCGAGCTTCGACGCGTGCAGCACCGCGATGAGCACGGCCGTGCGCTCGTCGGGATCCTCGCCGCCGAGCACGCGCTCGATCCGCTGCCGGATCTCCAGCTCCGGGGCCGGGTCGTGCTCCGGGTAGCGGGTCGAGGGGAAGATTCCGAGGATCTTGGTCCGTTCCTCGGACAGGACGCCGTGCTCGGCCAGGCGGGCCAGCAGACGGCCGCGGAGCTTCCTGGAGTCGAGCTTGCCGACCCACCACTCCGGCTTGCGTTCCCGGGTGTCCCCGGCGATCCGGGCGAGGGCCGCGTCCAGCTCATCGTCACCGAGCGGGGTCGCGTCCTTCGCCACGACCTTCGTGCCGTCCAGATCGATGCGGCCGTTCACGGCGAGCTCGGCCAGGACGGCGCCCGCGACCGCGGCGTCCAGTTCGACCGAGCCGATCTGGGGCTTTCCGGTGTCCTCACGGTAGGCGAGAAGCAGGACCTCTTCGGCGATTGTCGTCGTCACGCCCTCGACCATATGGTGGCGCGGGATCCGGGAAGCGCGATGTCAGCCACAATGTCCCCTTATGGGGATTTCTCAGGAACTGCACGCCGTCGGCCGTCCGCTGCTGGAGGCCCAGCTCGCGCATCCCACCGTGCGGGGCATCGCGCGAGGTGACCTGCCTGACGAGGTCTTCCGCTCGTGGCTGGAGCAGGACTACCTCTACCTGCTCGACTACGTCCGGGTCTTCTCCCGGCTGGCCTGGCAGGCGCCCGACGCCCACCTCGGGGTGCTGGTCGATCTCGCGTACTCGACCTGGCACGAGGAGCTGGACCTTCACCGGTCGCTCTCCGCGGACTTCGGCGCCGACCTGGGCGGCGCCGTGAAGGGGCCCGCCTGCGCCGCGTACACGGCGTTCCTGCTGGAGTCCGCCGCCGACTACGGGAACGGCCTGGCGGCGCTGTATCCCTGCATGTGGGGCTACTCGACGCTCGGGCGGATCCTCGCGGAGAATCCGCCGGCCGAGCCGCGCTACAAGGCGTGGGTGGACACCTACGCCGACCCCGGATTCGCCGCGCTCTCCGACCGCATCGCCCAGATGATCGACGACGTACGGCCCGAGCGCGCGGAGGAGTTCTTCGTCGAGGGGATGCGGCACGAGCTGGCCTTCTGGGATGTGCCGTAGCGTTTGTCCACAGCCTGTGGACGAGCGGCCGGTAGTGTGAGGGCATGCCGGAGCTTCCCGAGGTGGAGGCGCTCGCCGAGTTCCTGGGCGAGCGCGCCGTGGGCCGCGTGATCGCGGCGGTCGACGTGGTCGCCTTCCAGGCGTTGAAGACCGTGGACCCGCCGGTCAGCGCGCTCGGCGGGCTGACCGTGACCGGCGTGGCCAGGCACGGCAAGTTCCTCGACCTCGACTGCGACGGTGTGCACCTCGTCACGCACCTCGCCCGCGGCGGATGGCTGCGCTGGCGGGAGGACCTCACGGGCGCGAAGCCGGTCCGCCCCGGCAAGAGCCCGCTCGCGGTGCGGGTACGGCTCGCGCCGGACGGCGACGGCCGGGCCCCCGGCTTCGAGCTCACCGAGGCGGGCACGCAGAAGCGCCTCGCGGTGTACGTCGTGCGTGATCCGGCCGAGGTCCCCGGGATCGCGAGCCTGGGCCCCGACCCGCTGGCCGACGATTTCACCCCGGACGCGCTCAAGGCGATCCTGACCGGCGGCCGCACCCAGATCAAGGGGCTGCTCCGGGACCAGAAGGTGATCGCGGGCATCGGCAACGCGTACTCCGACGAGGTGCTGCACGTCGCCCGCATGTCCCCTTTCAAGATCGCCGGGACGTTGACGGACGCCCAGATCGCCGAGCTGCACGAGGCGATCGTCACGACGCTCCGCGACGCCGTCGGGCGGGCTCGGGGGCTGGCCGCCAAGGACCTCAAGGCGGAGAAGAAGTCGGGCCTGCGCGTGCACGGCCGTACCGGCGAGACGTGTGAGGTCTGCGGCGACACGATCAGGGAGGTGTCGTTCGCCGACTCCTCCCTGCAGTACTGCCCCACCTGCCAGACCGGCGGCAAGCCGCTCGCCGACCGCCGCCTGTCCAAGCTGCTGAAATAGCGCGGAAAGCCGGGGAAGCCGGGAAAGCCGGGGAAGCCGGGGAAGCCGGGGAAGCCGGGGATCGGATCAGGGATCTCCCTGATCCCCTCCGGAGCCGTTCCGCGCGAAGATGGGACGACCCCGCCCCGGCGCGCGGGAGCGGCACGGACCGACTGGGGAACGGCATGGCGAGCGCGAGTGTCATCGACGACTACGTGACGGGGCTCGCCCGTTCCCTGCGCGGTCCGTGGCGGGTCAAGCGGGACCTGATGGCCGAGGCGCGTGACGGCCTCGTGGACGCCACCGAGGCGCTGGAGGCCGACGGCCTGCCCCGATCCGAGGCCGAGCGGCTGGCGGTCGAGGAGTTCGGCGCGATCGGCGAGATCGCCCCCGCCTACCAGGAGGAGCTCGCCGTCGGACAGGGGCGCCGCACGGCGCTGCTGCTGTTCCTCAGCGTCCCCCTCACCACGCTGATGTGGAGCGTGATCTGGCAGAACTACCCGGCCGATCCCGCCGCGGCGATGGCACAGTGGCCCGGCTGGTTCGGCCCCGTCTCGCGTGTGGTCGACTACTCCGGGATCGCCGTCGGGCTGCTCGGGGCGGTGGCGCTGATCATCGTCGGGCCGGCACGGCGCAGGGTGCGGCGTCCCTTGCTGGTCACCCGGGCGCTGGGCGTGCTCATCTGGGTCAAGGTGCCGGTGGTCGGCGTGCTGTCCTTCCTGCTGTCCTCGGCTTCCGCGATCGACATCACGGTGTACGCGCCCGGTGTCGTCGCGATGCTGCTCACCGGCGCCGTCACCCTGTGGCAACTCCACAGCGGGACGCGGTGCCTGATGGCCAGTTTCCGCGTCTCCGGCTGATCGTGGGGACGGGCTGACCGCGGGGGAACGGCGTCACTGGGTGCGCGGCTCCAGCACGCTGCCGATCGCGGCGGTGAACTCCCGCCAGGCCGACCGCTCGCCCGCGAGAGCCGTACGACCTGTCGGGGTGAGCCGGTAGGTGCGGCGCTTGCGCCCGCCGACGGTCGCCCACTCGCCGGCGAGATAGCCGGCCCGCTCCAGCCTCCTGAGGGCGGGATAGACCGTGCCGGTCGGCACGGCGAGCGCTCCACCGCTGCGTTCCTGGAGCGCCTCGATGATCGCGTAGCCGTGCAGGGGCTCGTGTTCCAGCACGGAGAGCAGCAGGGCGTCCATGTGTCCATGGAGCGCGTTGGTGTTCACGGCCTCACCCTAATCCCTGTGTCTTTCTTGCCATCCTACATGTAGTCTCTCTATATGTAGAGAGGCACAACAAGGGAGTTGGGACATGGACGTGCTCGATCTGGCACGGGCGCAGTTCGCGGTGACGGGAAGCCTGCACTTCCTGTTCGTCGTGCTCACCCTCGGCCTGGCCCCCCTTGTCGCGATCATGCAGACCCGCCATGTCATCAGCGGGAAGCCGGTCTTCGAGCGGATGGCCCGGTTCTGGGGCCAGATCTACGTCATCAACTACGCGCTGGGCGTCTTCACCGGCCTGGTGATGGAGTTCCAGTTCGGACTGAGCTGGAGCGGGCTGTCGCGGTACGCGGGAGACGTCTTCGGCGCGCCGCTGGCGATCGAGACGATGGTGGCCTTCTTCCTGGAGTCCACCTTCCTCGGCCTGTGGATCTTCGGCTGGCACCGGCTGCCGCGGTGGCTGCACCTGGCGTGCATCTGGCTTGTCGCGCTCACGGCGTACGCCTCCGCGTTCTGGATCCTCGTGGCGAACTCGTTCCTGCAGAACCCGGCGGCGGCCGAACTGCGCGGGGATCACCTCGTGCTGACCGACTTCGGCGCCCTGTTGACCAACCCGACGCTCGTCTTCGCGCTGCCCCACGTGCTCGGGGCGGGCCTGTTCGTCGGCAGCTTCGTCATCATCGGCGCGAGCGCCTACCACCTGTTCCGCCGCACGTCCGAGTGGGAGTTCTTCGTCCGATCGTTGCGCCTCGGCGTGGTGGGGGCGCTCATCGGCACCACGATCACCGTGGGCTTCGGCTACGCCCAGTTCGGCGCGGTCGGCCTGGTCCAGCCGGGCAAATTCAACGGCGGACCGGCCGTCGGTGTCCCACTGGGCTTCATGATCCTCATCGGACAGCTCATCCAGTTCGCGGTGATGTTCGGCCTGACCCCGCTGCTGTTCCGCGACTGGCTGGCCCGCTGGCGGTGGACGCACCCGCTGCTGATGCTCATGACCCCGCTGCCGTTCATCGCGGCGATCCTCGGCTGGCTGGTCCGCGAGATCGGCCGCCAGCCCTGGATCGTGTACGGCAGGCTGACCGTGAAGGACGCCATGTCCCCCGGGCTCACCCCAGGCATGATCGTCGGCTCCTTCGTCGCCTTCACCGGTGTGCTCGGCCTGCTCGCCGTCGTGGACTACCTGCTCATCACCCGCACCGTACGGCGCGGCCCGGCCGCCGCGACCCTCGGCGCCTCCGGGCGCCCGCCCGCGCCCGCCCCGGCGCTGATCCTCTGATGCCGCCTCTGTGCCGCCCTCTAGTGCCGCCTCTCTAGGAGACGACGATGGACATCCTCTGGCTCGGCGTGTTCGCGCTGCTGCTGATCGGCTACTTCGCCCTGGAGGGCTTCGACATCGGACTCGGCATGCTGCTGCCCGTGCTCGGCCGTACCGGCGCGGAGCGGGACCGGCTGGTGGCGGGGATGGCGCCGTTCGTCCTGGCCGGCGAGGTGTGGCTGGTCGCGGTGGTGGGCGTGCTGTTCGGCGCGTTCCCCCACCTGGAGGGCGAGGTGCTGTTCACCCTCTATCCGCTGGTCGTCGGGCTGCTCGTGTCGTGGGTGCTCCGTGACGCCGGATTGTGGTTCCGGCGCAGGCAGGACGGCCGTGCCTGGCGGGCGTTCTGGGACGGCGTGCTCTGCGTCGGCTCGTTCGGCCTGGCCCTGACCTGGGGCCTGGCGCTGGCCGCCCTCGTCCAGGGCGGGCCGGTGCTCACCCCGCTCGGGGTGGGCTACGCGGCGCTGGTGGTCGGGGTGTTCGCCCTCCACGGCCGGAGGTTCGCGGTCTGGCGGCTCGGCGGGCCCGGCCGTACCGGCAGGGCGCTGCTCGGCTCGGCGTGCCTGGCCGCCATCCCGGTGGCGGTGCCCCTGGCCGTCGCGACCCCGTGGCTGCTCGACCACGTGGCGCCTCCCGGCACCCTGGGCGTGCTCACCCTGGTGGTCCTGCCCTGCGTGCCCGTCATGGTGGTCGCGCAGGTGTGGGTGTGGCGCACCTTCGGCCGCGGCGCCGGAGTCGGCGCGGGGGCCGGAGCCCCGTCGTTCTTCTGACCTCTTCAGGCACCCTTTCGGAGTCTTCCGGATTTTGCCGGGAGCTCCCGGATGGCCGACCGTGCCCCCGCATGACCGGTGGCTGGGAAAATAGACGGTATGACGTTCCCTGAGATCGACGTGAAATCCCTGCCGGACGGGGCCTACCTTCTCGACGTCCGCGAGCCGGACGAATGGCAGGCCGGGCACGCGCCCGACGCGTGTCACATCCCCCTTGGCGAACTGCAGAGCCGCGTCGGCGAGGTCCCCCTGGACCGGCCCGTCTACGTGGTCTGCCGGGTCGGCGGCCGCTCAGCCCACGCCGCCGCCTGGCTGAACCACATCGGGCGCGAGGCGATCAACGTGGACGGCGGCATGCAGTCCTGGGCCGCCGCCGGGCTGCCCATGGTGAGCGAGAGCGGCAGGCCGCCCTTCGTGGCGTGATCTCCGGCGCGCGGTGCCTGATTGCCGCGCCTTCGGCACGGCGGGCTCGGGGCGCCCTTGAGGCGACTCGTGCCCTCCTCGCTCGGAGTCGCTCGTGCCTCGCTCCCCGCTCGCTCGTCGGTTACTTCCCCGCCGCGCCCCTCGCTGTGCCTGATTGCCGCGCCTTCGGCACGGCGGGCTCGGGGCGCCCTCGAGACGGTGGCTTTCCTCGTCGCTCGGGACTCGTCCCTCGCCCGCTCGCTTCTCGTCAAACCACCGCCGCGCCCCTCGCTGTGCCTGATTGCCGCGCCTTCGGCACGGCGGGCTCGGGGCGCCCTCGAGACGGTGGCTTTCCTCGTCGCTCGGGACTCG